>NVRM01000036.1 GCA_002400885.1 Flavobacteriaceae bacterium
TTGAATTTAGAACCATCTGTTTATTTAGTTGTCTTTTTGAATGATTAGATTTCAATGGCTGCTCTTTTTATCTCGGGGTGATTTTTCAGTGAGTATAAATGTCATTTTACTGCTTGTAATTATTGGTTTAGTTCATGGCTACATGAAATGGAGGAGTTAAAAGAAGAAAACGAGGGTATTTATCCCTGATTTCGAACGTCTAAAACTCATTTGTTGTATTTAATATATGTTTCAGGAACGTATAAGCCTAGTTTACATTGCCTTAGTATAGTCTTTGTATTGGGTTCCAATATAGGACATGACTATTTCATTTTTATTTAGTCCTAATTAATTTAAAGTAAAAAACACATAAACAACTGTAAATCAGTGATTAATATTTTTAATATTGAAATCAGGAGCTTTCCTTGAAAAGCATGGGGGAGTAGCGAACTAAAAAACAGAGAACGTAAGTTTCTGAAGAACAAGAAATAGAGACTGAAAACCAGAAAAACATAGTCATATCAATAGCTGAGAATGTCATAGAACATTTTAACTGTAGTGTGGTAGGTGTCAATAAAACCTCAGAAGGTGGTGTTTTTGAAGGGATGGATTTTTAATTATTACTACCTCTAAAATACAAAACCAAGTTTATAAAAAGTAACGGCTCCTAGATTTTCTGCCGGTTGAAATGGAATTTAAGAGAAGTAATATTTTCAGCATTATATCCAGGAGGAATTTTGTTTCATTGAATTTTAGCTGTGGGTTATATTTGCAATAATTAATTCCAATACAATGGAGATTGGTTTTAAGTCCAGGTCAGCTCTTCGATTTATTTATCTTTAAAACTGGGAGGATTTTCAGGGTATGATGTTTCAGTTTAGACTAGGTTGAAATGAGAACTAAATCCTAATTCTGCTAAATACAAAAATTGGTAAGACATACTTTTGGATGTAAAACAGTAAAAATAGATTCTTGCTATATGCTGCGATATTTCCGGAGGGACACCGTTATAGATGCAATTCTAGATTTACGCTTAAAGTTTATTTATAGTTGAAATTAAACAAGGTAAAGTTTGCCATGGTATCATCAGATATTATTGAAATTTATTAGCTTCAGAATATACGGATACTATGTGTTGTAAAACACATGAATTCCTGTCAGCTAAAATGGTGGATGTTGAAACACCAAATCTTCTTGGTCTAAAACAATATCAAGAGTTATGTTGGTTTTTTATGATCATCAATGCAACAGCCTAGCGTCTTTCTTTTGAATAAATCCCGACTCAATTTAATTTAGAACCATCTGTTTATTTATTTATTGCTTTTTGAATCCTTAGATATTGATGACTGTTCCTTTTATCTCGGGGTGATTTTTCAGTAAGTATAAACGTGATTTTACTGTTTGTAATTATTGGTTTAGTTCATCGCTACATGAAATGGAGGAGTTAAAAGAAGAAAACGAGCGTATTTATCTATGATTTCGAATGTCTAAAACTCATTTGTTGTATTTAATATGTGTTTCAGGAAYGTATAAGMCTAGTTTACATTGCCTTAGTATAGTMTTTGTNTTGGGNTTCCNAATATRKGACATGATTATTCYGTWTTTATTTAGTCCWMWTTAATTTAAAGTAAAAAACRYRTAAWCRAYTGTAAATCAGTSRYTAATRTTTTTAATATTGAAATYAKKAGSTTTCCTTGAAAAGAAWAGGAGCGTTGYATAAGTAAAAACAGCACCTATAATRCCTTAAAYGYCAACGGTTAGCRMRCTTAAACTRCGGATAACCAGYYATRTCAATAGCTGAGAATGTCATAGAATATTTTAACTGTAGWGTGRTMGGTGTCAATAAAWCCTCAGAAGGTGGTGTTTTTGAAGAGATGGAGTTTTCATTATTGGAACCTCTAAAACACAAAACCAAGTTTATAAAAAGTAACGGCTCTATATTTTCTACCGGTTGAAATGGGAGCTAAGCGAAGTAGTATTTGCAGCATCAGATCCAGTAGGAATATTGTTATATTGAATTTTAGCTGTTGGTTGTATTTGTAATAATTAAAACCAATCCAATGGAGATTGGTTTTAAGTCTAAGGTCAGCTCTTCGATTTATTTATCTTTAAAACAGGGCGGATTTTCAGGGTATGATATTTCAATGTAGGCCAGGTTGAAATGACTACTAAACCCAAATTCTGCTAAATACAAAAATTGGTAAGACATACTTTTGGATGTAAAACAGTAAAAATAGATTCTTGCTATATGCTGCGATATTTTAGGAAGGACACCGTTGTAGAAGCAATCTTAGATTTACGCTTAAAGTTGGTTTACAGTTGAAATTAAACAACGTAAAGTTTATCATGGTATCATCACATATTATTGAAATATATTGATCCCAAAATATGCGGATGGTATGTGATGTAAAAAACAGCTGAATTCCTGTCATCTAAAAATCTGGTTGTTGAAATACTAAATCTTCTTGGTCTAAAACAATATCAAGAGTTATGTTGGTTTTTTATGATTATCAATGCAATAGGCTAGCGTCTTCTTTTGTATAAATCTCGACTCAATTTAATTTAGAAGTATCTGTTTGTTTAGTTTCCTTTTTTGAATCCTTAGATTTCAACGGCTGCTCTTTTTACGTTGTTGTAAATTATTAGTGAGTATAAATGTCATTTTACTGTTTTCAGTAATTCAACTGCGCTATTTAAAAAAGATGAAATGTAATTAGATGGTATTCTATAGCTAATATAAATAGATTTAATATTTCTAAAGGAGAACAAGTCAGAGGGCTTGTCATCTAATTATCAGAAGATGGAGGATTACAATGTTTATTTGATAGCTCTCGAATAATAATAATACGTGATTAAAATCGAATTATAAAATGGGGATTTACAATGTGTTCAAGTTGTTCTTTCATTAAGTCCTCTGTACCGGGATTACTTCTGTGTGAGCCGTATGGGTAAAGCGCTTTTATATCTCAAGGTGTTTTTGCTTTATGATAATATTTTCAACAATTAATTACTTATTACAAAAAAATTAAGAAGACAATAGTGGAGTAGCATTGTGAAAACACCGGGGATCTTACACTTAATAAAGTATTGCAGTATAGAATAATCGTTACTGATTCGAAATCATTACGCTCAGTTCCTGTTTTTATAAAAAAACTGCCTACTCATTTAATGTTATTTAGGAATTACTTATTAAGTGTTTGGTTTCTTTTTAAACGCTATAAAACAATAAGTTACAGGTAGGGCAGGAGTGATACTTCTAGTAAATAAATTAGTATAGAGAATGTGTTATTCAAAATAGATGTGCTCATTTCATCAGTATGAAAAATAAGTATTCTTTTTTGACTGTTAAAATATTCCCGTAAAGTAAATTTCATAGGGAAATAGCCCCCTAAAATAGAGTTCTTTAAATCCCATTTGCAAGAGGGGATCGGACATGTTTTTTTAAAATTAGCTCAGTAAACATAGGGGTAGAGGGTGTTTTTCGCGGCCTCAAAACAAGCGCGCAGAGTAGGGTAAGCTGTGATTTAAGCCTTTTTTATTAGCATAGGATAGTTTAATTCAGCTCGTACTTTTATAAGGTTGTTTATAGACGAAAAAAAATAAAAAATTAATTTTTCAAGAATTTTAACGGATTACACATACCTATTACGACAACTACTTTTTTTTAGCGGTATAGCTATGAATGACGTATCACAACGGATTATAGCGCTATTGCGATCGTCAATGTTTTGACCATCTAGGACCGAAGACTTCATTCGATTGTAGCTACAATTTTAGTCTTTATATATTGAACCCTTAGTTCGTTGGCTTAAATTGTTTATGTGTTTCATTTTGTATAACATTAGTGTTATGAGCTTATATACAATAGAATATCTTAATTTTTTAAGCCCTAGAATCCAATACATTAAGTAAGTACACGTGTAAAACATACGTATTCAGTTGGTTACAGGTTAGAATTAAAACACCCACGATTATGAATCTTACTAATTCCATATAATTACAAGTTAAACCGTTATATGCATAATTGATTTTAAAAAAAGATTCAACATAGGTAGCTGTTTAGGATATGAAAAACAAGATTCATTCATAAACTACTGAACCATAGCTAGTAGTATCTTAATAACGCGTTTGTTTCACAATATAAATTAGTCTGATTGTGTTTCTATACAACTAGAAGTAATTAGCTGGTGATTAAAGGATTCTCATAGAGTATATTTGTCATCAAGGAATGGCTATGTGTAATTGAAAATGATTTTTCACTGTCTAAGACAATGTCAATACGATATTTATATCATTGAATAATGAGCTTAAATTTACTAGAACAATACATAACGTGTATAAAATTCAGTATTCATAGCTTGAAATATTATTTAGTGCTAAATTATTGCATTTTAACCACGTTCGTTTAATAATGTTAAAACGTATTTCTAAAGTCCAATTCGTAGAATAACCCGTATATCACCATTAACAGCAATAAATCGTTGTCCTATAATTTATATTATGTTAAATAGAATGTTTTGAAACACAGATATCATCACTTTTCAGTAAAATTACTACTAAATTATTCTAGCGTGTTTTCTCGAGATCTCTACCTTTACATCTAATCTCCAAGACTATACAGTGTAATTATCTCTTGTGCCAACGATTTTATAGCACTGTATGTCTATTTTAATAATAACGTAACTCATTTAATTTCAGTCGGTTAATATTATTATATTAATTATCTCTTACATAAATTTTAGTCAATTGATGTAAAAATGGCACGATGATATACTTATGTAAATTCCAGTAATCATGGACTTGCTCTTTTATCAATTATAAACTCGCGCATTTCAGTTAATGCCTGCCTCTACCTAATGCGTAGATTGTTTCTCTATCTGTACGCGTACTAACGGACGCTTTGCTAACTGAAAATATCCATTGAAAAACTTCATCAAACGTATGCTATTTTAGTGATTTAATAGTGTCACTAATCAATTATAGGTGGTTTTTACTACGAAAACCAATTAAACAACCGGTATATTACCTATTGTTAATCAATTAAATAGTAGCAATTCTCCTATTCCTACATAAGTAACATTGTTGCCAAATAGTGTTTTTACAGTGAACTCTAAGGATCTATTTTGAATGTAATAATCTGAAATACAATATATTAGACTCTAAATTCTAAAGATTTTATTATTTCGTAAAAACACCTAAACCAAACGACTTTAGCATCAACTTTTTTTCTGTTTATTCCAAATATTAACTCCAAGTATAAAAGGACTCTTGTGAAAAACGTACTGTATGATGGCTTGTTAGAAGCAGTTAATAAAGAATATCCTTTGATCCGAACGTCATTTCGGTTGTTTTACCATTAATATCGCGCTTTTCATTTGTTGGTTTATGATGATTATAATGCTGCTGTTTTTTAGTGAAAATTAGAGCATACCAGTGATTGTCTCATAAAACTTCCGGACAATCCCCTTTATTTAGAAACTGTAGTTTTCCTTTAAACCCAAGTCGTACATGCGGATATTCTAAAGCTATAACTTGATATTCTTGGAAAAACAGCAAAAGTGTTCTCTAATTTTTATGCTAACTAGTTTGTTTTTCAAATAGATTAAGCCATGTCGATTATTGACTTTATGCATAAACAAGTTGCCATTCAAATGTGTTTTTAGACTATGAACATACTTAAATGGGGATCATATTAAAAATTCAGGACTGATGTTGTTTTTCTGAATAGCTCCAATTGGTTTTGATTCCTTTTAAAATAAATCTCCCCCTTAGCTCAACGCGATGAAATTGATACTAAAGCCATCAATAGGACTCTTTTAAGTGTTAGACATTAGTGATTTATAGCCGACTTTAAGTCATGAAATATATGGTGAATTGTTTATTTAGTTTGTCTTCATCAATTTAAAAAACAAAAAAGGGCCCCTATGATTAGATTGACAAGTATCCTCGAACAACAAATTAATCTAAAATCCATCCTAATTATTTATGCTGACATTTTCCAATATTAAATAAATAGAGTCTCCTACATCTGTACAAAATAATCTATGGGGCAATCCTCTAAAAATAATGCATTAAAATTATGCTATGAGTTCTCCGATATCCACAATTTATTGATCAATACTTCGAAGGTTAAAATATGTGATTTCTCCTTGGGAGCACTCCACCTCTACTTGAATTGGATTACAGCAAACTTCACAGTCCTCTATGTAAGTTTGGGAGGAGACTGAAGTGTCCAATAACATGGAAATTTCTTCCCAGCAATGTGGGCAAATAGAGAATTGTTCTTTCATAAAGTACCTTTTAATAAGGACAAGATACGAATGTTTTAACTGTGATATTTTTTGTTTTAGCTAGGTGAAAAATCTAAGGATATCCGTAGCTATCCTTCGGTTTTTCAACAATGATAAAACGTAAAATAAACCATTTACATTGGTTATTGGGGATTATTTTTGGTATAAGGCCTTCTTAAAAACCATGTCCAAAACTGCGCGTCATTCCTGTTCTCGCAGCTTTTGAACATATATACTGCATAAAAGACGGGCTTCGATTTGAAATTATCAATTGTCCAGAGTTTATATACCTTTAGTATTACTCTGGACGTCATCACCTCCACTTGTTTTTTTTTTTAAAATCACCATCTACCATTGACGTAATTTCACGCTGTATGTTCATTTTTTACTTCTCCAAAACCAGCTATGCTGTATCATGAATTCAATTTATTTAAAATAATAATAATAATGAATAAAACGAACCAAAAAAGGAGGCTTTTTTGAGGTATTTTTTAAGCGAACTCTTAGTGAGTTCATAAAATAAGTGAGTATTTGAGAGAATGAATTGTTCTGTACGGTAAGTCTAAGCTGGAGACTTATCGAATTACATCTGATTCTCAAAATATTAGCCTTTTTTTAGCAACTATATTACTTTACCTTTATTAAAGTGCGACTTTAATAAAGGCTGCTGAGCCGCTGATTTCCTCCCACACAGAAGGCTTTAAAAAAAGTTCCAATGCGGGGCTTTAAACAACGCGTCAAACTTGAGCTAAAGTATTTAAGTTACCGAGTACTAGTTGTATTTGGTAACTATGGAAGATTAAAACACCTTAGTTTAAAATGATTAACTTATAATGCAATTCTAAATCATTACGTATGAGTTATTTGGGGAATTTTTTTATAGCAATTGATCAATTGGGAAATGTAATGGCGGGAGGAAATCCAGACAACACCATTTCTTCAAGAGTTGGCTATTATAACAGCCATAATTATTTTAAAAATAATACACCTTGGCAATGGCGTTTATTTGAGCAAATAATTGACGCCAGTTTCTACCCTGTAGATGGCCCGAGTCATTGCCATGAAGCCTATTACAATGACGCAGGAGAAGTTTTTGATCCAGGAACAAATGATTTTTTAATTTTTTTAGCAGGGTGTATTATTATACCCAGCTGTATTTTAATCGCCTTGCTCTTATATACTTTATTTGTTTTTGGACTTGTATCTCCCCGGAAAATAAACAGAAATTCGAAAGTGAAATCTCGTTTAAAAACAGCAAAGGCAAAATTAAACGGAACCTTACATGAGTTAAAGGAACACCCTGTTAAAATTGACTTAGAAATACTAGAGAAAGCATTGGCAACTCAAATAATAAGTGATTTATTGGTCGCTAGAATCAAAGGAATGTTGGGATTAAAAGATTAAAGAATAACTAAAGGTTACATTAGTTAGTACGTTGTTTTACAATATAGTGTATCGTGTAAATTATTAAGGACAATCCGCTGCATATCGTAAAACCTATAAACATAGGCAGTGCTGTTTCTCCTATAAATCTTCCTACAAAAATACTAATGGGTACGGCGAATAAGGTACCTGAAAAACCAGTAATAGCGGCCCCTATTCCTGCAATATGACCAATAGGCTCCATTATTAAAGCACGGGTGTTTCCAAAGATAAATCCCAACATAAAAAATTGGATTGCAAAAAATAACATTAGAATTTCTACTGGAGGATTTTCTGTACTGAGAAATAGGAAAACATAAGTAATCGAAGCTATAAAAAAACCGAGTAAAGCGATTCTCAATAGTTTTTCCATCCCGTATATCATCACCAATTTACCATTTAAAAAAGTGGCGGTCCCTACTGTAATTGCTAGGGAGGCAAATATAAAGGGGAACTCATCCACCAAGCCATATTGTAGCTGAAACACCTGTTGAGAAGCACTTAAGTAAACCATAAATGAACCCGTTACAAGTCCGGATATAAAAGTAAAAGCAATGGTTTGTTTGTAACGAAAGGTCTCTCTAGCTCCGTTAATAAGGGTTCGGATGGTAAACGGAATTCTTTTGTCTTTAGGAAGTGTTTCTACTTGACGCTTGCCAAACCAAAAACAAACGATTAACGCTCCTATTAATTGTATATAAAAAATGGCTTTCCAAGAATAAACATCCAAGATGAATTTACCTACTGCAGGGGCAATGGTTGGAACAATTAAAAAAATCACTGTTACAAAAGACATGATTTTTGCCATATGATCTCCACTGTAACTGTCTCTAATGATAGAGATGCTCACTGTTCTTGCGGCAGAAAGTCCGATGCCTTGAAAAACACGTCCAAACAGCATCATTTCGATATTCTGAGAGAAGATACAGACAAGACTGGCAATTATAAATACGAAAAATCCTAGATAGACAACGTTTTTACGCCCTATCGTATCTGACAAAGGCCCAAAAAACAATTGACCAATCCCCAATCCTAAAAATATCATGGTGATGAGCAGTTGTCCATCATTAGCCTGTTGCATACCGATGTCTATTCCTATTTGCTGTAAAGCAGGTAATAATGCATCAATAGATAAAGCAACCATGGCCATTAAAGATGCCATTAAAGCAATAAATTCAAATTGAGAAGTTTTTTTTGTAATCATAAGCGGTAAAACTACTCTTAATTATTTGAATAGGAATGGCTTTTTGTAAATGCCTGACACACTTGGTTTAGGGTGTGAATATATCTGTTATGGCGTGGAGTTTTAGGATTGTAACGCTCTCTTTTTACATCTGTAGTGTATTTATTTACAGGATTATAATCTATGTTATGCGTTTTTTCATGCTGGATCCCCGTGTTCGATAGAATAACGGATGTAAATAAATGGATACGAATTGTCGATACGAATAGACAGTTGCGAGTAGACAAATGCCTTAGACGCTACATGTGTGAGTATTGCTTATCTCTAATAAAAGTCTTAAAACCCCAACTATGAGTGTATCAAACAAGAACGAATACACTTACTGTACTCTAGCGGTTTCGATCATCCACATGAAAAGATAGTCAATGGAAATCACTGCAGCCCTTGCATCATAAACATCATTTAGAGAATCCTTTTAATCTATCCAATCAAATTCATATGAATACTAAGCTCAAACCAACCATTCTTAATACCTTTGCACGATAATCCGTTTTTCATGAAAAAAGAAGCCCTAAATTATTTGTTCATCGCCCTTGGTTGTTTGTTAGTCGCCTTTGGCGTCGTAGGTTTTTTAAGCCCCAATCAGATTGCCACTGGAGGAACTGCTGGTTTGTCCATTATTTTTCACACGATTTTCAACCTTCCCATTGGATTGCTATTTGCTTTGATCAATATCCCCTTATTACTCGTTAGTATCCGTTATTTAGGTAAATATTTCGCCTTAAAATCTGGAGTTGCCATTATTATGATGGGGGTTTTCATAGATGTATTGTCAAAAGTTATTCACTTAGAAGCCTTGAGTACAGAGCCTTTACTAGCCACATTGTACGGAGGAGTACTTGTAGGAACCGGATTGGGGTTTATTTTTAAAGGAGGTGGTTCTGCTGGTGGTGGTACTATTATCGCAAGGATTGTAACTTCCAAAACCTCGTTAAAAACGGGAACCGTCATTCTTATCCTGGATATTATTGTAGTTTTAGCTGCGGGATTAGTCTTTAACAGTATAGAATTAGCCCTCTGGAGTATGATTAGTATTTTTACGGGAGCAAAATTGATTGATGTAGTTTTGACAGGACGCCCAAATCATTTGATTGTACATATCTCTTCTTATAAAGCTTTACTCCCTTTAGGTTTACTTATTAAACAGCAAATTGGCGTTTCAGGAACCACTGTCAATGGAAAAGATCTTGGCCAGGAAACCGCTAAAGATATTATTTTTGTAGTCGTTCCTAAAAACAGGTTGAATCTTTTAGAAGATTTGGTTGTTTCTTATGACCCCAAGGCAAAAATGATTGTGATGGAAGCAACTCAGATGCTGGGAGCGATCAATAGTTCAAAGTAAAAATAAACCATTGTAAATCCCCTTAGAAAACCAATTAAACACAAAATTTACACCTTCAAATTACCCGTCTTTTTATATTGACACTTGCCTCATAAGTGTATGATTTACCTTTATATTAAAAAGACAGAAATAATCTTAAATATGATGACATATGCGCTCCTAAAAAAAGGAATTCATTTAAGTAAGAGGAATGATTTTCTTGTATTTTACTTGCTATAAACGATGTAGTTACAGCGAAAACGTTATCGTAGATTCGTGTAATTTGTGATAAATATCACTTCTTGATTCCAAAGGAAAAGTGAACTTTACCTTAGTAAAAATTAGACAATCATACAGTAAAAAAGATAGGAAAAACATGAAGAAAAAAGCACTTATATTAACAGGTGGGGGAGATTGCCCAGGGTTAAATGCAGTAATAAGAGGAGTTGTAAAACGTGCCGAATTAACGGATGATTGGGAAGTAGTTGGAAGTATCCAATCTTTTGATGGCGTATTACAAGACCCTCAAGAAATTGTTGAATTAACAGGAGCTAATGTAGCTGGTATTCACTATCAAGGAGGAACCATATTAGGAACAACCACTAAAGGAGGACCATTTGCATGGCCTACTAAAGGAAAAGATGGTGCTTGGGATTTCATCGATAGATCTGATGAAATGATCCAAACATTAAAAGACATGGGAGTTGAAGCCGTAATTAGTATTGGTGGAGATGGATCTCAACGTATTTCTAACAGATTATACGATCAAGGATTAAATATTATTGGAGTACCAAAAACAATTGATAATGATTTATTATCTACAGATTATACTTTTGGTTTCCAAACAGCTGTTCAGGTAGCAACCGAAGCAGTAGATAGATTAGTAACTACAGCAGCTTCACATAACCGTGTTATTATTTTAGAGGTTATGGGACGTGATGCTGGATGGATAGCTTTGAGTTCTGCAATTGCAGGAGGTGCAGAAGTATGTTTAATACCTGAAATCCCTTATAACTTAGATGTTGTTTTAGAAAAAATTAAATCACGCTTTAAAAAAGGACGTGGACACGTTATTATTGTTGTTGCAGAAGGTGCAGTTGAACAAGGTGGTGGTGCAATGTCTGAAGAAAGTGATGAAATAGGAAACGAAAACTTAAAATTGGGTGGTGTCGCTCATAAATTATTACACGATTTAAAACGTGCAGGTTGTGACGTAGATATGCGTGAAACTGTACTTGGACATTTACAACGTGGAGGGACTCCTACTGCTTTTGACCGTATTTTAGCAACACAATTTGGTGTAGCTGCTATGGAATTAGCAATTGAAGGTAACTTTGGAAAAATGGTAGCATACCAACATCCAAACATTGTTCCTGTGCCATTTTTAGAAGCAGTAAAAGACCAAAACTTTGTATCTCCAGATTCAGCCTTAGTAGCTACGGCTCGTGGTACTGGTATGAGTTTAGGTGATAAATAAAATACAAACTTTTTGATTCAAAAGGTAATCGGTTTTAAAATAATTTTTTTGTTGAGTGTTATTTGATTCTACTGATTGCCTTTTTTTTATGCCCTTTAAACACTTTAAACAATTATATAAATGAGTAATTTAAAATTAGCAAACCCTGCAGTTGTTGGACTGGCAGGATTTGGTTTAACAACGCTGTTATTACAGATTCACAATTTAGGATTTTTAGGACTTGGTCCAGTAGTAGCCATGGCGTTTATCTTTGGTGGTTTAGCGCAAATGATTGCGGGATTCGCAGAACAAAAAATGGGAAACAACTTCGGATACGCAGTATTTGTAAGTTATGGATCGTTTTGGGTTGGTCTTGGTATCATTTGGATGTGTAATCACTTTGGTATATATACATCTAGCGGAACAGATGTAGGTGTCTATCTAGTAGTATGGACCTTATTAACCATGATATTTTGGGTAGCTTCCTTGTATATTCACAAAGCAATGACGTTTACTTTTACTTGGTTAATTATTGGGTTTGTCTTTTTAGACTTGGCTCACTTCGGATTCCCTCAGTTAAAAGCAATTGCTGCTTACGCACTTATTATTTGTGCTTTAGGAGCCTGGTATATGATGGCGACCATCATTATAAATGATGTTGCTGGAAAAGAGATTTTAAAATCTGGAAAACCATTCTTGAAAAAAGCATAAGGTTTTATAGAAACTAATACTGAAAAGAGCGTTATCCGTAGGGATGACGCTCTTTTTTTGTTAAAGTTTAAAATGAAATACCTTTCCTCCTTTCTCTTAGCAATAAAATGAGTTATTTTGGGCACTGGTATACTAGCAGCGTACTTCTTGCGTTTCTGAAAAGTATTTATATTCTACCAATGCACTATTAATTGTAATCAGAAATATGAAAAAAATTTTAATTTATTGTGTGATTCTATGCACAACCATGGTGTTCGGACAAGAAAAATTTTCCATCCATGGCACCATAAGCGATCAATCTAATGGAGAACTTCTCTATGGAGCGACGGTTTACATACAAGGAACAAGTTTCGGAACAACCACAAACGAATATGGTTTCTATTCTATTTCAGTCCCTAAAGGCAATTGTATTTTAGTCGTGTCCTTTATTGGTTTTAAGGACTTGCATAGACAACTAGAAATTAAGCAAGGTCTTCAGCTGGATTTCGAGATTTACTCGAATGAAAACCAATTGGATGAAGTAGTGATTACTGCCAATGGATCTGGTATTACAAACATAAAAAGGCCACAAATGAGTGTGGTTAAATTACAAGCCGCTACGATCAAACAGATACCTGCCGTATTGGGCGAAATAGATGTGATAAAAACCATTCAAATGCTCCCTGGGGTAACTAATAATGGAGAAGGTTCGGCCGGTTTTAACGTTCGTGGTGGAGCGGTGGATCAGAATTTAGTACTATTAGATGAAGCTATCATTTATAATACTGCCCATTTCTTTGGGTTGTTTTCGGTATTTAATAACGATGCTATTAAGGATGTCAAATTATACAAGGGGGATATCCCTGCAAAATTTGGTGGTCGTATCGCATCCGTGTTAGATGTACGTCAAAAAGAAGGAAACAGCAAGCATTTCGCACTGAGTGGAGGTATCGGATTAATATCTAGTAGATTGAGTATAGAAGCCCCTATGTATAATGGAAAAGGGTCGTTTTTACTAGCAGGAAGAGCTACTTATGCGCAAATCTTTATGAAAAAGATGGATAAATTAAAAGACAATGAACTTAGCTTTTATGATTTAAATCTAAAAACAAATTACCGTATAAATGATCAGAACAAATTGTATTTCTCTAGTTATTATGGGCGTGATATTTTTAATATCAATAATACCTTGGAAAACAATTACGGAAACACCTCCGCAAACTTACGTTGGAACCATATTTTTAACGATAAACTGTTTTCCAACCTCTCTGTAATTTATAGCAAGTACGATTATCAGTTTAAATTGGATTTTATTAAATTGGATTGGGTTTCTGATATTGAAAATTATAATGTTAAGTATGATCTGCGTTATTATTTATCTGATGAAATAAAACTTGATTTTGGGGCGAGTATCATTAAATATAATATAAACCCAGGAGCCATAAAACCTACCGCTAAGGACTCCCCTATCAATGCCTTAGCATTGGACAAGAAAAGAGCGACAGAAAGTGCCGTGTACCTGAGTGCAGAACACGAGTTATCTCCTAAATTAACGGCGCAATATGGATTGAGAGCAAGTTTCTTTAATCGCTTGGGAGGCCAATCAATGAGTATCTATCAAAACAATTTACCAGTAATTTACAATGCGTCCTTGGGAATTTACCAAAGCACCACGCCTACAGGAGAACAATCATATGATAAGAATAGCTCCATTAAAAAATTCGGAAATATAGAGCCTCGATTGGGACTTTCGTATCAATTAACGAATCGCAGTTCTCTTAAAGGAAGTTATACCCGCTCTGTGCAATATTTACATTTACTTTCTAATACATCAACAGTTACCTCTTTGGATGTGTGGACTACAAGTGGTCTGTATATAAAACCTCAAATTTCGGATCAGTTTGCCATTGGTTTCTATAAGGAATTTTCCAATCAGGACTATACCATAGAATTGGAAAGTTATTTTAAGACAACAGAGAATAGAATCGATTATATCGACGGTTCCGACCTCATAGGGAACAACAACATAGAAACCGAAATATTAAATGGGGAAGCACGTGCTTATGGACTGGAATTTCTACTGCGTAAAAACAAAGGGGCATTTACTGGCTGGATCGCTTACACCCTTTCTAAGTCAGAACAACGTACTTTGGGAGGATTGGCTGGAGGACCTGGGATAAACAATGGAAATTGGTACAATACAGCCTATGACAGGACACACGATATTTCTATTACAGCGGCTTATAAAAAAAATGATCGTTGGTCGTTTAGTGCAAATGCAGTGTATCAAACGGGAAGACCTGTAACCTATCCAAATGCACAATACCAGTACGGAGGGCTTTCCATTACAAGTTATTCTGACAGGAATTCAAACAGGCTCCCGGCCTACCATCGCATGGATTTATCTGCTACTTATACACCTTCTAAAAATCTGAACAGACGTTGGCAGGGCGAATGGGTTTATGGAATTTACAATGTGTACAATCGTAAAAATGCGGCTTCCATTACCTTTGGAGAAACAGGTCCCGGAGGAATTAACGAAGCTACCAAAACCACCATTTTCGGCATCATGCCATCTATCACTTATAATTTTAAATTTTAGTTTATGAAACTACACCTAGCATTAGTTAGAAATAATCAACCACTAATGGTTGTTTTTCTATTCGCATTCCTCTTTAGTTCTTGTACAGAAGTTGTAGACATAGATTTACAATACGAAGAAAACAGATTGGTGATAGAAGCATCCTTAGATTGGAAAAAAGGAACGACAGGAAAGGATCAAAGGATTTATTTAAGTAGGACTACCCCATATTTTGAAAATTCAAGTGCTCGTGTCATAAATGCTCAAGTCACAGTAATAAATAAGAATACAGGCGATGAATTTACTTTTACAGATCTAAAAAATGGTCTCTATATAATAGATGATTTTATTCCAATAATTGGTGATACCTATTTGTTAACAGTCATTTCAGAGAATCAAGTATATACCGCAGAAGAAACAATGATGTCTGTTCCTGAATTCACTCGGGTAGAACAATCCTTAGAAGGAGGTTTTGTGGACGATATATTAGAGGTTACTTTTTACTTTGATGATCCGGTAGACGTACCTAATTATTACTTGAGCTATTTTCACCAAGAAGGAGCTTTACTTCCTTATTTAAGAGAGTATTCAGATGAATTTACGGACGGTAATGAATTGTTTCATTTTTACGAAAAAGATGATGAAGATGACGAATTAGGGCAAACATTCAAACCTGGCGATGTTGTGGACATAAGAAATTACGCTATTTCTGAAGGCTATTATAATTATATCTCCTTATTATTAGAACAATACTACAATGGAGGGAGTCCGTACAGCGCCATGCCTGCAAAACTTAGAGGAAACTGTGTAAATAAAGAAAATCCTGATAATTACGCGTTTGGGTATTTTAGAGCGACGGAATTTGTACAAGAAACCTTTGTTTTTAAAGAATAATCATCGTTTATCTTTTCCAAATTTAGAGGCCTATTGATGGAGCCTATGAGCAGAATTCATTTTATATTTGCAGCCTAAAATTAGTACTATGAACACGCATACTTTCGAATTAAAAGAAGACCAAGAATTTATTCAATTAAATAACCTGTTACAATATTTAAGCATTGCTCAAACTGGTGGACATGCCAAAATATTAATTCAAAACGAGGAAGTTTCTTATAATGGGGATATTGAAACACGCATTCGTAAGAAAATATTTTCTGGTGATATCGTTAGCTTGGAGAATATTGAAATAAGCGTGAAATAAGCCCTTAAATTAAGTAGCTTGGCCAATAACCTGTCCTTTTTCAAGGCCAAATCATCCAAGTATTTCCCGAGAATTAAGCCGATGGCTATTCCTAACGAAAGCCCAATACCAATATTAACTATTGTTCCATAAGCAAGTCCAAAACAGCGGCCTATTCCAATACCTAATTGCATATAGTAATTAGGTGCTGTAAATTTAAATTTCGTTTGTAAAAAACACGTGAATTATTCGACTTGTTTATTAAACAGTTTAAAGGATCTAAGTTCCGTATCTAATCTAAGAAAAGCGTTCAATTCAGCATTACCTTAATAACACGAGAACGTTCTAAGCCTTTCGTCTCTAATACTACTAGTAAGTCTAAAAAATGGAGGGTAGTTTTTCACTTCTTTCCGGGGAAGTTTATTGACTAAACGAACTCTAATTAATTGTTTTAGTGTTGTCCGTTTATTATTCTTAGTTTTTTAATTCGTTGATGTCCTTCATTAATTCCTCTAGTTTCCTGAAAATATGACCATACATTAAGTAGAGGTCTAATTTATAGATAGCACCTCCAAAAATCGCAAATAACCCCGCAATAATACTCATTCCTAACACCCAGTACACGGGAACACCATTTACAAGATATATCTGATGAGGTTCACCTAACACTTCATTTATTACTTCTTGTCCCCCGTCTGAAAACCACAGTCCCATCATAAAACACACAAATAATAGTGGATAATAAAAATGCGCCATTTTCTTATTCATAGCAACTTGTACTTTTAGCCAACTATCAAAAGAAGTTATGTATTCAAAACTCGACACGTTGGTGTCTAGTTTATTTAACGTTTTAAATAGGTTCCTATTTATGAGTACCAAGCTATTGAACAGTACAAAAATTAAGATCCCACCAAATAAGAAACCATTAAAGAAACTATAGATTAAAAATAGCACAGAGAATATAATTAAAAACCAGGTATTAAATATAAACATTCGTTTGAACTTAGCTACAATATGTTTTGATTTCCGATTGTATAGGTCATTTAATTTAGGAACAATCAGCTTGTTTTCTACATCAAATCCGTGTTTCCATATATGTTCAATTGATTTTTCCATCTAATAATTTTTTAAGTCGTTCTTTAATTCTGTTTACTCTAACCCCAATATTATTTGGGCTAGTACCAATGATCTCCGCTATTTCTTTTTGGCTTTTCTCTTCTAAATACAATAGAATTACCGCCCTGTCTATTTCTGAGAGCTTCTTGATAGCATCATATAATAAATTCAATGATTCATCCGAAAAAGCGTAATTATCAATCGTATCTGCTATCATTTTGTTATCAGCATTTACATGTTGCTTGTTTTTTTGTTTCTTCTTAATAAAAGTCAAACAAATATTCAAACTCAATCTATAAATCCAAGTAGACCATTTAGAATCTCCACGAAATTGTTCTCTAGATCTCCAGATTTGTAGGCAAACTTCCTGGTAGTAATCTTCAAAATCCTCTTGAGAATCGGTATAAGCCCTACATATTTTTATAATAATGCCGGCATAGGGTAGAATTTTAAGGGTGTAAAAATCGTTGCTCACTTATTGTTTTTATTGATTAGTGGCTTAAAAGTAAATATATTACAGGCCAAGACAAAAAAAACTCCTCTAAAATACTATTTAGAGGAGTTTTCATAGTTCTTGTAGCTAACTGTTATGGATTGGTAGACCAAATACTAGAATTAACGACCATTACTCTACGTGGTAATTTTAATTGGCTAATTAATAATTCAGCAATATCTTCTGGCTGCATCACTTTTTCTGGATTTCCATCCGTTAATTTTAAGTCCAAAGCCATGTCCGTTGCAACGGTACTCGGCACCAATACATTTACGCGGATATTGTGTTTACGCACTTCTGCCATTAACGACTCTGTCAATCCAATCACCGCGAATTTAGAAGCACTATAAGCACTCGTCATCGCGTTTCCTTTTAATCCCGCTGTAGAGGAGATATTGATAATATCACCACTTTTTTGTGCAATCATACTCGGCAAGAAAGCGCGGGTAACAAAGTAAGTTCCCATTAAATTGATATTGATCACTTCAGTCCAAGATTCAGCACTCAAGTCCATAAAATTACCAAAACGACCGATCCCTGCATTGTTGATAAGGATGTCTATGGTTCCAAATTGACTATGTACTTTTTCAGCAGCAGCATTTACAGATTTTTCGTCAGACACATCAGCAGCAATAACCATCGCTTTTACACCTAGAGCACGTACTTCTTCTGCAACTTTTTCTAAATCTGAAGTAGTTCTAGAAAGCAATGCTACATCAATTCCTTCTTTTGCAAAGGCCAATGCCAATGCTTTTCCAATTCCTTTTCCTGCACCTGTGATCAGTGCTTTTTTTCCTTGTAATGATTCCATTATATACTTGTTCTTTTATATTATAGGTTGATTAAAAAAAGGAGTATCCTACATTAAATCAACGTTGATTATCTCGTTTAAAATTACGTATTAATCGATAATTATTGGCGCTTGTGACATTAATTTATCATCAAATTAGCACTTATGTGTTACTGCCTTTTACTTCCAGTGTTTTATTAATCTTCTGGATCAATGAATACATCATGGCCGTGGACCATCCGATAAGCATTATCCCATTAATCGCTTCAATTCCTGCTAATAATCGCCAAGGGCTACTCATCGTGATATCTCCATAGCCTAGGGTAGTAAAAGTAACTAAGGAAAAGTAGAGCGCTTCCGAAAACGTATGAAAATCCACACTAGTACTTGGATGCATGTAAAAACAGATAGCCCAGACAAACGTCTGAGAAAAATGAAGTAAGGTGATGAATAAAAACGAAAGGGTTAAGATTTTAGCAATGGACACATTAGAAATACTACGGTTTTCCATTGAAAAGTGATGGTTGGTTTTACGTGCCAATAAAACATTACCTAAGGCTTGTATAATTACGTTGATTGTTATGATAACGGCACCTACGAGTAATATTCTAAACATCTCTTTTTGATAAAATCACAATAAAAAAAGCTATAAAAACACAATTGCATTTTTATAGCTCTCTCTCAATTACTCTGTAAAAAAGGTATTACTTAATTATAGTGTAATTATATTTTTTTAACGCGTACTGCGTTTAATCCTTTCATTCCTTTTTCAAGTTCGAAAGAAACTTTGTCGTTTTCTGCAATTTGGTCTATCAATCCACTTACGTGACAGAAATATTTCTCACTGTCTACAGCGTCAATAATAAATCCAAATCCTTTAGAAGTATCAAAGAAAGAAACTTTTCCTTTTCTTACAGGATCCACTTCTGGAAGATCCTCTTTCTTAGGAATAGCAATTGCAATACTTTCTAAATCTACGGCAACTTTTAATGCAGGATCCGGTGGAGTATCAGTTAGGTTTCCTAAATGATCCACATAAGCAAACTGGATACCAGCGGTACCATTTTCCCTAACGTCCATTTTACGAGCTTCTTTTTTCTTTAATTTTTCTTCTCGTTTTTTCTTACGTTTTTTTTCTTTTTCTGCTTTATTAAAAGTTTGTTGCGATTTTGCCATTTATAGTTTATATGATTTATAATTTGCTTAAAAAGACCCAAATTGTAATAAATATCAAATCTCGGTCAGCCGTGCAAAGATACTATTTGTATTTTAATAATCTCGATTTGAAATTGATAATTATTTTTTTTCTCTTATATATACTACAAATAAGATTAAGTTACTTTTGAAGTAACTAAAATAAATAAAACATCTCAATATCAGTCTATTATACAATAAATACTCGCACTTTCTTTTTCTTTAGTCTGCTATTGTTTAAATTACTTACAATTTCGTCAGCTATTTTCTTAGGAACAGCAACGAATGCACAGTCTTGTTTCAACTCAATCACGCCTAATTGATCCTTTGTTAAGTTCCCTTGTTTAAAGAATAAACCTGCGATATCACCTTTTGAGATTTTATCTTTTCTACCTCCAGAGATAAATAAAGTAACCCATTTAGGCGCTTTTCTAGTTTTGTTATCTGATAATTTGATCACTTTAGCATTGTGGATAAAATCAGGTAAACGCTCCTGTTTGTGTTTTAAAACAAACGCCGTTCCAGATTCATCTACACGAGCAGTACGTCCATTTCTGTGCGTAAACTCCTCCTCTTTCATTGGCAATTGGTAATGCACAATAAATTTCAATGCTGGAATGTCAATTCCACGTGCCGCCAAATCGGTCGCTACAATAATCTGATGCGTTCCATTTCTGAATTTTATCAAAGAACGTTCTCTGTCCTTTTGCTCCATTCCTCCATAAAAACAACCATGTTTGATGCCATTTTCGTCTAAAAAACGACTTACATCGCTAATAGTATCTTTTAAATTACAAAATACAATTCCAGGTGTATTCCCCACATGGTTCAATACATCTACCAATACTTGCATCTTGTTTTTAGTTGGTGACATTACCGTTTGAAGGGTTAAGTTTGAACTTCTTTTCTTCAAGAAATTAACTACCGTATGTTTCCCAAGTTTTACAAATTCAGGAACTTCTAATTCTTGAGTCGCTGAGGTTAAAATTCTCGTTTCAATACTTTCTAATTCATGAATAATTCCACGCATTTCATATTCAAAACCTACTTCCAAAGACTTGTCAAACTCGTCTAAAATCAAGGTCTTGATAAAATCTCTAGAAAAACGCTCGCGACTAAAATGATCTGCAATACGTCCAGGTGTTCCTATTAAGATGGCAGGCGTGTGCTTTAATTCTATTTTGTCCTTAGACATAGATCTTCCTCCGTACACAGCATTCACTTTGTAACCAGACCCCAATTCTCTAACTACCTGCTCTATTTGTATAGCCAACTCACGTGATGGCACCAATATTAAAGCTTGTACTTCTTTACTCTCAGGATCTAAACTCTCTATCAGTGGCAATAAAAAAGCCAATGTTTTTCCAGTTCCAGTAGGTGATAAAATCACCACACTTTTATGTGCAGCTATGGCATCCAAGGCCTTTATTTGCATTGGATTCAACTCCTTGATCTTTAACTTATCAAGCATGTCCTGCTGGTGTTTTATAATATTTGCCATCTTATTTCTGCTTCTTTTTCTTGGTTGATTTCTTTGTACTCTCTGTACTAGGGGTTACTTGCTGGCTTAAATAATGTGCCAATACTTTTTCTACCAATTCTTCTTTTGTTAAATGATGAAGAATGGTATGGATCTTCTTTTTAAACTGTGCTGTTACCTCACGATTTGGTTTGATTTTAAAGATTTTCTTCGCCCATAACAAACCGTTATTTTCTTCGATACTCTGAGCGTTCGCCTTTTTAAAAGGTGTAATTTTGATTCCTAATTCGTCTTCAAAATCTTTAATATCTAATTCTTCTTCTTCCTGAATTACTGTTAAAGCAAATCCTTTCGCTCCTGCCCTAGCCGTACGTCCCGTTCTGTGTACATATGTTTCGCACACTTCTGGTAAGTGGTAGTTTACTACATAAGAAATCTCTTTAATATCTATCCCTCTTGCGGCTAAATCCGTCGCAACTAAAATATTTATTTGTCCTACTCTAAACTGACCCATAATACGGTCTCGAATCGGTTGCGCTAAGCTTCCGTGTATGGCTCCAGAGGAGAATTTATTAATGGCCAAGTTTTTTGCTAATTTATTAACAGCCGCTTTGGTCTTACAAAATATAATTCCGCGTTGTCCTTCTTTTTCACTTAAGAAATGCATTAACACATCTAATTTTTCCTCAGGAGATACAACCACATACTGGTGATCTATCCCTTGATGTCCTACTGTTTCCATATCCGCACTCACTTGAGTCACGTGTTTAGACATATAGTTTTGGATCAATTGTTTGATGTTTCCTGGCATGGTCGCTGTAAACAACATTGTTCTGTATTTTTTAGGCAATACAGCCACAATCTTATCCAAGCCATCTTTTAAAGAAGTTACCATTTCATCGGCCTCATCCAACACTAAATATTCCGTGTGTTTAAGCGTGATGTTGTTACGTTGAATCAAATCTATCAAACGTCCCGGTGTGGCTACTATTATATGTGTCGCTTCTTTTAAACGCTCTATTTGTGGTTTGATAGGAATCCCACCACAAACCGATGCAATTGACACCTCAGGAAGGTGTACTGCAAAAGAAACTAAGTTATTGTAAATCTGTTGTCCCAATTCACGTGTAGGTGCTAAAATTACAGCTTGAATCTTTGGATTTTCTACATCAATTAATTGTAGTAATGGCAGTCCAAAAGCAGCCGTTTTCCCAGTCCCTGTTTTGGCCAATCCTACAAAATCGTCTTCTTGTTGTAATAACACAGGAATGGATTTTTGTTGGATATCCGTAGGGGTTTCTATATTCAATTCGGTTAAACCTAATACTAAAGGAGCGTTAAGCCCTAAATCCGAAAATTGTTGTGACATGTAAAATATTTTTTTGGCAAAGGTAAGGGTTCTTTGGGAACTTTTCTGTATTTGTTTTGTATGAAGGAAAGACGTGTTCATAATTCTATGAAAATGAATTTCCCTAACGGCACTTTGAGGTATACTTAATTAACCCTCAGTAAATTGACCTGTATTTTTATAGGCAAAAACCCAAGTACGAGCAATAAATGCATGAACATTTTCGATAAACACCGAATAGATGACTGTCTAATTGCAAAAAAAATCAATAAATAGGGGCTTATAATACATAGGATACACTCCATTGTAACAAACAATAGTACCTACTAGTCATAGCCACATTGGTATGCTGTTCTTAAAACCCAAGTCTAAGTCCTGTAGAAAATAAGATTGAACTGCAAACCGTAGGGTTTGATTTCTAATCTACGCGATATTATGGAGAATTACTCTACTCTAAATGACTTACAGTGACTCACACAGAAAAACGATTACTTCGAAAGTGATTTTTGGAGCTGTGCTTTGTTGATTATGAACTAGGAGTAATAAATGATGACGGCTTAAAAAACTTGTTCCTTTTATTGGTCTATAAGCTCCAAGGTTCTAGGCCTTTTAATTTACTGTTGGGAATGTAAATAATACACTAGTTTTTAAAGCATAAATGTTTATTTTAGATCGTATTGAAGCTTCTCACATTACAATTTATCAAGTAAATCAATCATATCCATTGACCAATTTAGAAATTAACGCAAAAGATATTGGTGAATTTAGTATTGGCTATTATATGTGTTCGGATAAACAATTATTTAGTGAAACCCGCGCCTATTTATGACGTCGGAATCGAGGTTTGCTGATGAGGTGATTGTGATGGCTGAGCAGTATTAGTGTTTGGTTTTCAATGAAATAAGAGGAGGTAGTAATTGAAAAAATAAAACTAAAAATCATTAAAAGTCTATAATTTTGTATCTTTGGAGATAAATACTTTGATAATGGATTTAGAAGCTAGAAAAAAAACGTTTGTTCAAGAATTTTTAAGACTACAAAACGAAGATATTGTAAGTGGTCTTGAAAAATTATTGCGTAAAAGAAAAACTAAATTAATTGAAGAGAGCTTCAACCCAATGAGTATGGAACAATATAATTCAGAAATTGACCAAGCAATGGAAGATTCTGAAAGTGGAAGAATGATTAAGGCTTCAGATCTAAAAGCTAAGATCCAAAAATGGACTTCAAGGGTTTAGATATTTAGTGTATAAAATAATATATTAGAGCCTGTTTAAATTTTATTTAATAAGAGTTTAATAGCGGATAATTTGGTCATATTTTCAGAGGACTCCATTAATAATTCATAGTTTCTACAGAGC
>NVRM01000037.1 GCA_002400885.1 Flavobacteriaceae bacterium
TTTTTTATTTTATAAATTGGAATTCATGAGGCAGCATAGCTGGTTTTGGAGAAGCAAAAAATGAACATACAGGATAATATTACGTCAATGGTAGTGATTACACGGTAGGAGTAATTGTATCAAGAAGTTCCTGTTTTGTAGCGGTTCTCAATACAATTTTCTTGCAAATTCTAAACAGAATTCATAAGAAAACCACTCGAACTGACGTTGGAAACGTCATCACCGCCACTGTTTTTTTTTGTTTTAAAAACTCCCCTCTCAAACCGGTCCTTACTATCCGTCAATGTTTCCCATTGTTTGATCGAAACAACAAAACTAGTACATTCCGTTTTCTATTAATCCTTTGAATGCAATCCAATCATATTTCCTTCCGTATCCATCACCATCGAAACAAAACCAAAGTCACCGACACTAAATTTAGACTGGGTTACCACCCCTCCTGCTAGTTCTACTCGGCTTTCTTCCTCGGCACAATCAATACAGTTAAAATAGACAATCGTCCCTCCTAGTCCACCTTTAGCATAATTAGATTTCACAATCGCTCCAGCGGCAAAAGGAACTCCTTCTTTCCATGGAAAGGCAAGCATTTTAAATTGTTCATTACTTAAATCATTCCACTCTTCAATCTCAAATACAGATTCATAAAAAGTTTTAGCTCGGTCTATATCATCAACATAAATCTCGAACCACCCCACTACATTCACTTTCTTGTCCATAATAACATGTATTTAATTAGTATTTCTCTAAAGGTATGAAAAATTGTGAATGCATAGGCGGAGAAGACAGTTGCTTATCCCTTCACGTTCAAGAAGATGACAACAATAGACAACTAGTGTAAGTAGGTTTATGAGAAAAGTTGTTGGTTACTGACTGTTCGTTGATTGTGGAGTCGTTTTATGGTTTAAACCGTGACAAGTTGTACGAAGTAAATAGTCCTTAAGAAAACCTCAAGACGACAGCTTGAAAATTACTCAAACGCTCCCCTTTAGGAAGTGAGGATTTCCAGTTCCATTTTTATATCTGCTCTTTTATAAGGAGTGTTGGGATTTAAGGCTACTTCTTGAAAACCAAATTTACGGTATAATGTCAATGCAGGTGTTAAGGCTCTGTTGGATTCTAACATCATGGTTTTAAAGCCCATTTCTTGAGCACAGGCAATCGCTTTTTCCATCAACCTTATTCCAATACGTTTCCCTTTATATCCTTCCGTAACGGCCATTTTTGCCAATTCAACGATCTTGTCATCTATTTTTATTAAGGCAACAGTTCCTATTATTTTTGTCGCATCTATCGCTACAATAATCTCGCCTCCTTTATCTATTATATATGTTTTTGGATGGTCTAGCATTTCGGAATCATGGGGTTCAATTTCAAAATATTTCTCCAACCATTCGTAGTTTAACCTCGCAAAATCCTGGGCGTATTCCTCTTGAAAAGTAGCTAAGGAAATTTGTTTTTGGTACAGAGAATTTAAGGTTCTTTTTTTAAAAGACACTTTTTCAAATGCCTGTTCCAAACTCGTTAATTCCTCCAAGAAATTCGTGTTTTTAAGTGTCTCTGAAACAGCAATTACACCGGCCTCCCAAAGACTTTCAAATGCTGGTAATTTCTGATGTGCTTTCGGAGTTAATTCTAGCAATTGTTTCCGCATATCATGGGGACTAGACCTAGATATTATATAACCAGCAGCCATCATTTTCTTTACCATAGAAACAACAGAGGGATGTGAAAAATGAATTTTTTTTGCAATTTCAACCACCGAAATCTGCGGGTATTTTTTCAATATTTTAAAAATCACAAACCAGTTAGGCTCAATGTCCATCTCTAATTCCTTGTACATTTGACGTCCACTGTGGGTCATTTTATCACTGAGTCTTTTAAGCCGTGTTGCCAATGCCATAAGCCCCATTTCTTGTAAAAAATCGTTTTCCATACCGTATATTTATGTAGTTAGCTACGTAAATATACCGAATTAAACGTACTTAGCTACGGATCTGGAAAACTTTAACAAACAGCAGGTAGTTTACGCTAAGATTTAAACCTTAAAAACCAACAATAATCGTCTCTAAAAACATCTTTCTTATAAATCTTAAAATCAGCTTTTTCTAAGACTTTTATAGAGGCAATATTTTGCGTATCTACCACAGCCATCAGCGTTAACTTTGGGTGATTTTCTAGGCAGTAATCTTTCATGAATTTAATTATTTCAGAAGCATATCCTTTACGCCAAAACGAGGGTAGAATAGCATAACCTATTTCCACACCTTCGCCTTCAAAAAACACTGCTTTTGCAAAACCAATATGGGTGCCATTAAGTAAACTAACTCTAAAAAAAACAAAGCCATCGTCTATGTCATTCTTGCTAACAATATCATCAAATTTATGTCGGGCTACTTTGGATGAATTTCCTTTTCCAGAAATATACAGCATCACATCATCGTTGCAAACAACATCCGAAAAATCCTTAAAATCAAATGCATTATAAGGACGATATTTTAATCTATCAGATTTCCAATTCATCTATTTAATCTTAAAAGTTTGTTTCGTTCCATTTACAGACGCACGAATTGTATAGGTTCCTTTTGGCAAGTAATACTCTTTATTTTTCGCTTTCTCAATATGAATGTCGTTCTTATCAAAATATTGTTTGCCATATTTTTGATGGAATGAAACATCATAGCTACTATAATTCAATCCTACGTCCATAGCCACCTTAAAACTTTGAATTTTCTTTCCTGTATCTGAAAGGACATCAAAAGTACAGGATCCTTTTTCCTTGCTGAAAAACACAATTTCTATACTTGGAACCGTTGGTTTTAACCATTTTGTCCATGATTTACCCCAGCTAGTTGAAAAATACTTATCCTTTATTGCAAACAAGGTGAAATCATCTTCCTTCACTTTATTTACTTGTTGCAATGCCGCTATATTCGTTTTATAAATAGAGCGTCCGTGCGTTCCTACTAACAGGTCTTTCGCTTCGGTTTGTATGACTAGATCATGTACGGCAACTTTAGGAAATCCTGCTTCAAACACATTCCAATGAGCTCCCTGGTCAAAAGACACATATACGCCACGGTCGTTTCCTAGATACAATACATTTGCATCCACAGTATCTTCTATAATCACATTAATAGGCGATGCTGGCAATCCATTTGAAATAGACGTCCAGGTAGTACCAAAATCATCACTTTTATACAACATTGCTGTAAAATCATCATTTCTATAGCCATTCAAAGCCACATATAAACGTTGTTTCTTATGCTGTGATGTGATCACGCGTGACACCCAAAAATTATCCGGTAAATCGTCGGAAACAACTCTCCATGTAACTCCTCCGTCTTTCGTTACATGTACCAAGCCATCATCACTTCCTACAATTAATTGCCCAAATTTAAAAGGGCTTTCACTAATACTTGTCAAGGTTCCAAAAGCCACATTTCCCTGTTGCCCTCCTTGGGTTAAATCCTCAGAAATAGCGATAAATTCATCTCCTTTATTAAAGGACCTATGTAATTTATTAGACCCTAAATACAAAATATCCTGATTGTGTTTTGACAATAAAATAGGTGTTTGCCAATTAAAACGTAGTGCTGTTTCTCCCAAATCATGTTTTGGTTGAATATAGGTTCGTTTGCCTGTTTTTTGGTTGATGCGATAGTAATTTCCAAACTGAAACCCTGTATAGATAATATCGGAATCTCTACGGTCTATTTCTGTTTTCATTCCATCACCTCCCAATAAAAAAGTGTAAGGATACTTTCCGTTTTGTTTCCATCTTTTTGATGCTTTGTAGGAATTTGGCCCTTTCCAAACACCATTATCTTGCAAGCCTCCATACACATGATAGTCTTTTTCATAGTCCACATTAATGGCATAAAACTGCCCAACAGCAGGTTGATTACATTTGATCCAACTTTCGCCATCGTCATAAGAAATATTCAAGCCTCCATCATTTCCCAACACCAGATGGCGTTTATTTTTTGGATTTATCCACAAGGCATGATGGTCCACATGCACATTCTCTTTATTGATAGAAACAAAGGTTTTTCCACCGTCCTTAGATTTTAAAACAGGAACTCCTGCGACATACACATCCTCAGAATTGTTTGGATTCACAGCTACTACCGCAAAATAATAGCCATAAGAAAACACTAAATCATCTATATAATTTTCATGTGTTTTGGACCAGGTAAGTCCACCGTTTGTAGATTTATACAGTTCAGCCCCTTTTACAGGCGTATCAAATAAAGCCGCATTGGCATTTTCCAAATACAAGGCCACATCTTTGGGTTGGATGGTTCCGTTTTTTACTAAGTTCTTCACATTCTGAGATCGGTATTTCTCTTGAAAACCATTGCGTTTTAAAAAGCCATTCAGTTTTTTATCTCCCAAATTTAAAAACRTTGCTACRGAMATCTCTTTAAAATCATCCTTTTGTAAGCCTTCCRATTTTTYCTTRRTTTTAGAGCYTGTTGGYCTAYGYTCTTGATTGTCCAATAAGGCATAGATAATMGYATCATTATAAATKGCCAATCCAATACGTCCAACGCCKTCTCCTGTAGGAAAACCACTTTTMARTAGGGTTATATTCTGCCAAGTATCTCCAARATCTGTACTTTTATAAATAGCAGATTTKGCRCCATTCCCAGAAAAAYTCCACGCTTTWCGAGTTCGYTCCCAAGCAGCTGCAAATAATATGTTTTTRTTTTGAGGACTTTGAACTACRTCTATCACCCCCGTATTTTCATCAATAAACAAGGTGTTTTTCCATGTCTYCCCTCCATCTGTAGTTTTGAACATTCCACGCTCCTTATTTGAAGTATACAAATGACCAATCACTCCTACAACGACTTCATCAGGATTGCTATCATTTAAAATAATACGTCCTATATGATGCGAATCTGGCAAGCCCATTTGCGTCCATGTTTCACCTTTATCAGTACTTTTAAGCATCCCTATTCCGGCATAAGAAGAGCGGGAAGAATTATTTTCCCCTGTTCCAATCCATATAATATCATTTTTCCAATCTACGGCTATATCACCAACATTCTGAGTAGGTGCATTGTCCATAACAGGCGTAAAAGTAGTCCCATTATTATCCGTATACCATAGTCCTCCGGAGGCATAGCCCACATACATTTCTGTTGGATTATTCGGATTCACGGCTACATCCACCACGCGGCCACTCATAATGGTAGGGCCAATATTTGTAAATGGAACATTTTTAACAAGCGATTCTTGGGCTTGTAAACAGACAGTTATACAAAGTAAAAAGACACTTAAAAGTAATTTTTTCATTGGGATAGGTTTGAATGTTAATAGGTTTTTGTCATAGTACTAGGCGTTAGAATAATCACATCGGCCTTACCTTTTATTTCTTTATTAAATTTCTTTAATTGATCTTGTTCCTCCATGCTAATGGTCATGATTTTTAAGCTAGGATTTACTTGTTTTAAATACCAATAAATACCTTGGTAATAATCCGAATGAAAAGAACCATTGTAATGGATAAAAAGCGATCCTCCTTTATTTTTAAGAATAAAATGCGCCATAGTAGCATCTTTTATAGCTTGTGATTTCGGGAAATTATCACCTCCATGTCCGCCCATCATGGCTTTCATTTTTACATATTGAGACAAGGAAGCATCAAAGCTAATTGGCAAAGGTGCGATCCAATTTTTGGCCTCCGAAGACAAGGAATCCAAGACTTCAAAACCACCTTTATATACTTTTTTAGCAAATATTCTCGGAATATTTGTCGCGACAAAAGGAATCTGATACTTTTTTGCTAAATCTACCAGCGGTTTGTAATCCGTTTTATAATTAGACCATAATCGTGCAAGGGTATCTAAGCCTTGTTGATTTATATCACCTTTCAAATAACTATTCACTTCCTCTTGATTGTCAGCCTCTAGCATCTCTGCTCCTAACACAAGTGACTGTTCTGCTGCCAAATCCCGTGTTAATTCAAACTGCAACCAGTGTGCAATAGGATTGTTATGAAGTTCTCCGAACAAAACCACATCGGCCTTTCTCATTTTTTTGAGCACTTTTTTATAAGAAATCTTATGTCCTTTCGAGTTGTATAGTTTATAAGCCGCTTTGTTTTGTCCATAAGAAAAAACGGTTCCTATAAATAGGAGTACTAATACTATTAATTTTTGCATAAATGTTTGTTTTTTTATCACTTTAGTAGCAAACAAATTTATAACTTTGTTAGCAAATAATACAACTTATCTTTATTATGAAATACAATCCTATAAACAATCAACTTTTTATAAAAAACAGAGCGAAGTTTATTGCTCAAATGAAACCAGCATCTATTGCTATTTTCAATTCAAACGACACCTTTACTACAGGAGCGGATAGCACCTTGCCTTTTGAACAAAACAGCGATTTATTCTACCTAACTGGTGCAGATCAAGAGGAAACCATCTTATTGTTATTTCCTGATGCTTTAAACCCTAAACACCGTGAGATTCTTTTTGTTACTGAAACCAACGACCATATTGCAGTTTGGGAAGGTGCAAAATTAAATAAAGAACAAGCAGTAGCTACTTCTGGAATCAAGACCGTTTTATGGTTGCAAGAATTTGACAAAGTTTTTAAAGATTTAATGTCGGAATCTGACACTATTTACTTTAATACCAACGAACATTACCGCCAATCTGTAGTGATCGAAACACGTGAAGACCGTTTCATCAAAAAATGCAAACAAGATTTCATGGCGCATAGTTGTGCGAAGAGTTTCCCTATTATGGAAGACATTAGAGGGATCAAAGAACAAGAGGAATTGGACATCATGCAAACCGCTTGTGACATTACCAATAAAGGATTCCGTAGAGTATTATCATTCGTAAAACCAGGAGTGATGGAATACCAGATTGAGGCCGAATTTATGCACGAATTTTTAATGAATCGTTCTAAAGGATTTTCCTACACGCCAATTATTGGATCTGGATACAGCGCTTGTGTATTGCATTATATAGAAAACAACCAAGAATGTAAGGATGGCGATATGATATTAATGGATGTGGGAGCAGAATACGCCAACTACTCTAGTGATATGACACGTACTATTCCAGTAAACGGAAAGTTTACTGACCGTCAAAAAGCAGTGTACAATGCAGTATTACATGTAAAAAATGAAGCGACAAAACTATTAGTTCCTGGAACTATCTGGGCAGATTATCATGTAGCTGTTGGAAAAATAATGAGTGATGAGTTGATCAAATTAGGATTGATTAGTGAAGACGATGTAAAAAACGAAGATCCAAACTGGCCTGCTTATAAAAAATATTTCATGCACGGAACTTCTCATCATATGGGATTAGACACCCATGATTATGGAAATTTAAAAAAGCCTATGAAAGCAAATATGGTCTTTACCGTAGAGCCAGGAATTTATATTCCTGAGGAAAATATGGGAATCCGTTTGGAAGATGATGTGGTGATTCAAGCAACAGGAGAACCTATAAACTTAATGGGTGATATTCCAATTACTGTGGAAGAGATTGAAGCATTAATGAACTAAAACCAATAGTCGTAGAACACTCTTATGTTCAACGAAACATATAATACCAAATACATTTCCAAGTGACGGTTTAAAAATGGAATTATTTTTTGTTTTAGTTAGGCGGAAAACCTAAGGATAGCCTTAGCTATCGTTCTATTTTTTCAACAACGCTAGAACGTAAAACAAACTATTTACATCGGTCATTTCGGATTGTAATTGGCATAAAAAACTCTAAAGCCTCCTCCTAATAACAGGGTGAGGCTTTTTTAAAGCACTATTTTTGAGAGATTTAACATCTTGTAGTGCTTACTAGCTTCTCTCCCTACTCCTTCTACCTATTTTCAACTACCCCCCCATTTATTCCCCGTAAAAACACATAAAAAAACATACTTTCTAAAGAGTCATTTGGAAATTAATTTGATAAAAGTGTATATTTGATTAGAGAACCTTTCAAATGAACGGAATCTTTTTCCTTTAATTAAAATGTTTTCATAAAGATAAAAGACAATGAAAAAAATAATATTCCTCCTTGCATTTATCATTATTTCATGTTGTGTATCAACACAAAACACAACAACCGTTTCTGAAATTAATGCAACGCCAAATAGCAAGGGAGCTTTAGTTGGAATTGCAAACAAACATAGTTTTTCAATTGCCCCATACAAGGGTTGGTTTACAAAAAAATATTCTTCATACCACCCTGACCCTACTGTAATCAAGAAATTAAAGAAACAGTTATCAGGAGTTACTATCAAAGCTTTTATGGGAACTTGGTGTGGAGACAGTAAAGAGCAAACTCCTGTTTTTTACAAGGTCCTAGCAGCCGTAGATTTTGAAGAAAACAAGGTTCAGATGATCACCGTAAATCGCAGTAAAAAAACACCTGAAAACTTACAAAAAGGATATAATATCATACGTGTGCCAACATTTATTTTTTATAAAAAAGGAATCGAAATTGGACGCTTTGTAGAATACCCACAAAAAACAGTAGAAGCAGACTTCTTACACATAGTGAACGGTACTGGCTATAGACATTCTTATCAAAGCAACTAAAAATCTCATAAACTAATTTTATTCGCACCTCACATCACCTCCGATTATGAAAGCACTCTATTTAGACAGAAGCAGCCAACAAAACTCCTCTTTTTGTATTACTTATAAAAAATATGCTCATTTCATGAAAGTATGGCATTATCATAGTGAACTAGAATTAGTACTACTCTTAAAAAGTACTGGTACTCGTTTTATAGGGGATGACATCCATCAATTCAATGCGGGAGAAGTCATACTTATAGGTAAAAACCTACCTCATATGTGGCTTAATGATCCAGAGTATTTTGAGGGAAATTCTTCCTTAGAAGCCTCCGCAATTGTAATCCACTTTAAAGAAGAATTCCTAGGAAAAGAATTTTGGAACACCCCAGAAATGAACGCAATTCCTACCTTATTTGAACGTGCTAAAAGAGGAATTAGATTTAAGGGGCCAAATAAGCATAAGATCATTAAGCAACTCAAATCATTATCTCAATTATCCGACTTTAAAAAAGTAATTGCATTCTTACAAATACTTCAAGAATTGGCACTAGAATCCGACTATGAATTACTCGCAAAAGACTCCTTCTTAGATGATTTTAAAAAACCAGAAAAACGAAAACTAGAACCTATCTACAATTATATTATCAATAATTTTAAGGAAAACATTTCTTTAAATGACGTTGCTGCATTGGCCTGTATGAATCCTTCATCCTTTAGTCGTTACTTTAAAAGAGTACAACACAAAACATTAAAACAGTACATCAATGAATTACGTGTAGGGTTTGCATGTAAATTACTGCTAGAAAACAAATACTCTATGACCGATATTTGTTTTGAGAGCGGTTTTAATAACCTCTCAAACTTCAACCGTCAATTCAAATCCATCACCTCCTTCTCTCCTAGTGAGTATCTTTCAAAAAGACATTCATCAAAGTAATTAGCCCCTAAAATAATTTTGTTCACAAGCAATTAATTGGGGCTGACGACCTCTTAAATATCAAGTATATATTTCTAGAAATAGTCTCTTTTTTTATCTAAAAAAACTTTCCAAAAAACACAAACCAAAATAATCAAGTATTTAATTTGCTTATTATAGCCTAAAAGCCAACTAATTGACAAAAAAGTATCAGCATAAGAAAAATACGTTCTAGGATTGGTTTTAGATTGTATTTAGATTTGAACTTTCAAGAACGTTGAAGTTTAGAAGCACTCCCCTTATTTTTTTTGACTAATAAATTATATGTAAAAAACACATATAATAACTGTATAGCGAATTCATATAAACAGTATACAATTAAAAGAAAAAAAGATAAAACCTTAAAATTATTTTAAATGATAAAAACAGAATAAAGCCTTGTAAAAACAGCTTTCTAATCCTACAAGCACAAAGAATTTACTGACTACAAGACATTACAAATAACATTAGAATTCAACTATTTATATAACAACAATTAAAAATATTAGTAACTTCTTCTAGTAATTTTTGTTGATAAACTAAATACATATTACTGACTTCTATAATTCTAATTAACAAAACACTATACAATAACATGTTATGACTTGCCTTTTAATAACAAACAGAGTACTAATAATCAATTAACAACTAACGATCTATGAACAAAAATCTAACAAATTCTTTTTTATTTCAAAAAAAGAAACTATCGATTTACTTTATGAGAGTAGCATTACTACTAGTATGCACTACACTTTTTAGTTTTACACCAACAGAAGTGTTTTCTAAGAATGAGATGATTAAAATAGAAACAACTGAAGTCTTAACGGTGGCTGAAGTTTTTGACTTAATAATGAAACAAACCGAGTATACATTTATTTATGAGAAAGGAATTTTTAAAAACACTCCAAAAATAGAGGTAAAAAAAGGAGTAATTTCTGCCAACACATTGTTAGAGAAAAGTTTTTCTCATAACAAAATTTCTTTTAAATTGACAAAAGAAAACACACTAATATTCACAAAAAAAGAGCGATTACAACAAATTGTAATGGGGAAAACTACAGATTCTAAAAGTGGAGAAATCTTGGCAGGAGTAACCGTTCTTATAAAAGGAACGTTCAAAGGAGTTACCTCTAATTTTAATGGTATTTATAAAATTAAAGCAACTAAAGGTGCTATTTTACAATTTTCATATATAGGATATAATAAAAAAGAAATAGTTGTTGGAAATCAAAAAATCATCAATGTAGCACTCGAAGAAAGTGCAGAATCTTTAAAAACAGTTTTTATTACAACTGCATTAGGAATAAAAAAGGAAGAAAAAAAAGTAGGATACGCAGTAAGCACCATAAAATCAGGGGAAATTATAGCTGTATCCAATCCAAATGTAATGACAGCTCTCTACGGGAAATCTGCTGGATTAATGATAAAATCAAGCTCTAGTAGTCCTATAGGAGGAGTACGTGTAGTTATTAGAGGTAACAATTCTATCACCGGAAATAACCAAGCCTTATTTATTGTAGATGGTATCCCCATAGAACACGAGAATACAAGTAGTGGTAAATGGAGTAGCAACAAAGGAAATCCAATCAATGACATCAACCCTGATGACATAGAATCTGTTACAGTACTCAAAGGCGCTAATGCAGCGGCCTTATATGGATCAAGAGCTTCAGGAGGAGCTATTCTTATAACCACAAAGTCTGGTAATGGGAAACAACGAGGAATAGGTGTTACTATTAACAGTAGTGTAACAACAGACAATGTTGCCTACCTTCCAGATTATCAAAATATTTATGGAGCAGGATACACTCCTACATGGAAATTAAACGCTGCAGGAGAAAAAACATATTCAGGAACATATTATAGTTTCGGACCAAAAATGGAAGGACAACAAGTAAGATGGTGGGATGGTGAGATGCGTTCCTATTCACCACAACCAAATAATTACAAAGACATTTTTACGACAGGGATAACTAGACGAAATAGCATTTCACTTTCTAAAAATTATAAAGACAAAATAAATTTCAGATTGGGGTATACCAATATGGATTACAAAGGAACTTTTCCAGGAACAAAACAAAAAAGAAACAGTTTAAGCTTAAATACGAACATACATCTGTCAGATAAATTTACTGTAGGTCTAGTTGCAAATCATTATGATATAAAAACAACAAATAGACCGTATAATTTAAGTGGACTTGCTGCTTATGAATATTCGAGATCTTCAAAATTTAATCTTGTCAAAGACTACATAACAGAAGATGGATACATGAAATATAATGCTGGAGGAACCTCTATCAGACTATTAAGAAACAAGTTATGGGCAAACCGAGAAGACCTTAGAACAGATGAATTGAATCGCACAGTCACTAATTTCTCTTTCAAATACACTCCGTTCAAAGGTTTTACGGCACTATTAAGATCGGGAGGAGACTTTACAACTACCAATTATGCAAACAAATACAGGTCTGAAGAAAAAGTAAATAGTGGTGGATATTCTGTTGCTAAAGGAATTAGAAAAACACGACATTCACAACTTACTATTAATTACAAAAAATCAATAAGTGAAGCCTTAGATATTTCATTATTAGCAGGTGTATCAAGTACCAAAAAAGAATATGATTACTCTTCTCTTTGGACCAGAGGAGGATTAATCATACCCAATTGGTTTAGTATTGGAAATTCCAGATGGCAAACAAAAGGAAAGGGACATACAACTGGCATGATGGAAACAGGGATTTTTGGAGCTATAAACCTTAACTACAAAGACTTTCTTTTTTCTGAAATTACAGGAAGAAATGACAGGACTTCTACACTCCATCCTGATAACAACTCCTTCTTTTATCCGTCTATAAGCACTAGTTTTGTTTATTCAGAACTACTTAAAGATACAAACTGGTTAAATTTCGGAAAACTAAGAGCTGCATATAGCCATACCGCAAAAGGGGCATCAATGTATCAAGCAAACAAGGTTTATTCCTATGGATCATACAATGGCGCTACTACAAATAGTTACTCAAGCACGGTGCCTCCTGTAAATTTAATGCCTGAAGATCAATTCTCACTAGAATTGGGATCTGAAATGAAATTATTCCATAACAGACTAGGAATCAATGTAACCTACTACCACAACATAAATAAAAATCTGATTGTAAACCTAGGAGTAGCGGGAAGTTCAGGATCTACTGCAGCTACAGTAAATGCAGGAAGAATGGATAATAAAGGAATAGAATTAGAACTTGAGGGCTTAATTCTAAAAACCCATGATTTTTCTTGGAATGCTAATTTGAATATTGCTAAAAACAATAATGAAATTATCGAATTAGCAAAAGGAATCGAAAGTTTTACCCCAAGAGCAGGAGCAATTGGGAGTGCTATAATAAATCAGGCTAGAATCGGAGCTCCTTTAGGAGAATGGGCTGCATATGTTCCTAAAAAAGATAAAGATGGAAATTTAATAGTAAAAAGCCACGGGATATTTTACGAAAGAGACGATACTAAAAGAGTCAAGGTAGGAAATTCTACTCCAGATTTTTTCGGAGGATTTAATAATAGATTTACCTATAAAAACATTAGCCTTTCTATGAATATTGATTTTAGTGTAGGTGGAGATGTATTTTCTTTTACAAATTACTATGGAACAGGAACAGGAAAGCTAAAATCTTCCTTAAAATATAGAGATGAGAAAAGTGGAGGACTCCCATATTACGTATCTGGAGGAAAACGTATTCAACTAGCAAGTCACTCAACCTCTAGTCCTAATGGAGAAACAGTGCATCATGACGGAGTCATACTTCCAGGATATAGAAATGGAGAGAAAAATGACAAGATAATCCCTGCGCTATACTATTATGCATATACTTACATGTGGAACTCTGGGCTACATGAAAAAGGCCTATTTGACAATACATACGTAAAGATGAGAGAAATAAGGCTCTCTTACAAATTTAACAAAACACTTATTGATAACATAGGAATACAGGATATGTCACTTAATTTAATTGGAAGGAATTTATTTTATCTATTTAAAAACATGCCAAATGTAGATCCTGAATCTAGCGTAGGGACTGCTACAGGAGAAAACTCGGCATTTGAAAATGGAGGGATGCCAGGAACTAGAAGTATCGGAATGTCTTTACAATTAAAATTTTAAAAAATACACTATGAAAAAAATAATATTAAGCATTGTATTCGCAATTACATTATTGTCGTCATGTAAAGATGATATTGGTGATTTATTTCTTAATCCCAATAGAAGTACAACATCAAAAATAGAATACCTCTTTGCCGAAGCCAACAGTAATAAAGGAGCAGGACTCAGAGAAAACTATGGGACAGGATATGCACTAGTACTTCCTAAAATTTTCCAATGGACTCAAGTTACAGCTTCCAAAACTGCAGATGAAAATATGATGGACCTCTCTGCCGGTACCATTTCAACTTCTTGGACGGCTTATTATGTCAATTTTTTATCCAAAGTTTCAGAAATGGGAGCTTTATATGAAAAGCTGTCAGAAAAAGAGCAAGTATCCTATGATATTTATTTAAATCTAATTAAAATAGTTCGTGCAAATGCCACTTCTAAAACCACAGATTTATATGGAAGTATTCCCTTTTCGGAAGCAGCTAAATCAAGACTGATAAAGAATCAAATAATCTTTCCTAAATTTGATACGCAAAAAGAAATTTACGAATTTCTCTTAAAAGATCTAAAAGAAGTAGATGATTTCTTGAAGTCATTTCAATTTAACGATGAAGACCTAGTTCACATAACATTAAGCAACCAAGATCTTCTAAATGGAGGAGACATTGACAAATGGATAAAACTAAACAACTCTCTTCGTTTACGTTTTGCTATGAGAATTTCTGATGCTAATTCTGAGCTTGCAAAAACAACGTTAAAAGAAATAGTAAACCGTCCTTTGGTCCTCACAAATGAAGATAATATACTAGAAGAAGCTAAAGGTCCTGATGGATTAAATACAAATGGAGGAGATGGTAAATTTATAGGTCGTGCTTTTAAGGACCTAAATCATTACGCATATGCTGGAAAAATAATGGTAGACATCATGAATGAGTCTAAGGACCCTAGAAGAGCTTTTTATTTTTCAAAAAATGAAGATGGTGACTATGTAGGTGTACCGTCCTCGCCTAGAACCAAACCATCGGGATCGGATATTACCACAAAAGAATACAGTAAAATAAACCATGAACTAATAAAAGACAATGAATTTTTACCAGGAATTGTTATCACGGCTTCAGAAGTTTATTTTTTACTAGCCGAGGCTGCCATGAAAGGATATATTTCTGGAAATGCAAAAGAATATTATGATGAAGGGCTAAGAACATCTATACAATTTTACTACAATCTTGTAAAATTAAACACAAATGCGAATCCTATGCTCCCTGTTACTAGCGATGTAGATAACTTTATCAATAGCAGTACGGTAAAACACGACGGAACGATAAAACAACTAGCAACACAAAAGTGGATACATTTTGGTGTAATTCAAGCCAAAGAAGGATACGCTGATTACAGACGTTTTGACTACCCTATACTAGAGGTTAACTACCCCGTAGTTGGAGATCTTATGGAAATGCCTTTACGAATTACAATTCCTGATGGAGAAAGATTACGAAATGAAGAAAATTACAGAAAAATCCAAGCTGCTGACAAAGTTGACAATAGAGTTTGGTGGGATATAAAATAGTTTGTTTGAGTTACTGTTTTTTTAAAAAAGAGTCACCTGAAAAGGTGGCTTTTTTCCCCTTACCAATTAACTTATGTGTGGTTTTAATCTATTTAACAGTATTCTAAAAAAACATTCTTATGACTATTTGAAAATCAATTACAGAAGCTACTCATATTATTTTTAACATAAAAAAAATACACTAATTTTATCAATAATTCACACTGTTAATCACAGAATTATTGACAAAAAAGTATTAGCATAAGAAAAACACCTTCTACAATAAGCATCTTATTACCTATACCTTAGCCACGTTAAAATTGAATTAATGCAAGACACCTATATCACAACAATCGAAGTTAAAGACATCCGGTTTCCTACAAGTAAAACTCTTGATGGTTCAGATGCTATGAACCCAGACCCTGACTATTCCGCCGCTTATGTAATTTTAAAAACTAACCATCCAGACCAACTAGAAGGTCATGGACTTACCTTTACTATAGGAAGAGGAAACGAATTATGTGTAGCAGCGATCAAATCTATATCCTATCTAATTATAGGCAAAACGTTGGAGTCCTTTACAAAAGATATGGGGGGCTTTTGGAAAATGATCACTGGAGATAGCCAACTTAGATGGTTAGGTCCCGAAAAGGGAATTATTCACTTAGCCACAGGTGCTATTGTAAATGCTGTTTGGGATTTATATGCCAAGAAAGAAAAGAAACCATTATGGAAACTTCTTATAGATATGACACCTGAAGAATTGGTCAAATGCATTGATTTTACATACATTACAGACGCTATCACTCCTAAGGAAGCTCTTAACATATTAGAAAAACATGCCGATTCAAAACAAGAACGCATCAATTATTTAGTAGAAAATGGATATCCAGCATATACTACTTCCGCAGGTTGGTTAGGTTATTCCGATGACAAAATGCGTAAGTTGTGCAAAGAAGCAAAAGCAGCAGGATTTAAACACATGAAAATAAAGGTAGGTTCAGAATTACAAGATGACATGCGTAGAGCAGCAATAATACGCCAAGAAATTGGAGACGACCTAGATCTAATGATGGATGCCAACCAAAAATGGGACGTAAATGAAGCCATCGAAAATATGGCAGAATTAGCTAAGTTTAATCCTTTATGGATTGAAGAGCCTACAAGCCCTGACGATATTTTGGGGCATGCAAAAATAGCCAAAGCCGTAGCCCCTATAAAAGTAGCAACTGGAGAACATTGTCATAATAGAGTCATGTTTAAACAGCTTATGCAAGCTGGCGCTATAGACATCTGTCAAATAGACAGTTGTCGTGTAGGTGGCGTGAATGAAATTTTAGCCATACTTTTAATGGCAGCAAAATTTAAAATTCCCGTATGCCCTCACGCAGGAGGTGTTGGGCTTTGTGAATATGTACAGCATTTATCAATGATTGACTTTATTGCTATTAGTGGATCAATCGAAGGGAGAATAATTGAATATGTAGATCATTTACACGATCATTTTATAGATCCTGTAATGATAAAAAACGGAGCCTATATGCCACCTACAGCAGCAGGGTATAGCATTACAATGAAAGAAAAATCCTTAAAAGAGTACGAATTTCCGCAAGGAAAAATCTGGAAATAAAAAAAAATATGAAAAATATAATACTATTTTTAATTTTAGCTATTTTCACTCAAAACAACTATTCTCAAAAAAACTACACCCCTTCTCAGGAGAATATAAAAGCGAGGGAATGGTTTAAAAACGCCAAATTCGGACTGTTTATTCATTGGGGTGTTTACAGTATTTTAGGGGATGGAGAATGGGTGATGAATACTCAAAATATCGCAATAGAAGAATATGAAAAATTACCTTCATTTTTTAATCCAATAGATTTTAAGGCTGATCAGTGGGTAAAAATGGCGAAAGATGCAGGAATGAAATATATCACCATTACCAGTAGACATCATGACGGATTTTCCATGTACGATTCTAAAATAACAGACTATACGATTGTTAAAAAGACCCCTTATAAAAAAGACCCCTTAAAAGAACTTGCAATCGCATGTAAAAAAGAAGGAATCAAACTTTTTTTCTATTATTCTCTTTTAGACTGGCACGATGATAATTATTTTCCAAGAGGAAAAACAGGAACAAAAATTCCTGGAAGAAAGCAAGGAGAATGGAAAAAATACATTGCGTTTATGAAAGGTCAATTGACCGAATTATTAACAAACTATGGAGATATCGCAGGTATTTGGTTTGACGGAGATTGGGATCAACGTGTTGGAGACGTACACAGTCCTTTAACTATCAATTGGCATTACGACGAAATATACACCCTTATTCATAACTTACAACCTCAGTGCTTGATAGGTAACAATAGGCATCTAGCTCCTTTAAAAGGAGAAGATTTTCAAATGTTTGAAAGAGATTTACCTGGTGAAACAAAAACAAAATTCGGAACCAAAGCCTCCGAACTAAGTGATTTACCAAGAGAAGTTTGCGGAACTATTAATGGAAATTGGGGCTTTAATTTGAAGGACAGAAATCATAAGTCTAAAAAGCAACTTATTCATTATTTAGTAAAAGCAGCGGGGTACGGAAGTAACTTATTACTAAATGTTGGACCAATGCCAAACGGAAAAATTCAACCGAATCATATTAAATCATTGGCTGAAATCGGAAAATGGCTCAGAAAAAATGGAGCGACAATATACCATACCGTTCAAGGGCCAATCGCATCGAATGAATTGATGGTTTCAACAAAAAAAGGCAAAAAAATATACCTTCATCTCTTAGACACAAAACAAAACCAATATTTCATAAAAGGTTTTAAAGAAAACATAAAGTCTATAACTTTTTTTAGTACAGGAAAAAAAGTTGATCATAAAAAAAGCAACAATGGACTATTCATAGAGGTTCCAAAAAAGGATCAAAATGATATAGATACCATTATAGAAATCGAGTTAAAATAAAATATGTTACAGTTTAGTTTACAAGGAAAAACAGCCATTGTTACAGGTGGTGCAAGTGGAATAGGAAAAGCTATTTCTCTAAAATTTGGAGAAAATGGAGCCCATGTGTGTATCCTAGAAATCCAACTAGAAGCGGCACAATCCACTGCTAAAATTATTCTGGCAGCAGGAGGAAAAGCAACAGCCTATCAATGTAATGTTGCAAACCAACAAGAAGTACAAGCTGTTATAGATACAATCTCCGAAAGTAATAGTATTGATATCTTAGTAAACAATGCAGGGATTGCTCATATAGGGAACATAGAAAACACCCAAGAAAGTGATTTAGACAGGCTATACAATGTGAATATCAAAGGAGTTTATAATTGTATGTTGGCTTGCATTCAAAAAATGAAAGACACTAAAAACGGAAGCGTTATTTTAAACATGGCCTCCATTGCTTCCTCTGTTGGAATAGCAGATCGTTTTGCGTATTCCATGACAAAAGGTGCTGTTTTAACAATGTCCTACTCGGTTGCCAAAGATTATTTAAAAGAAGGTATACGCTGTAACACCATTTCACCTGCGAGGATTCACACCCCTTTTGTTAATGGATTTATTGCTAAAAACTACCCAGGACAAGAAACAGAAATGTTTGAAAAACTATCAAAAACACAACCTATTGGACGCATGGGAAAACCAGAAGAAGTTGCAAACTTAGCCTTATTTTTATGTAGTAATGAGGCTTCATTTATCACAGGAACCGATTTCCCTATAGATGGTGGATTTATAAAATTAAACGGATAAGTACACCCCCTTAGTTGCACTATCTACTATAAATAAAGATAAAAAAAACACCATGAAATTAATACGATTTGGAACCGCAGGAAAAGAAAAACCAGGAGTACAATTGGAAAATGGAAACCGAATAGACGTCAGTGCTTTCGGACAAGATTATACCGAAAGTTTTTTTGGTGAGAATGGTATAGAACAATTAAAAAAATGGCTAAAAACACATCAAAGTGAATGCCCTCTTGTTGACAAAAACATACGTTTAGGCGCTCCTTTATGCCGTCCATCAAAAATAGTTTGTGTAGGATTAAACTACGCACAACATGCCGTAGAAAGCGGTATGGATGTCCCCTCCGAACCTGTACTTTTTTTCAAAGCAACAAGTGCAATTGTAGGCCCTAATGATGATCTCGTAATTCCAAAAGGAAGTAAAAAAACAGATTGGGAAGTAGAATTAGCTGTGGTCATCGGAAAAAAAGCCTCTTATGTAAAAGAAAAAGATGCTTTAGAGCATGTTGCAGGATATGTATTACATAACGATTATAGCGAAAGGGCCTTTCAACTAGAACAAGAAGGACAGTGGGTAAAAGGAAAAAGTTGCGACACCTTTGCTCCTATCGGGCCATTTATTGCTACAAAAGATGAAATTTCCGACCCCAACAATCTAACCCTTTGGCTGACCTTAAATGGCAAGAAAATTCAAAATAGCTCCACTGCTGATTTTATTTTTAATATCCAGTATGTAGTCAGTTATATCAGTCAGTTTATGACCCTATTACCTGGAGATATTATTTCTACAGGAACTCCTTTTGGCGTAGGCCTAGGATTCAAACCACCTGTTTATTTAAAACCAGGTGATGTCATAGCACTCGGAATTGAGGGATTGGGAAGTTCAAAACAAACAGCAGTAAGCTATACAAATTAAAAAATGATCATAGACAGCCATCAACATTTTTGGAAATACGATTCAAACAAGCATCAATGGATCGGAAAAAAGATGCAAACCCTCCGGAAGAATTTTCTTCCAGAGGAGTTGGAACCTCTTCTTTTAGAAAATAATATTGATGGATGTATTGCGGTTCAAGCAGTACAATCTGAAGAAGAAACTCATTTTTTACTAGCACTTGCAAATGAACATTCTTTTATTAAAGGTGTCGTGGGCTGGGTAGATCTATGTGCAGAAGACATTGAAGATCGATTGAAACACTTTTCTAAAAACACTATTTTAAAAGGAATACGACATGTTTTAGAAGCAGAGAATCTTTCATTTATGAGTAAACCAAGTTTCTTAAATGGTATTCGTAAATTGAAGGAATTTAACCTCACCTATGATATTCTTATTGACAGTACACAGTTAACAGCAGCCGAAATATTGGTTTCAAACTTTCCAAACCAAGCTTTTGTAATAGATCATATAGCCAAACCAAATATCAAAAACAGAGAATTCGAAAAATGGGCAACTCAAATTTCTCTTTTCGGAAAACACAAAAATGTTTGCTGTAAAATATCAGGCTTAGTTACCCAAGCAAATTGGAATAACTGGAGTAGCGAACAAATCATCCCCTATTTAGATCATATTTTTCATGTTTTTGGAATAGATAGGATTATGTATGGGTCTGACTGGCCTGTTTGTTTACTTTCTTCAACATATAAAGAACAATTAAATATCGTACAAAACTATATTTCTATATTTTCGATTGATGACCAAAAACGAATTATGAGAGATACTGCAGTTCGTTTTTACCGTATTAAAAAATGAGAACACAATAAATAAATTAAAAAACACGAGAGATAATACTTTTTAATATGTATAAAATCATGAAACAAAACAATATCCTTTTTCTGACAATTCTATCAATACTTCTTTTTTCAAGTTGTAAGCACACAGAAAACAACATCATTACTAATGATCTGATTACAGTTATAGAGTCACAATACGAACTATTATTTGAGTCTATACAATCCGAAAAAAACACAAAAAAATTCCTGCCTCGAAATAACATTAAAGGAGAGATTGGATACATTCCAACCTACGACTGGACGAGCGGGTTTTACCCAGGATCATTATGGGAAATTTATAATTTGACGAAAAATGAAATTTGGAAAAAAAGAGCCTTAGACTATACCGAACGAATGGAATCCGTAAAGTTTTTTACAAATAATCACGACATCGGTTTTATGATAGGCTGTAGTTTTGGGAATGCAATAAAAACATTAAAAACTACAAAATATGATGCTATAATTGTACAAGCTGCAACATCATTAGCTTCTAGGTACAGAGCTAAGATTGGAGTTATTCAATCTTGGAATAAAGGCAGTAAGTGGAGTTGTCCTGTTATTATTGACAACATGATGAACTTGGAATTATTATTCCATGCGACTCGAATCTCAGGAGATTCAACCTACTACAACATTGCAATACGACACGCAAACAATACTCTTAAAAATCATTTCAGAGAAGATTCTAGCTCTTATCACGTACTAGATTATGACTTAGAATCAGGTGCAATTGTTGCAAGAAACACACATCAAGGTTATGCCGATGAATCGGCATGGGCACGTGGTCAATCTTGGGGACTCTATGGTTTTACAGTAATGTATAGAGAGACTAAAGATACGCGCTATTTAGAACAAGCAGTGAAAATTGCTAATTTTATAAAAAACCATCCTAATTTACCAGAAGATCAAATTCCATATTGGGATTTTAATGTAAAGGCAGAAAAAGATACACCCCGCGATGCATCAGCCGCAGCAATTACAGCTTCCGCTTTGTTAGAATTGTGTACTTATGTAGATGAAGACAGTAACAAAATATACAAAGATTGGGCAATAGAAATTATTCGCGCTTTAAGCTCTAAAGCATATCTAGCAGAAAAAGGTACTAATAACGGGTTTTTATTAAAACATTCTGTAGGAAGTCTACCTCATAATTCAGAAATTAATGCTGCTATTAATTATGCAGATTATTATTATTTAGAGGCATTAAATAGATTGAAAATTTAAAAAGAACTCAATGTTGAAAAATAAATCAAAAATAGGAATACTTATATTCGTTTTTATAACGGCAATAACAAATGCTCAAGACATTAGAAAACAATGGGTTGATGAGATTATAAAAATATCGACTCCTGTGTTAACAGCTTTGAGTCAGGATAAACTAAAAGAAAAAATGCCTGTTGAACAGCATAGTTTTGAATATGGAGACCGGAGTAGTTTTACTCATTTGGAAGCATTTGGCCGCTTAATGGCCGGATTAGCTCCGTGGTTAGAATTGGGTGCAGATACAACTGAAGAAGGAATAATTCGCAAAAAACAACTAGAATTAGCGCTAAAATCAATTGAAAATGCAGTAGCCCCAAAAGCAGACGATTTCATGAATTTCAACAGGGGGTCACAGCCATTAGTCGATGCCGCTTTTTTAGCACAAGCCTTTTTACGTGCCCCTAATCAATTATGGAAGCCCTTACCAAAACAGGTTAAAAAAAATGTAATTAAAGCCTTTGAATCTACACGAGTAGTACGTCCTTATTATAATAATTGGCTCTTGTTTTCGGCAACCATTGAAGCTTTCTTTCTAAAATTTACAGACAAAGCGGACCTAATGAGAATTGACTACGCCTTAAAAAAACACATGGAATGGTATGTTGGAGACGGTCACTATTCCGATGGTGAAAAGTTTCATTGGGATTATTACAATTCTTTTGTTATCCATCCCATGCTATTGGATATTACCGCAGTACTCGCTGAAAAAAACAAGAAAAGGAACACCCCTCTTTATCAAAAAATAGTAAAAAGAGCACAGCGTTATAGCGTTGTATTAGAACGATTAATTTCACCTGAAGGCACCTTTCCAATTATAGGACGCTCTTCTATTTATAGATTGGCTGCTTTTCAAACATTATCACAAATAGTTCTTTTAGATACATTACCTAAAGAAATTTCATACGGACAGGTTCGAAGTGCTTTAACAGCAGTTATGAAACGCTTATTTGAATTCGAAGGTACTTATAACCAAGACAATTGGCTCCAATTAGGAGTCGTTGGTCATCAACCAAAACTTGCAGAACCTTATATAACAACAGGGAGTTTGTACTTAACATCTGTTGGTTTTTTACATTTAGGCTTACCTGCAAACCATCCCTTTTGGACTTGTAAGAGCGAACCTTGGACGATGGTGAAAATGTGGAATGGAAATACATCATTACAAAGAGATAGAGCCATTAATTAATTTTAAAACAAGTCTAATTTAACAAAAAACCTATGAGAACTATCTTAGCACTTACTTTTTTAACATTCATGTTAACATTACAATCGTGTACAAACATTGCTACAGATAAGCAGCAAGCTATTTTATGGTACCAAGAACCTGCCTCTAAATGGATAGAAGCACTCCCTGTAGGAAATGGTCGATTAGGAGCCATGGTTTTTGGAGATACAGAACATGAGCGCATTCAATTAAATGAAGACTCCATGTGGGCTGGAGGCCCTGATTGGGGAAACTCAAAAGGCACCTCTGAAGATTTACAACAAATAAGAAATCTATTAAATAAAGGAGAACATCAGAAAGTAGATCAATTAATTGTGGAGAAATTCTCCTTTAAATCAGTGAAAAGATCCCATCAAACCATGGGTGATTTGTTCATCGATTTTCAAGACAAAAAAAAGGTAAAACATTACACCCGTTCCTTAAAT
>NVRM01000038.1 GCA_002400885.1 Flavobacteriaceae bacterium
TAGTATCTATATCTGATGCATTGGTAGCGATATCGGTTTTATTTGCAGCGATGCTTGAATTCTGAGAAGCTTGTTCTGTTTCTATTGCAGCTATGTCTGCTGCATTGGTAGCGATGTCGGTTTTGTTTGCAGTGATACTTGTATTCTGAGTAGCTTGTTCTGTTTCTATTGTATCTATGTCTGTTGCATTGGTAGCAATGTCGGTTTTGTTTGCTGCGATGCTTGTATTCTGAGAAGCTTGTTCTGTTTCTATTGTATCTATGTCTGATGCATTGCTAGTAATATCTGTTTTGTTTGCAGCGATGCTTGTATTCTGAGTAGTTTGTTCTGATTCTATTGCGTCTATGTCTGATGCATTAGTAGCGATGTCGGTTTTATTTGCTGCGATGCTTGTATTCTGAGTAGTTTGTTCCGATTCTATTGCGTCTATGTCTGTAGCATTGGTAGCGATATCGGTTTTATTTGCAGCGATGCTTGTATTCTGAGTTGTTTGTTCTGATTCTATTGCGTCTATGTCTGATGTATTGGTAGCAATGTCGGTTTTGTTTGCTGCGATACTTGTATTCTGAGTAGTTTGTTCTGTTTCTATTGTATCGATGTCTGTTGCATTGGATAAAATATCTGTTTTGTTACTACTTATGTTGCTAGTATTGTTAGTGATACGACTGGAATTGGCAGCTATTTCTTCAGTTTCGTCGAAGAGAGACAAATCAATTTTTTTAGAGCCTCCATCTTCTAAAGTGAATATTAGCACACCTTTATTAATATAAAATTCAGTGATTTGTTGATCGTCAGAATTATCTAAATAAATAGATAAATCAACAGTTCCTCCATCTTCTAAAATCAATAAATTTGATACGGAATTAAAACTAAGTACTTGGTTATCTGTTGCGTTGTTGCATAGGTTTCTCCATGAAACCCCATTAAAATGGAAAACACATTCCTTCTCAATATTGTAAACTAAAGCTCCTTTTAAAGGGGTTATCGAATTCATTTGTGTTGTATTGACTCTTGTCAAGACAAAGACCTTGTCTTGGCTTTCAAGCTCTAGTATTGAATTATGATGTAGATCCCCAGGGTTTTTTCCTATTTTTATTTGAGAATAGGTGGTGTTTATGAATAAGATAAATAGTATGTAACTGTATTTTTTCATGATCATATAATTAAATAAAAGGAAAAATTCGATTCAATCTTCTTACTATTAAGACTTCATAAAGACTATAAAGTCACATAACAACAGGTTTGTTTTATTTAAAAAATTACAATTCCCATTTAAAAACTATAGATTAATTGGTTTTTTTTTGATATTTTATTCCATACGAATATGGAAATTCAATTTCGATTTTTAATTATAAAATCAAAACAACTGATACTCAGCAGTATACTGTAGAAGTAATTAGTAATTATTTCTGCAGTATTTGAATCGTGTTATAGAACTTATCAGAGAAAACACACGCGTTAATACTTAGTTTTATTACTGTTATGACTTATTCTATCCTTTTTTATGCCTTTCTCCTATAAAATCTTGTTTCTCTGTTTTGTGTTTTCAATAGTATCGAGAAATTTTGAGCAGTATTTTATGTCTTTTTCTAGAAGCATCTTCTTTGAAAGTAATATCTAATGACCAATGTAATTTGTTTTTCACACCTTAATGTGAATAAATATGACTTACAGTAGTGTCTTTTTAAGACAGAGGTTTTAATATAGAGTAGCTTATTCTATTTATTATATGTGTTTTAATAAATTAAAAATATGGAATCACAGTAGATTATTTAGTTTCAATTCTTTCCTTTCCAAGGTCAATATCTTACCTGTTTAGAGACTATTCCATTTGGTAATTCTTAAAATTTATTTAAAAAACGTTTCTGTTGAATGAATTCTATATTTGTTTTTCTATCTCCAAAATTGACTAAAATCACCTGAATAAGTATGGTTTCGACCAAGTTGTGTAACTTGTTTGTATCGTTTCTGGGGGCTTCTATATTACAAAAAACACTTATTAATTTACTGTTTCAGGTTGTTTTAATATTTGTATGATTACGAGTGGAGTGTGAGTAAACAGCATGATTCCAATCAAATTAATTTGAAAAAAGCATGAGTTTAGTGTGGTTTAACGGCTAGCGTAATAATTGTTTGCCTAACAAAACATGCCTGTTCGACGAAGGGTATGTAGGGGGATAAAAGACATGGGTTTATAGTTCGACGTTTTTTTTTGGAAATAGTTTGTCCTGTATTTTTAGCCATTTATAGTGGACTGCCAATTGTTTTTTACAAGTAGAAAAAAGGAGTAGATCATGCCCTCATTTTTTGTAATATTATGAATGTCTTCAGATAAATAATTTTCACATCTAATAGCTAATGTCATGATAGAACGATCTGCCAGGTTATTATTTAACTCTAAAGTACCGTTATATTGATATGTTCTAAGTACTCCCATCGTTTTAATGTGTAATGAATCACTTTTAAATAGGTTTCCTTGGGGGTTATGGATTGATCATTTTATAAAAGTATCCATTATTGGTTGTGATTTATTTGGTTGAGAGGTATACTGTTACACAGTAGCAAATTTGTTGTTTTGCAATATCTATCAATGATCCGTAATTACTGAATAAGTACCATTGTATGGGGGGCTTTTACTTTGTCCTTGTTTGGTGCTTTTTCATAATAACGACGTGCATGTGACTTGGGGACCGTTAAGATAATAGCTGTTTTCGGTAAGCGTCTCAAAAAAATAAACCTTTGGAAATCATTTTTTTGTTCCAGCTCCTAAATTTAAAGTGTAATTTTATGACTTATTAGGATAATTTTCCAAGGTTAAATCACTCAATATTCAATCTAAAAAAACAACTATTATATAGGGGCATTTTTCTTCGTTTTTTATCATGCGTTACAAATAGGGGGTCGGTTGGATACTAGTAGGTTGGTCTTTTTTGTTTAACCTATAATTTACCATTAATACCCATACTTTCCTTTCCATTTTTCATTTAAAAATTTACGCATGCTATGTTCACGTTGATTTAATCCAGGCGTATATAAACGAGTTTCTTTTATTTCTTCGGGCATAAACTCTTGGTCTACAAAATTACCATCATAGCCATGAGAATACTTGTATTCTTTTCCGTAATTGAGTTCTTTCATCAATTTAGTAGGGGCATTTCTTAGGTGTAAGGGCACGGGTAAGTCTCCGGTTTCCTTTACCAGAGCTTGTGCTTTTCCAATGGCTTCGTAACTGCTATTACTCTTTGCGGAACTTGCTAAATACACCACACACTGACTTAAAATGATACGGGATTCTGGGAATCCAATAATATTCACAGCTTGAAAACAGTTATTGGCCATAATTAAAGCCGTCGGATTTGCATTTCCAATATCTTCAGAAGCTAAAATGAGTAAACGGCGGGCTATAAATTTAGCGTCTTCTCCACCTTCGATCATTCTTGCCAGATAATAGACAGCTGCGTTGGGATCACTTCCTCTAATGGACTTTATAAATGCAGAGATAATATCGTAATGCTGATCTCCAGTCTTGTCATAACGAACGGTGTTTTGTTGTACTTTATGTTCGACCATATCATTGGTAATACAGATAGGTTCGTCTTCCGAATTAACAATCAGTTCAAAAATATTGAGTAATTTTCTCGCATCTCCACCGGAGAGTTTTAAGAGGGCTTCGGTTTCTTTTAATTCTATTTTTTTTGTGGATAATATGCTGTCTTTTGTAAGGGCTCGTTCTAGGAGTTGTATCAAATCGTCCTTTGTAAAAGCATTCAAAACATATACTTGACAGCGAGAGAGTAGGGCAGGGATGACTTCGAAACTAGGGTTTTCTGTGGTGGCTCCAATCAATGTAACCCATCCTTTTTCTACAGCACCTAATAATGAATCCTGTTGAGATTTACTGAAACGATGAATTTCATCAATAAATAATATTGGGTTTTTAGTCGTAAAAAGTCCCGTTTGTTGTTTTGCCTTGTTAATGATTTCTCGTACTTCTTTTACACCTGAGTTAATGGCACTCAATGCGTAAAATGGTCTGCCGGAATGCTCGGCAATAATATTTGCCAAGGTGGTTTTTCCGATGCCTGGAGGTCCCCAAAAAATGAGAGAAGGAATAAACCCTCTTTTGATATGTTCTGTCAATGATCCGTTTGGACCTACGATATGTCCTTGACTGATATATTCGTCTAAATTTTTAGGTCTAATTCTTTCGGCTAATGGTGCATTCATGGGGTAAAAATACTAAATTTATAAGCGTGTCTATAATTTAGTTTTATATTTACATCTATGGAAAACGAAAAAGAAATACGCTATTCGAAACAAGTATGGTTGATTCCGTCGTTATTGTTGCTTTTTGTATGGATTGTATATATCATTGAATTAAAGTTTGGATTCAATTTTAACAGATACGGAATTTACCCAAAGACATTAAAAGGCTTGAGAGGGGTGTTTTTTTCGCCTTTTATTCATGGAGACACCAATCATTTAATAAATAATTCAGTGCCTTTAGTGGTGCTTTCTGCCTGTTTATTGTTTTTTTATAAAGAGGTTGCATGGAAAGTCTTAGTGCTAGGTACACTTTTAAGCGGAATATTGACTTGGAGTATTGCTAGAGATAATTATCATATTGGTGCAAGTGGGGTTATTTATCTCTTGTTTAGTTTTATCTTTTTTAGTGGTGTTATTCGAAAAAATTACCGCCTAGTAGCCATTTCTTTAGGCGTGGTGTTTTTATATGGAAGTATGATTTGGTATGTATTCCCTGTAAAAGAAGGCATTTCTTGGGAGGGGCATTTATCTGGATTTGTGGTAGGGTTTATCTTTGCCATTATTTATAGAAAAATAGGGCTCCAGAAAATTGAACATACCTATTCTTCATCAGAATTTGATACTTATTTTGATGAAGATGGTAATTTAAAAGAAAGTATAGAAGAAACTCCTATTTCGAAAATTGACGCTGACGAATAGCCTCGTATAAGAAGGCTCCACAGGCTACGGATACATTTAGAGACTCGATGGTTCCTAGTATTGGTAACTTAGCTTTAGCATTTACTAATTTTAAAATGGAAGGGTTTACACCGCGATCTTCCGATCCCATAATAATGGCAGTAGGTTGTTCAAAATCTACGTCGTATAAAGAGTCTTCTGTTTTTTCCGTAGCAGCGACTAATTGAATCTCGGCAGCTTGAAATTGAAACACAGCATCCTTTACGTGATCTACTTTACAAATAGGCATTTTAAAAGCAGCACCGGCAGATGTTTTTACAGCATCAGCATTTACAGGAGCAGATCCGTGTTTGGCAATGATAATACCATGTACACCCGTACATTCTGCAGTTCTGATAATAGCTCCAAAATTACGGACATCAGAAATTCCATCCAAAATCAAGAATAAAGGAGTCACTCCAGATGCTACTGTTTTCTCTATTAATTCATCTAAATCGTGGTAGGTGATAGGTGCTATTTGTGCAGCGACACCTTGGTGATTGCTGTTTTTAGACAAGCGATCTAGTTTCTCTACAGGGACATAGCTTAAGGTGATTTTTTCACGTTTTATCAAGCTGTTCAATTCGCTAAATAACGATCCTTTTAAATCACGTTGCATGTACACTTTCTCAACAGATTCTCCGCTGTTGATGGCTTCTATAATCGCACGTAAACCAAATATTTTAGATGTTGTTTTTTCCATGGCTGCAAAGGTAATGATATTGTTTGATATAAAAAACCCACCTCGGTAGGAGGTGGGTTTAGAATGTGATTTTTATCGACTAAAACTAGTTGATAAATGGATTGTCTTGAATTTCCGCTTGTGGAATTTCAAAAGTTAATCTTTCATCGTTGTATTTAATATCTTCGCCAACGTGGTTCAAGTGATTTGGACCTCTGTTAGTCGTCAATTTATTACGTTTCATGTTTAGGTAACTTTTACCCTCTCCCCACATTTCGATACGTGTTTGTAGGCTAATTTCATCTAATAAATCTTGACCGCTAAGTCCATCAATATATGCATAGTCTTTTGCGTCGTCAAAACGATTAGATAATAAGTTTGTTAAGTGGCTTTTAGCGACTCCTTCTTTATTCTCTTTGGCAGCCATTTCAGCAGCTAAAAGAATCATTTCCTCTGTTCTCATATACACGTAATCGTCAGTCACAGTTCTGTTTCCAAATATTTTACGGTTTTCGTTGTAGAATTTTTTGTAAGGAGTTAATTCAAATTTATGTCCAGGTGTGTTAAAAAACTGTGCTTTTCTGTAGTCATTTTCACGAATCTGATCAAATAAATTTTTGTCCATAGATTTTGTGTTTCCAACAGCAGCATAGCTATAGGTATAAATATCTATTTGTCCCCAAAAAGAAACCAATCCTAAGTTTTGATCTACTGTAATATCTACTCCCCAAATCCATGATGGAGTATCTACATTGTTAAATCCACCGGTTAGGTCTTCCTTAGTAGTAATAGGGTTAGTAGCAGCAACATCTTCTGCGATAGCCAATGCTTTTAAGTTGTTTTCACTAGTTCCTGTAGCAGCATATACATACGCTAACAATCCTTTTGCAACATCTTGGTTAATTTGGTATTTTGCTTTACGCTCAAAACCATCTAACAAAGTTACAGCTTGCTCTAAATCAGAGATCATTAAATCATAAATGTCTTTTGTAAGACTTTTCGGTTGATTTGGTTGGTCTGGGCTATTGTAAAGAGGCAATACCTTTGCGTTAGGATCGTATTCTTTAATATAGTATTGTGTTAAGTAAAAGTAAGAAAAAGCACGCATTGCTTTTGCTTGTGCAAGATTGTATGCATTTACTCCTTCTACTACAGCGTCATTACCTCCTAATGCTTTAATCAATAAGTTTGAAGCACGGATAATTCTATAGTAAAATCTCCAAGGTTTATAGTTGGTATTTTCCGTATAATCAATGGTTTCTTTTAATTGTGTTAATCCTGTGTACCATCCGTAACTTCCTTTAGAAAGTGCCATGTCGCTACTCAACATGTCACCATAAATATCAAAACCTTTTTGACCTAAATCATCATGGTTAGATGTTCCTCCTGTTCCTGTGGTGTACATGTTTGCATAAATACCGTTTAAGATACTTTCTAGCACAACAGGGTTTAATTTTCCTGTTGCGGCTAAGTCACTTTCGTTAATGAATTCTGTAGGACTTTTATCTAAAAAGTCTTCAGAACAGCTTGCTGCAGTAAATAGTACACTACATACAAGAAACAGCTTAAATATATTTTTTTTCATTTTGTATCGTTTTTAAGATTAAAACTTAACACGTAAACCTAAAGTTACGGTTGTTAAAGGTGAATATCTGTAAGTACTTGTAGCACCTGTTTCTGAGGTTGCTGGGTTAAAACCGTCTCTTGCACTTAGTAAGAATAGGTTGTCTCCTGCTATCCATATATTCACGTTAGAAATACCTGCTCTTTGAACAAATGATTTGTTTAAGGTATATCCAAGTTTTAAGTTATTTAAAGCTAAATAGTCCGAAGAAGTAATGAAACGAGTAGAGGTACTGTTTGCTTTTACGTTTTCATTGTTTAATAATAGCGGTACATTTGTAATATCTCCTGGCTTTTTCCAGCTATTTTTAATGTCTTTATGCCAGTTGTTTTCTCCAATTTTTCCATTGTCTAATAAACCTGCATAAGCACCATCATAAGCATAACCACCTAAACTATAAGCAAACTGAGTGCTAAAGTCAAATGCATGAAATTTCCCATTCAATCTAAACGCTCCTCTTACTACAGGGATCGCTGATTTCCCAATAAATTTTTGAGTTGCATCAGCATAGATATTGGTAGTTTCTTTACTGATTTTATCGTCAGGATTTTTTTGTTTGTAATTTGTTAAGGTTTTAATTCCTTCCTCGTCATCTCTTACACCATTATCATTAGCATCGTGGTAATAAACATTCCATAAAGGATCTCCATTAGCAACATCTACTCCAGCCCATTCTCTCATATACATATCGTATATAGAATGTCCAGCAGCTCTACCATAAATACCACCTATGTCTAATACTTTTTGTTTTCCTGTCGCAGGGTCAATAGGCATGTTCGTTAACTCGTTCTTTAGCATTTCTCCGTTAATCCCAAAGTTTAAGCTAAAGTTTTTCTTTTTTATCAAGCGTGCGCTTATGTCAAATTCAAAACCACTATTTCTTAATGATCCATCGTTTCCGGTAATTAAAGCATCTCCAATTGATGGTCCCATTCTTCTGTCAAAAATTTGATCTTCTGTATTTTTAATGTAATAATCAAATGATACATCCAATACATTGTCAAACAAAGTAGACTCAATACCTACTTGGAATATTTTTGAAGTCTCCCAAGTTAATGCTGGGTTTTTAATAGGTACAACTCCTAAAGATATTTGATCGTTAAGGTTGTTAATCGAATAATAGTTTTGTCCTGAATAATAATCTACTCCTGCTTGATCTCCTATTAGACCGTAACTTGTTTTTACTTTTAAGAAATCTACAAACGCTACATCGTCCATAAAGTTTTCCTTGTTTAATAACCAAGAAACTCCTAAAGAACCAAAAGTTCCCCATTTGTCTTCTGTAAAACGAGAAGATCCATCTCTACGTACAGATGCTGTTATGTAGTATTTTTGGTTTAAGTTATAGTTAACTTGACCAAAATAACTTTCTATAGCAGTCTCTATTCGGTAACCAGACGACGGTGAAGAAGTCATAACATAATTGTCCAATTGGTCCAGTCCATGTACTAAATTTACGACCTTCTCTTTACTTGCGTCAGAGGTATTGTATTGCCATTGGTTTGATTCATGTGCTACCAAAAACTCTAAATTGTGATTGTTAAAGTTTACAGAATAACGTAACAAGTTTAAGAAGTTTTGTGTCAATGCATTTGACTTTTTTTGGTAAATACTACCTTGGCTAGCCTTTCCTCCTCCGTAAAAAGGATTTTTAATACTGTTGTAGGTTCTAGTGTAATATTGAACACCGTACTTGTTTTCGAAAAACAAGTTCTCTGCCAATTCAAAGTTTAATGAGAAGTTTCCGTTAAATTCATGACGGTTATTTCCTTTGTCATCGTGGTGTGCGTCAGAAATAGAGTTGGTTAAAGCACCAAATCCTCTTCCTTTTTCTCCGTAATCGTATACGTTTCCTCCGTATTTACTGTCAGGAATCATAGCTCCATTAGCATCTCTTTCAAATAAAGGATAGATAGCAGGAATATTATCGATAAACCAGAATACACTTCCAGAATCTTCAGACTGTCCGTTGTTCGTAGTCTCAGAATATGCATAACCAATATTTGCATTGGCAGTAATATAATCCTTAGGCTTATGAGTTACGTTTAAACGTGTAGACAAACGTTTGTAGTTTGAGTTAATTACATACCCTTCGTCATTTAAGTGACCGAATGATGCAAAGTATTTTGTTTTTGGAGATCCTCCACTCATTTTTAAGTTAACCTCAGTTCTCTTAGAAGTTTGGAAACCATAATCTGACCAGTTTTCTGGTGAATACCTTCTAGTAACTCCTTTTCTGATTTTTCCTGTTAAAGGATCAATTAAATTAGCAATATCTGTAACGTTGTAAAAGTTATAATCTGGGCTAATTCCTTGTTTAGAAAACAATGTAGCATTGGCTTCTAATATTTGGTCAGCTAAAGACATGTTTGGATTGTTCCAAGCAGCAGTATTTCTTACCGATTCCCAAGCAGTTTCTATAAACGTATTAGGATTGCTAATGGTATTGTATCTTGGTAAATAACTAAAGTTGTATCCAGTTTTGACATCAACTACTGTTACCGCTTCACCATTCTTACCTGTTTTAGTTTGAATTAATATTACACCATTTGCTCCACGTGAACCGTAAATAGCAGTAGCTGTAGCATCTTTCAATACCGTAGTAGATGCAATATCTGCAGGGTTAATTGAACTGATACTCCCTGAAAAAGGAACTCCATCCACTACATATAAAGGATCTCTGTTTCCGTTAATAGAACCAAAACCTCTAATACGAATGGTAGCTGATGATCCTGGCTGACCAGAGTTATTGATCACATTTACACCGGCAACTTCTCCTGCCAAAGCTTGAGAAATGTTCGATACACTTTTAAGCTCCAATACTTCTGCCTTTACTACTTTGGCGCTTCCTGTAAACGATTGCTTGGTACTTGTACCATATCCTATAATTACTATTTCATCTAAAAGGTTTGATCCTTTTAATACTACGTTTAGTTGGTTAGATGTACCCACGGTTTTTGTGCGAGTTTCCATACCTACATAGTTAAATACAAGAACATCGCCTTGTTTTGCTATAATTTCGTACAATCCGTCGAAATCTGTTTCAACTCCTGTACCGGTACCTTTAATAACTACACTTACTCCTGGTAGTGGACCGGATTCATCCGATACTGTTCCAGAAATTTGTCTCTCCTGTGCAAACGTAAATTGCACAATTAACGCTAGCAGAAGCGTTAAAACTCCATTAAACTTTGATTTCATTTGTAAAAATGTTTGAATTAAATTATTTGGGTCTTTAAGAATAGAATTGCTACTTATGGGGTTTATTGAGTATTTGTTCAATAAATGTTGTAATACGTAGAATTATACTAATAAAGTGAGGTAAAACTAGGTTAATTAATATTTGTAAGGTTTTTTCATTTTTGTGATAAAAACATATAAACGGAGTGAATTTTGTGTTATTTGGTACTGTTTAGCTATAATTTGTTATTTTTTAAGATGCATAGATGTTAATTGTGAGTGGTCAATAAAAATAGAGTGAATTAACTTTTGTGCATTTTATGATTATTTTAAGATAAATTATGTAAAATGAATTATTTATTTTGTTTTATTGGGATATCGTTAATTTGTGATGTCGGCTTGTTTTGTTGATTTGTGTAATTGTATTATTTTTTGTAAGAGTGCTGTTTTGGTGTCAATATGAATGTGTATTTGTTGTTTTTTTATGGTTTATTTAAAATAGCGATTGTTATGTGAGGGTGAAGGAATACTGCATTAAATTTATAGAGGTGTGGTATATGGATGTCAGATTGTAATTAGTTGTTTTAATACGGTTTTTTAAAATTTATAATTTGTATAATACATTGAAATGTAGTAAATTCAATGCTTTTTTTGATTGAGCTGTAGAGGTGTTCCTTGGCTGTGTTTTTTTTGGAATTGTAGTATTTTTATGGCGCGAATTTCCAATTGAAATAGAATAGGGGGTATCCTTGTTGTAGTTTGTAAAGGCGAGTGACTACCTTTTGCTGCTGCATATTCGTTGTTAGAATTAGAGGATGTTGTTTTATTACGGTGCCTTGTGCAAAATGATAACTACTTGGGCTTTTTTTCTATGAGAGATGTCTTTCGGTTTCCTTTAGAAAGGGATAACACGCGTAGAATTGGTGTGATTTACAGAAGGGTTTTTGTGCTTTTTATCTCTTCTACTTGCTTTATTGTATTGTAACAATATGTAGTGAAAAGAGGGGGGGGGTGTAGCCGATATAGAAAGAACTATGTTTTTATTGATGGTAATCTTTATGCTTAATAGAGATGTATAGAGAAGTACCTAGCGAAGGCTGTTTTATGTTTTTTACAAACCTTGTGGATACATGGCCTGTCTATTATGTAAGTGTATTTATGTCGCTATAGATGTAGGGGTGATTTTTGAAATAAAAACCCCACCTCGGTAGGAGGTGGGGTTCTTTTAGCTGTAATTAGTGTTAGAAATCTATTAAATCTTTTTAAGTTTTAATACTTTTCCCCACCATCCTGAAGTGGCAGTTTCATAATAATCATTAGATAAATTGATGATACCAGCACAAGAAATGGTTAATCCTTTTCCTTTGATAGTAATGTCTTTCCAGTCGGTGTACTCAAACGCTTGGTTGCTTTTTAATGTAGAGGCACCTGTTTCTAGATCTACGGTTACTTCAAAATAAGAAGTGGCTCCATTGTCGATGTAAGTATTGGTTGTATGAAGAATTCTATAGGTATTCTCCGTGTCTCCTGCTACTATTTCAACCTCTGCGTCTACGTCAAAATCACTCCAGTCGTCTTGCACTATTTTATACGTTCCAATGATTTCGGATTGAACAAAAGGGCAGGCGATTATCGTTTCAAAAGACATGGCGTTTTTATATCCAACTCCGTTTAAAAGTTTAGGATCGGTATTTCCACCAGTTAAAATAGTGACATCATTCTCGTCTTTACCAGTTTTAGGTTTTACGGAGGTGTATATCGTTCCTGTATTGGTAGTAACGGTTGCCTTAAATTTGAACGAATCTCCAAAGTCTAGTTCACTAGGGTCTATTTCTAAAGCATCTGCGATGTTTTGAGTATTAATAGTGATCTCCGAAGGGAAAGTAGTGAAAGTCACAAATTGATCGTTTGTGTATTCTTTACCGCCAACTGTAGCTGTAATGGCTAAAGTATATTCTACTAGATTATTATTAGCGTCTTCAATCACTCCTGTGAATAGGATGTTTTGAGCGTCGTCAAAGGTACTAGGAAATACCTCGGTACCGAATTTTGCATAACCGCCATCTATAAATGTAGGGAATGGGTTTTTATCATCGTCTGTACAGGAGGTAAATAACAATGAAATGGCAAAAAATGCCGTGAGTATATTTTTTATGTTTTTCATTTTAATAAATCTTTATTAGTTAATAAAATCAGCATCATTGATGTCCCAGAAAACTTGATCTGTTACTTTCTTTTGCTTGAAATTAGCATTAGAATTTACTTCATCCGTTGGGTATAGAAAAGATCTTGGGTAGATACCTAAATCTTTAATTAAATTGGTTGGAATTAGTGATGGGTATCCGGTACGTCTGTGTGAGTTGTACGTTTCGATTCCATTTCCGAAAGCGGCTAAATAATATTCTCTTACAATAATGTCTAATTTTTCAGCGTCATCTGCTGCTGCATCATATTCAGTGGTTACTATTTTAATGTAGGCAGCTGTGTCGCTGTCTATTGCTGCTTTTGTAACCTCTGTTTTAACAAAGGATGTTACTTTGTTCATAGACTTTGTAATCCCAGCTACTAAATATGCTTTGCTGTCTCCTGTAAAACTAGTGGTTAAAGAAGTTTCTGCTAACATAAAGTCTACATAAGAAGATAACATGATAGGGTTGATACCGGCGCCTTCTAATGTTGTTAAATCGCTGTCAAATCCTGTTAAGAAATTATCATTGTCATATGCACCTCCAAATGGGTAGGCTCCAAAAATAGTTCTTGATTGTGTGTCTGAAGGGATTCCGTCATCGTCTCCGTGATCGCGACCATAGTAATAGTCTCCAATATAACAGAAATTAAATCCAGTGTCTCCTTTACAAGGGATGGCTTCAATTTTTTCATTATCGTTTGATTGTCTGTAGATATAGTATCTTAAACGAGGGTCTACCATTAATTTAGAATCTTTTAATAAGTACATGTAAAAGTTACTCATAAATACATTCGCTCCTTTGATATAGTTGTCTTTGAAACGAGGGTGTCTACTATCTGTAGGTGTTGTTGCATTGCTGTATGCAAATTGGAAATCTTCAGATTGTGTTTGTATGTATTTTCCTTCGGTTACAATAGTATTTATTGCTGCTGCTGATCCTGCTGGGTCGATTAAGCGTTGGTTGAAATACATTTTTAATTTTAATGTATTGGCTACTTTGATCCAGTTTTCTATGTTTCCGTTAAAAAACATGTCACTTGTGATTTTATCAGAATCCATGTTTAGCAATACAATTGCTCTGTCTAGTTCTGCAATCAATTCTAGGTACAATCCTTTTGCATCATCTGTTTTTGGTTGTGGGAAGTTTACACCATCTCCAGCTTCAGAATAAGGAATGTCGTTTAGTAAATCAATGTTTAATACTAAGGTGTATGCTTTTAAAATCTTAGCAATTCCTTGATGATGACTTATTTCTCTATGTTCACCAAGTGCATCTATTAAGTTACTGTTTTTTAATACAGCATAGGTATCAAACCATTGTCCAAAATTTAAGGCGTCTGAGCCAGCGTAAGAACCGTAGGCTCCGTATAGGTGCTCCATTCTTACGATCGGCATGGTTTTTTCATTCATTCCGTTAAAAATATCGTTAAAATTTAACTGTATTTTATTTAGAATAAAGTTGGGGTCTGCAGATTCTGGTCCTAATTCGTTAGGGTTGTCTTGTAAGTTTAAATCGGTGGTTTCACAACCAATGGTCATAATTAAACCTATAACAAGAAATATTTTTGTTATTGTATGTCTCATTTTTATTCTATTTAAAAGGTTGCTTTAATGGTAAGTGCTATTTTTTTGTATGAAGGAGCAGTCTGGTAGTCTAGTCCCATTCCGTTTCCTACACCACTTCCTAAAGTTTCTGGATCTAGGTTTATGTATTCTGGTAAATTAAATGCTTTGAACCATAAGTTCTGTCCAGACAATGTCAAAGAGATACGTCCAAATGGCGTTTGTTTGAGGATCTTACTATCTAATTTGTAAGATATAGAAACGTCTCTTAGTCTTAAGGTAGATCCGTCATAAACGATGTTTTCTTCTTGATCTATTAAGTTTGTAAAGTAAAGGTCGTTTGCACCTAATTGGATGGTATTTGGAATGGTTTTTCCGTCAGCGTCTAAAATTAATTCGCCATCATTGGTTGCAAGTACTCCAGGAATAACATAGGTTCCGTCTCTTTCTTCGGTATCTCTAGTTACACCACGTCTAATTAATGCGGCAGAAGTATAAGAGAATATGTCTCCTCCATGTGTATAGTCTACTTGTGCAGAAAGTGTCAGCCCTTTGTATGTTAAGTAATTGATGTTAGATAGTTTCCAATCTGGGTTTGGGTCTCCAATAATTTTATCTGGAAGTGCTAATTCTTTACTGTCTAGTACTTTTCCGTTTGCTGCATTGATCAGTAAGTTACCATGGTCGTCTCTTAGAGAATAAGTACCTAAGAAAACACCTAAAGGGTATCCTTCGATGGCGTAGTTTATTCCTCCAACGATGTCTATTTTTGCTTGAGGAATGTCTATTACTTCTGTTTCATAAGCAGTAAAGTTATTGGTCATTACCCATTGTAGGTCTCCAGTAAAGGGTTTTATGGTGATTCCTGCTTCCAGTCCTTTGGTGTCAATACGACCCGCATTAATCTGAGTGGTAAAGTATCCAGTAGATTCTGGGGTGTTGGCTGTTAGGATTTGATCCTTTGAAATTCTGTGGTAAGCTGTAATGTCGAAGTCTATTTTTCCGTCAAACATTTTACCTTCAATACCTACTTCTAGTTCTTTTACTAACTCAGGTTTTAAATCATAGTTAGGGATAAAAGAACTCAATCCATTTGTTACAATTACGTTTCCTGTAACCGGACTTACAAATGCATTCGCATTTTGTTCTAGGTTAGGTCTTGTTGCGTATGGTTCAGGGAAACCTGCAGAGGTTCCGTAACCTGCTCTTAATTTCAAGAAATTAAGTACTTCTCCTTTTAAGTCGCCAAATGCCTGTGTAGGTATAAAAGAGACAGAGGTAGATGGGTAGAACAATGTTTGGTTGGCTTTTTCTAGGGTAGAGCCCCAGTCATTTCTTCCTGCCATGGTAAAGTAAAGGTAGTTTTTGTAGGCAAATTCTAGTTGGCTATACAATCCTAGTACATTTTTTTTAGAGTTGTAATCACTAATACGGTCATGGTTTCTAAAGTTTGAATGATTAAAGAATCCAAATACAATTTGTTCCGTACTTTTAATAGAATTATAATCATAGAGGGTGCTTCTCATGTTAAATCCAACCAATGCATTTAAATATAGGTCTTCCGATAATTCTAAGTTTCCTCCTGAAAATATAAAGTTATGATCCCAGATAGTGTTCGTGGTATAGCTTGTTCTGATATATCCTAAATGGTCCTGAGGTCTGCTTTTTAGATAGACACCTCCGCTGTTTTTTGTTCCTTCTGATTTCTTGGTATACGTATCTAAACCTAAGGCGTATTTAAAGGAGAAGTTGTCGTTGAATTTATAATTTAAAGAAGAAGAAGTAAAGAACCTGTTTACCGCTGTTTTATTATGGATGTTTTCTAATTGCCATAATGGGTTTTCAAGGTCTGATCTGTAAAATACACTTCCTCCTGTAACAGGATTACTATAAGGGATATTGTGAATGTCTAAGTTTCTTGGTAAGTAAAGTAGACGGTCAAAAATATTTTGAGTAGGTAAATTACCTGTAGTTTGTGTAAAGTTAAAGGTAGTCGAAATTGTTAAGTTGTTCGTTAATTTTGATTGCCCTCCGGTACCTAAATTCAATCTTTTATAATTGTTTCCTTTTAGGTATCCGTCCTCTGTTGTTAATCCAAAGTTAACTCCATAAGTAGTGAACTCACTTGCGCGTCCCGTAATGATGGCAGAAGTAGTAGATCCTACACCTGTATTGAAAAAATCACTTACATTGTTTTTTACGGCTTTGTAAGGTACCATTACACCTTGTAATTCAGGAAACAGTACTTTGTATTCTGCGATATCTCCTGTAGCATAGGGATGCGGTGCAAAGTCTAAATCGGTATAGGCAGCTCCCCAGCTTCCCATAGTTCCAAATTGTCCTTCTTGATCCGCTCCTTGTCCGTATTTGTTTTGAAATTCTGGTAAGTTGGCGATTTGAGTAATATAGCTAGTTTGGCTAATTTCTACTTCAAATTTCTTTGCGGCATCACTAGAGCTTCCTGTTTTTGTAGCGACTAAGATGACCCCGTTTTTACCTTCTTGTCCGTAAAGAGTAGAAGCACTTAATCCTTTTAAAACACTTAAAGATTTAATGTTGTTAGGATCTAAATCGTTAAAACGAGCACTGTCATAAGGTGCACCATCTACAATGTAAAGTGGTTGGTTGTTACCTGTGATAGATCCTTTTGATCTAATGATAACGTTGGTAGATTGTCCAGCCATACCTCCTGTAGCAATAATGTCTACTCCTGTTACCTTACCTGTTAAGATACGTGCAACATCGGTTTCTGATTTGTCTTCCAAAAGAGCTGATTTAACAGTAGAAACTGCATAGCCTAATGCTTTCTTTTCTCTTTTGATTCCTAGAGAAGTAATCACTACTTCTTCTAAAAGATTTCCTCCTGTAAGAGTTACGTTTATGGTGTTAGATGTTCCTACCTTTTTTGTGACAGAAGTCATTCCTACATAGTTATAGGTTAAGATGTCTCCTACGTTTGCTGTAATTGTGTAGAGACCGTCAAAATCGGTTTCTGCTCCGGTATTAGTACCTTTAATAATTACACTTACTCCTGGAAGCGGACCAGTTTCGTCCGATACAGTTCCAGAAATTTGTTTCTCTTGTGCAAATGTGAATTGCACAACTAACGCTAGCAAGAGCGTTAAAATTCCATTAAACTTTGTTTTCATTTGTAAAATTGTTTGAATTAATTTTATTTGAACCCTGCTTTTGAGCTTGGAAATAACCGTGGTGTTTCTACTTGATTTGTAGGTGCATACAATTATTCGTAAATTCGAAAATAGGGTAGTGTAAAACTAGGGTAATTATTATTTGGGGTGCTGTACTTCTTTTTGTGATATATGCATGCGATAACTTCTTTTTGTGATTAAATTAACAGTAGCGATTTGTTATAGTTGGTTATTATTCTATGTTTTTCTGGATGTTCGTCTAAGAATCATAATAATTGGGTGTTTTTAGTTTTGAGAATTTCATTACGATTTTAGTTTTGTACTAGATTTAAAATGATTTAATGTTGATTTGTTTGTTGAAGTGTCACAGGTTTGTCTCGGATTGCTTTTCTTTGTTTTCAGTGTTGTGAGTCTGTGTTTTTTTATGTATGAGTGTAGGTGGGCGTACACTAGCCCTCCCTCTTAAGGGGGCTTTTTTAACGGTCGGGAGTCTGGGGTTTTAGGCTTGCCTTTTTTTTGCGCTAGAATTTCAAGAATTTTTATATTTAGGAAAAAGGAAGAGGGAGGTTTGTGTTTTTTTTTTTTTTTTGGAGCTTGTTGTGTAGCTAAAATTAAGGATTCTTGTATAGGTAGAATGGGGGTGAAGGTGTAATTGGATATAGTTGGAGTGATATAAGTCTTTCTTTTTAGGATTGGGCCCTATGTTTAGGGCTTCAATTAATGACTTAGAACTTATAAATGATGCTGTTTTTTTTTACACAGCCATGAAGAATAGCTGTACTGTTTAATTTTAACAGGGGCGCATAAAAAAAGGTTATACCATTTTATTTAAAAAATGAGATAACCTTTTAGTGTTGTTAATTTTACCGAGATAAAATGAATCCATGCTATGGATCAATATTAAAGACTGTTGAGTGATCAACAGTCTTTAGTGTTTTATCTAGTGATCGTCTTCTGGAAAACCAGTTTTTCTATGTCCTGATATGATATAACTTTCGTCTAAAGTGTTATCGTAAGTTGCAGATTCATATTTCCATTCAAATTGTTCTACTTCTGGATCTTTTCTTTTATCTACAGGAACACTGTAGCTTTTAAAGGAAACAGTTCCACTAAGAAGTGTTAACTTGATATAAATACTATCAACGGCACTTCCGCTAATGGTTGTTGCAGCAGAAGGAAGTATTTTACCATCTAAAACATAAGCTCTGATGTATTCTCTGTCTTCAGTTGTTGCTTCGTTTAGAGCCGTAGGATCTGCGCCAGGTACTTCGATCGCAGAAACATTGTTTTCTAAACTAGCAAAATCAGTGGTTTTACTTGTAAATGATTCAGAATTTCCAGTGAAAGAGAATTTACTTTTCAATGGGAATTGTCCATCTAGATCTTCAATCCAAACTTCGTTTTCTGCGTTAGCGGCAGTGTTATAGATCATCAGTTGAACATCGTTGTCATAGTCCGTGTATAAGTCTTCACCGTTTTCGCTGTAAAGTTGCCAGAAATAGGTTCCAGAATAACCTAAAGTATTACTGTCCCATATTTCTACATCTTCTTTACAAGAACTCATAGATAAAGTCAAAAAGAGCACTGCAAGGTATATTATATTTTTTTTCATGTTGTTTTAATTTATTGTTTAATTAATGTCACATTAAACCCAAAACCTCCTGGAGAAGCTTCAACTTTATGAGAAAGGGTAGTTCCAGTGATGTTGGTATTGACAATACCCCAAGGGCCCCATGGAGAATCCGACCATAATGCAGTATAGGTAGTATTGTCTGGGTTGATATAGAAATATGTTTTTAATCTATAAGATTTCCCATAACCTTTACCGATGTTGTATCTACCTCCGAAGAAGTCATCACTTAGAAAAAGACCGTTGGCAATTTTTGAAATATTGGTTACGTCTTTATGTACTCCTGTATTCACATCTCCAGTATATGTTCCTGTTACGTCTAAATCGGAAACGACCGCAGGGACAACAAATACACTTCTGCTGATGTTTTTAGCAAAACCGTCCTTGTTTACGATATCATATTGAATTTCATAAAATCCAGTAGTGGTGTGATCTACAGATCCACTTGTTTCAACATTGGCTGTCACATCTTCTTCGCCTTCAAAGGCAATTACTCCTTGCTCAGAATAGGGAGTTCCTTGTTTAATAACAATAACGTTGTCGCCAATTAGTTCAATGTCATTATAATATGTTATTCTAGATACTCCTTCGGTATCATCTTCTTGCTCACATGATGTCATAAAGAGGACAAATAGAACAGGAAGTATTTTATATATATGCTTATTCATAATTTTAATTTTAAATATGTTATTTTCCTATCTTTTGGTTCCACCAAATTTTCTCCAATAAATCAATTTTTTGACTTGGCGCATTTTCATTTCTGTTTAATACGCTGTTTGGATATACAGGTGAAGCTGGTAATTTTCCATTGGTTTTTTCTCTACCGTTTACAGAGATAGTGAATTTTCCAATAGGGAAATTTAAGAAGGCGAAATTTCTGTCATTTTTAATGTCTAATTCGCTAACTGCAGGATATTTAGTTCTGTTTCTTTCTAAGAATGATTCGATTGGCTGATAGTTAGCGTTCGCTACCCATTTTTGCATCGAAATTCTTTCAATATTCTCTTCAGTAGTACCGTTTGTCCATGCTGCGTAACTTCCTGTGTTTAGGATGTCAGAAGTAGTAATTCCGTGTTGAGTTAAAGAAGCATTAACCGCACTTTCGTAATACATTTGTGCATTTGCCATGTCGTTTGCACGAGCGTAAACTTCCGCAATGTAAAAATTAACTTCCCAGTCGGTCATAATCATTAAGTCCATGTTAGGGGTGAAAATTGGTTTGCTGTAATCTTCTTTGTCATCAGTTGTTCCGTCTTTATTGGTGTCTTTTTTAGAATCAAAATCTCCAAAGAAAGCTCCTTTATGTCCATCGGTAGGTGCTTCAAATAATTCATCTAAACGAGGGTCGGTATTAACTTTTAAGTAATCGATAAAAGTTTTACAACCAATAACGTTTGTAGAAAGGTAATTAGCTCCACCTGTAGAGAATTCTCTCATCGGGTGTTTTTTTCCTTCTTGATCGTCAGACCAATAGGTTCCACTTATTTTTGCTGAATTCGTTAAAAATGAATTGTTTGAGATAAACGAAATTACCGCTGCATTGTCATATCCACTTGTTTCTGATAAGCGAATCATCAATTTTAACTTCACAGAATTTGCGAATTTCTTCCATTCTTCCATGTCTCCATCGTACATGAAGTCATATGAAGTGGCAACAATTTTAAGTTCAGAAGTGTCGATCGCTAATAAGGTGTTTACTCTCGATAATAGATTTGCGTAAATATCTTGACTACTGTCAAATTTTGGTGATTTAATTCCTTCGTCTCCTCTTAATGCTTCCGAATAAGGAATGTTCCCCCATAAATCGGTCATTGTTTGCCAAGTAAAAATTGATAGTGCTTCAGCTACATAATAATATCCTTGATCTTCTGGTAGGATAGCAAGCGATTTGATTCTTTTTAAATCGTTTAATGTTCCGGCCATTAGTCCATTGTATGTAGTAGAAAAACTGGTCTCTTGGTATTCACAAAGACTTTTGAATTGAGAAGCAGTGTAATCTTGTGTCCAATATTGACTCCAGTAAGAACCTCCAAAACCTAAATCCCATCCCATAAGGTTGTTTGCGATTTGAACCTGAGCAGCGGGTAAAAGAATTTCAGGGGCATCGGTATCTCCAAGGACGTTCGGGTCTTCGTTTACGTCTAAATAACTGTCACAGCTTACAAAGACTGTTAGGGCTATTAATATAAAAGTATATATGTATTTTTTCATCGTTTAATTATTTATAGATTAATATTTAATCCAATTGTGAAAGTTTCATTTGTTGGATTTCCTCTAAATTCTCCGAATTTCGCCGAAATATCATTACCAAAAGTAGTTGATTCTGGATCGATGTATGGGTTTTCTTTTGGGGTCCATAGTAAGAAGTTGCTTGCGTTTAATGAAAGTCTTATAGAGCTTACATTAAGTTTTTCGCAAAGAACTGGTGTTACTTCATATCCTAAGGATACATTTCTTAATTTCAAGTATGATCTGCTAATCACCGCGAAGTCATCTCCATTGAATCCTCCACCACTATAAAAAGTATGTAGTGCAGTAGGGTCTACTGGTGTTGTATTTTCACTGTAAGTACCATCTCCATTATCTACTACAGAATTAGGAAGAATAAATACATTTCTGTCATTCAATACGCTTTCTGGAGAACTTCCTGTCCAGTGCATATAGTCTTTTGTCCCAGAGAACATATGTCCACCGTATCTAAAGTCTAATGTTGCTGCTAAACTAATTCCTTTGTATTTGAATTTGTTTGTAAGCCCCATTCTATACTTTTCATTGATGTCTTTGTTCAGTAATTCTTGATCCGTTGTGGCTTGTGGATTTCCTTTTCCATCAACTACAGTAAATTCTTTACCGTCAATAATCGTTTTTTGAGCCGTTGCAAATTTGAATTGCCCGATGGCCATTCCTTCAATTGCATAAATACCTCCAGTTCCAAATCCTGCAATGTATACTTCATCAACATCAAGTTTTTCTACTTTACTTTTGTTTTGAGAGTAATTCCAGTTTATGTCCCAGACAAAGTTTTCTGTTTTGATAGGTTTAATATTCACACTTAATTCGATCCCTTTATTTCTAACATCTCCAAGGTTAGAGGTGATGCTAGTGTATCCGCTTGAAGGGTCAAGTGGTAAGGATGCGATCAGTCCTTCTGTAAGTTTGTTGTAATATGAAATTTCAAAACCAAACCTATTGTGGAACATCGTGTTTTCGATCCCTACTTCAAATTCTCTTGTGATTTCAGGTTTTAATTCACTATTACCTAGTACGTTAGATGCTGTGTATGAATTTACTCCACCTAAAGGGAATGTTAAAGTATCAACATCTGGAAATCCAGGGTGACTTGAGTATCCTGCTACGTATCTATCAAATACGGCATATGGATTTGCATCATTACCTGTTGTCCCGTAGGCAACTCTTAATTTAGTGAAATCAAAAATTCCTGTATTTATGTCCTTCGTTTTTAAGAAATCGGTAAGTAAGAAACTTAAGGTTTGACCTCCGTAGAAAAAAGAATTATTTCCTGATGGTAGGGTAGAAGACCAGTCATTTCTAGCGGTCAAGTTTAAGTATAAATAATTTCTAAAATCTAAATCAACACTTACATAAGCACCTACTAATCTTCTGTGTTGTTGGTATTGTCCAGAAACAGAAGGTGTTAAGCTGTTTGATAAGTTGTAAAAACCAGGAACATCTATGGATGAGATTGATCCAGAAAGACTGCTGTATTTTCTGTCGTTTGCATTCAAACCGAATAAGGTGTTGATCGATAAATTTTCAGAGATATCTTTGTTTATTTTTGTTGCCGAGTACCTTAAAACATCCGCGTCCGCATCAAAAAACGTATCATCATCAAAGGTGAATTCAAAGAATTTTCCGATGACAGGATCGGTTTTTGATTGGGGTTTTAAAGGTTTTTTCACCACGGGGTTGGCGTTGGTTATGGTAAATGTGAATCCTTGATTCGCACTTTTGTACCCGTCCGTGGCGGTGACGCCCACAGTGAATTTTCTTAAATCCGCTGCGCTAGGTGTGCCGTAAAATCGACGCTCAATTTCCTGAAACTTCAACCACAATTCTCCGCCTATGGCCAAAGTTTGAAAGGCCTCGCCGTCGCTTTTCATGCGCGCGGTGTAGGACAAAATATCCGTGTCCAAAAATGAATTTTCATCAAAGGTAAAATCAAAATATCGCAGGGATTTTGTAA
>NVRM01000039.1 GCA_002400885.1 Flavobacteriaceae bacterium
TTGAATGATAAAATAAGAAGCAACCAGCATTAATCCTGCCGATCCATATTCTCCTATATTTAAAGCTCTTTGTGGATCACCTCCATCTTTTACACGTACAAAAAAGGTTCCAATAATGGACATTACAATCCCTACTGCCGCCAATACTAGTGGTAAATACACGGCTCCTAAGCCTTCAAATTGACTCGCAAACTCAGGTAAAGTAGCATAAATAGCACCCAATACCATGGTAGCAATAATAGACCCTACATAGGATTCAAATAAATCTGCTCCCATTCCGGCAACATCTCCTACATTATCCCCTACATTATCTGCAATAGTTGCAGGGTTTAAAGGATGATCTTCAGGAATTCCTGCTTCTAATTTTCCTACTAAATCTGCTCCTACATCTGCAGCTTTGGTATAAATACCTCCACCCACACGTGCAAACAATGCAATAGAGGATGCTCCTAAAGAAAATCCAGATAATACATTTAATACTAAGGATAAATTTTCGGTTCCAGACCACATGCCTTGGTAAATCATAAATAAGCCACTGAGTCCTAAAACTCCTAGCCCTACAACACCAAGCCCCATAACAGCACCTCCAGCAAAAGCTACTTCTAAAGCTCTTCCTAAAGATGTTCTAGCAGCTTGTGTAGTTCTAACATTTGCTTTAGTCGCAACTTTCATTCCTATTAAACCTGCCAAACCAGAACAGATAGCTCCTACAATAAAGGAGACTGCAATCATTCCACTGGACCCTACTTCGTAGTAACCCTTTAAAAATAATAAAGCTGCCACGGCAGCTACAAAAATCGCAAGTACTTTATACTCGGCTTTTAAAAATGACATTGCTCCATCGGCAATACTCTTGGCAATTCGAGACATTTTTTCGTCTCCAGCATCTTGTTTAGACACCCATTTGTTTTTCATAAACACGAATAGGAGCGCCAGCACTCCAAACCCCGGTAATAGTTTAATTATTAATTCCATTTTTGTTGTTGAGTTAAATTAAATTGACTTTGATTCTTCGCTAAAGTACTAAAATAGTTTAAAACAAAAAAAAACACCTAACTTTTTAATTAGGTGTTTATTAAAACTCATTTCAGAATGTTAAATCGTGAAATTTCTATTTTTTTTGTGTTCGCTTTTCTCGTAGCGTTCGATAGATTCATCAATTAAAGCATAGGCTTCATCGGCATTACCCCAACCACCTACGGCTACTTTTTTATCTTCTAAATCTTTATATACTTGAAAAAAGTGTTCGATCTCTTTTACAAGATGCTTATTCATGTCATCTAAGTTATTTAAATGATTCCAAATTGGATCAGAAACAGGTACACAAATAATTTTTTCATCCGGTCCTTTTTCATCTGCCATGTGGAAAACTCCAATAGGCTTTACTTCCATTACACACATTGGGAATGTAGGCTCATGTCCTAAAACCAATACATCCAAAGGATCCTTGTCCAATGCCAATGTTTCCGGAATAAATCCATAATCTCCAGGGTACATCATAGAGGAGAATAACATACGATCAAAACGGATTTTATGCAACACGAAATCGTATTCATATTTATTTCTACTTCCCTTTGGGATTTCGATTAGAACATCAAATGTTCTTTTAGGTGTGGCACTCATTTTTTTTGTCATTAGTTTAGTATAAAGTTATTAAAAATAACTCAGTAATTATAATTTGTTAGTATATCTAGAAGTAGAAACCAAACGCTCCTTTAATTGCAAATTTATTCGCATTAGGAGTATCCATATAGCTTCCTCTCCAAGAAAAATCGATTCTAAATACTTTAAATATATTGCCTATTCCTAGACTATACTCATAATATCCTTTATCGGGTGCAATATAGTTAATATTTGACGCATTCAATGCAATATTTTCATCAGATATAGTTCCGTACAAGGCTTTCACTCCAACTATCTCTCTTAAATTCAGTTTCCTAAGCAAGGGGATTCTTGATAATATCCGTCCATTAAAATTATGTTCTAAATGTATAGAGGCATAACTATCTGTCACAAATTCATAATAATCCAACAATGCATAAGTGTTTGAAATCGTAAAATAAGATTGATTCCCTGGCACTACATTTAACAATGCTAAAGGAACTTCTCCAAATGTTTTCCCTAGCTCAAAAGTAGAAGTCATTCTTCCAAAGCCTCCTATTTGAAAAGGCTGGCTAAAGTACAGCTGGGCTTTTTGATACTCAAAATCACTATTAACAAAGCCTTTTAAGCCCTTAGAATAGCTGGCATAAAATGTTGGGTATTCCGAATTAACCTGTGTACGTTCCACGCCATTTCCAATGGTTTTTTTACCAGGTGTATATTTTACAGAAAATTCGATTTCAGATTGTACGATTTCGCTTTTAGTTGTCGTAAAAGTTGCATCGGTATAGTAGTCTATATTAAATGTACTTGGAGAGGCCGATTTTAAGGTACGGTAGGAAGTCCCTAACCTCAGTAATACATTCTTTCTTGGCTCCATGCTCAGATAAGCTGTGGATAGATTAATCGAGGTTAGCTTGCTATTATCTCCACTTGCAAACACTGCAGAAGACGCAAAACTACGTCCCAACACATCATTTGTAGTGGTTAAACTCACCGCGATCTGTTCTACATCTCTACGATTTCCTCCTCCTATAATAAACCTGTTTTTAGGATTGAACATCCATTTTCCAGAAAGTCCATATTTAAACTGATCGTCTTTAAATCCATAGGCCAAATAACTTTGCAAACGCCATTTATCGTTGGGACCAAAATATGTTCTACCTCCAACCCGCAAGCGCAGACCTTCTACATCATTCATTCCAAAAGAAGAAAATATAGGCCCGAAATCAAACTTATTAAACTCGATATAACCAGACCCTAAAATAGAAACCAAATTATACATGCGTTTAAACTTAGGCACCGTTTTTAAGGTGTCTAGCATTTTGTAAATTCCCTTTTCGTTTGCACTTAAGATTTCCTGCCTATTCGCATCCCAAAAGTCATCATTTTGACTGTAAATTTCATCCTCATAAACATCTATTTCGGTGGCATAAAACTTATTGGTTTTTTTTATATCAAACTTATAATTCTTATACATGGTGGTTCGCTTACCGTACACCCCCTTGGCTTTGTCTTTTTTATTAAAACTAAAATTAGACATCATATAATCCTTCTGCAACAGAAAAACAGAATCACTTAATACCTCGTACTCTTGTTCTATATAAATATCTTTTACCCAATTTATATTTGCGCTTCGGGTGGCTTTCATATTTATTTCTTTGACGGCAAAAGTGGTATCGTTTACCCAGAAATCACCTTTAAAAGTCAATTCGTTTTTACGCCTAGGATAATATACAATATTGTAACACCACTTACTTTCGATATAGGCACTATCTGTCAATATATAATTATAGGTCGCTACTCCTGCGCGAGAAACAGGACTGGTAAAACTCTTGTCAAATATCTTAATATAGTTATCGTAAATATCATACTCCACATATAAATCTTTGATAAAGGAGATGATGTTTTGATTGGCGCTAAATCCAGAATTACGATTTCCTACGATATCTTCTCTAACCCTATTGGTTTTATTATTCCCATAGACATCATACACAGATTCGTTGATGAAAATAGGTAAAAATGCTTTTCCAGTAATCCGAGAAGTATCAATTCCTTTAAATATAAACTCCATATTTTTAAACAACTTACTACGCATCATAGCGCTGTCAATATTGTTTAAATCAAATTCGAGTTTTTCGTATTTTTTGTATTCATATTGATCAAATAAGTACATTCCGTTTCGGCGTTTCTTGGCCCAAACTTTTTTCAATATGGCGATGGCAGGATTGCCTTTCTTTTTTACTTTCCCACTGTAAAGCACAATTTCGTTTAACCTTGCAGCGGCTTCCTTTAATACAATTCGCAATTGTAAATCACGATGCTTAATTGTTATTTTACGAGTTTCAAAGCCTATAAAGCTGACTTCTATGGTTTGATAATTTTTTTTAGATTGGATATAGAACTTCCCGTTTTCATCAGAAACTGTTCCTTCATTAGAATCTGTGAAAATTACATTTGCAAAAGGGATTGTTTCATTATTTTCATCGAGTACTACCCCGCCCACTTTAACTTGACCTACCATACTGTAGATTCCTATTAATAATAAAAACAATGTACTTCTAATTTTTTTTCCCATAGTGTTCCATCTTTTTCAAACTAAAAAATTCCTTCCAGGTAGACCTGAAAGGAACTTAAACGCAAAAAGTATGCCTTTATTTTATATACATAAGCTCTTTAACAGCTTTTACAACATCACTCGCATTAGGCATCCACTCTGCTAACAATACAGGAGAATACGGAGCAGGAGTATCTGCTGTAGTAATTCTTTTAATTGGAGCATCTAAGTGATCAAATGCTTTTTCTTGTACTTGGTACGTAATCTCAGAAGCCACACTAGCAAAAGGCCAAGCTTCTTCTAAAATAATCAATCTATTGGTTTTTCTTACCGATTCTAAAATGGTATCGTGATCCATTGGACGCACAGTCATCAAGTCAATAATCTCAAGAGAAATCCCTTCTTTTTCAAGTGTTTCAGCAGCTTTAAAAGCTTCTTTAATAATCTTTCCAAAGGTAACAAGTGTTACGTCAGAACCTACTCTTTTAATATCTGCTTTACCAATTGGTAATACATAATCTCCTTCAGGTACTTCTCCTTTATCACCATACAATTGTTCAGATTCCATAAAGATAACAGGATCGTTATCACGAATCGCTGCTTTTAATAATCCTTTTGCATCATAAACCGTAGAAGGAACAATTACCTTTAATCCTGGAGTGTTTGCAAACCAGTTTTCGAAAGACTGAGAGTGTGTCGCACCTAATTGTCCTGCAGCTCCTGTTGGGCCACGAAAAACAATTGGACAATTCAACTGACCACCAGACATTTGTCTAATTTTAGCCGCGTTATTAATAATTTGGTCAATACCAACCAAAGCAAAGTTAAACGTCATGAACTCAACGATCGGTCTTGTACCGTTCATTGCAGATCCAACAGAGATACCAGCAAAACCTAGTTCAGCAATTGGTGAATCAATCACACGTCGTTCTCCAAACTCCGCTAACATTCCCTTGGAAGCTTTATAAGCTCCGTTATATTCGGCAACTTCTTCTCCAATTAAAAAAACGCGATCGTCTTTACGCATTTCTTCACTCATGGCTTCACATATAGCCTCTCTAAATTGAATAGTTCTCATATATTTCGTTTTGAATTTGCAAATTTACAAAATTCTAAATTATTACAAATACAATGCTGGGAATTATTTTACTATGCGTGCATAGTATTTTTAATTTTATTTGTTTAACTTCGTAGCCAGAAAAAGAAATAACTTATTAACTAATTTTCAAAACACATCATATGAAGGTATTAGTATGTATCAGTCATGTACCTGACACGACATCGAAAATAAATTTTAAAGACGACAATACACAATTTGACCCCAATGGCGTTCAATTTGTAATCAATCCTTACGACGAATTTGCGTTGACGCGTGCGATGTGGCTCAAGGAGAAACAAGGTGCCACAGTGACTGTAGTTACTGTTGGAAATAACACGACAGAACCTACCTTACGTAAAGCACTTGCTATTGGAGCAGACAATGCAATCCGAGTAAACGCGGAGGCTACAGATGGTTTTGCTGTTGCTAAGCAATTGGCTGCTGTTGTAAAATCAGGTGAATTTGATGTTGTATTGACAGGAAAAGAATCCATTGATTTTAATGGAGGAATGGTTCCAGGAATGCTGGCTACCTTTTTAGATTTCAATTTTGTAAATGCCTGTATCGGATTAGAGATAGAAGGTACAACTGCCACTGCAGAGCGTGAAATAGATGGAGGAAAAGAAATCATTAAAGCAGAACTTCCTATCGTAATTGCAGGACAAAAAGGATTGGTAGAAGAAAAAGACCTACGCATCCCTAATATGAGAGGAATTATGATGGCCCGTAAGAAACCATTAACAGTGGTTGAACCTACAGAAACAAGCAATGCAACGGCAAGTATTTCTTTTGAAAAACCAAGCTCAAAAAGCGCTGTAAAACTAGTAGATGCTGATAATATTGATGAATTGATTTCATTATTACACAACGAAGCTAAGGTTATCTAATCATTCACTCATCACCTATTCTTTTATAAGAACAGGTAAAAAAACAACATTATGTCAGTATTAATAATTGCCGATTCATCGGAAGGAATATTTAAAAAATCAGCTTTTGAAGTTGTGAGTTATGGTAAAAAAGTTGCTGAATTATTAGGCACAAACACCGTTGCTTTAACGATAAACGCAGCAGATAATGATCAGTTATTTAATTATGGAGCAGAAAAAGTGCTGTGTGTAAGTAATGACGCTTTAAAAGACTTTAATGCAAAATCATATGCCGCTGTAATCCAACAAGCTGCCCAAGCAGAAAATGCTACGGTAGTGATTATAGACTCTGGAAATAACGGTTTGTATATGGGACCCATAATCGCCGTTAATTTAAATGCAGGATACACTACGAATGTAGTTTCTCTTCCAAACTTGGACAATGGGTTTACGGTAAAACGTAATGCATTCTCTACCAAAGCATTTAACCACACAAACATTACCACAGAGATTAAAGTAATCGCTTTAGCAAAAAACTCTTATGGTATTGTAGAAAATCCAGTAAGTGGCGTTGTAGAAGATTTTATGCCTACAGTTAGTGAAAACACCTTATCTGTAAGCGCGGTAGAAAAAACCACAGGAAAAGTAACCATTGGAGACGCAGACATTGTTGTTTCTGGAGGACGTGGATTAAAAGGACCTGAAAACTGGGGAATGATAGAAGAATTGGCCCAAGTTTTAGGCGCTGCCACAGCCTGTTCTAAACCAGTTTCTGATCTAGGATGGAGACCTCACAGCGAGCATGTAGGGCAAACAGGAAAACCTGTAGCTGCTAATTTATACATTGCCATCGGAATTTCTGGTGCCATTCAACACTTAGCAGGAATCAATGCCTCAAAAGTAAAAGTAGTGATCAATACAGACCCAGAAGCACCTTTCTTTAAAGCAGCAGATTACGGTATTGTAGGGGATGCATTTGATGTCGTTCCTAAATTAATTGAAAAGTTAAAAGAATTTAAAGCACAAAACGCATAATTTTTAGTAAATTGGCGCTCTAAAAGGCACGCTATTTATAGGCCCATTGTCCTTTAAATAGCGTGCCTTCTTTTGACCTTAACACCGAATCAATTTTAATGAGTTTAGTCCGATTAAATATAAAAGGAATTTCTTATAGCCAAACCCACACGGGTGCTTACGCCCTCGTACTAAGTGAAGTAGACGGCACAAGGACATTGCCAATTGTAATTGGTGCCTTTGAAGCACAGTCCATTGCCATCTCCCTGGAAAAGGAAATAAAACCCCCAAGACCTTTGACGCATGACTTATTCAAAAACTTCGCAGATCGCTTTCATATTGTCATTACTCAAGTTATCATCCACAAACTGGTAGATGGTATTTTTTATTCTAGTATCATTTGTCAAAGAGACGGTATCGAAGAAATCATAGATACACGTACTTCGGATGCTATTGCTTTAGCGACCCGATTTAATGCCCCTATTTACACCTACGAAAATATTTTAGAGAAGGCAGGAGTAGAACTCAAAGACAAGGAAGAAAAAGACAGGCAACTGGAAGCTGAAGAATTCGAATTACCACAAGTAATTGAAGTAGAAAAACCTACTGAGAAAAAATCAAGTTACGACCAATATTCATTGGAAGAACTCCACACCAAGCTTAATGACGCTGTCTCTCATGAAAACTACGAGTATGCAGCCAACTTAAGAGACGAAATAGAAAAACGCAGTTCAAAATAATTACCACATGATTAAAAAATTATCTTTTGCACTGCTTGTATTAAGCAGCATCGCAACACAAGCACAAACCACAGAAATTATCCCAAGTCAAGGACTGTCTTTCACGTCTGTCTGGAAAGGGATTTTAGGAATGATTGTCCTAGTACTTATTGCAATTATACTTAGTAATAACAGAAAAGCAATCAACTGGAAAACTGTTGGAGCCGGATTGTCCGCACAATTAATCATCGCTTTTGGTGTGCTAAAAATACCATTTATCCAACGTATATTTGAGTTTATTGGAGGTGGTTTTATAGAAATATTAGATTATACCAGAGCAGGAAGCGAATTTTTGTTTGGTGGAATGATGAATATAGAATCATTTGGATTTATCTTTGCTTTCCAAGTATTACCAACCATTATATTTTTCTCTGCCCTTACTTCCCTTTTATTTTATTTAGGAGTAATCCAGTATTTAGTAAAATTAATGGCGACATTACTTTCTAAAATACTTCATATTTCCGGAGCAGAAAGCTTGTCCGTTGCAGGAAATATCTTTTTAGGACAAACGGAGGCTCCTTTATTGATAAAAGCCTACTTAGAACGCATGACAAAATCAGAAATGCTTCTCGTAATGATTGGAGGAATGGCGACCGTAGCGGGAGCAGTACTTGCCGCTTATATCGGTTTCTTAGGAGGAAATGACCCTGTAATGCGTTTAAAATTCGCAAAACACTTGCTCGCAGCATCTGTAATGGCAGCCCCTGGTGCCATTGTAATTTCAAAAATATTATATCCACAAACCGAAAAAATTGATACGGATGTAAAAGTATCCTCAGAAAAAATAGGTTCTAACATACTAGATGCAATTGCCAACGGAACTACCGAAGGATTAAAATTGGCCGTAAACGTTGGAGCTATGCTATTAGTATTTGTTGCTTTTATTGCAATGATGAATGGTATTTTAGGAGCATTAGCAAGTTTTGATGGATTTACCATTGAGATTGCTTCTCTTAGTATAGACTGGAACTGGCATTTTACTTCATTGAATGAAGTTATTGCGATGCACACACCTTACAATAGACTGTCATTAGAATTTATTTTAGGAACCGTTTTTTCACCTTTAATGTGGTTGATAGGTGTTGCTAAGGAAGACATGATGTTGATGGGACAATTACTAGGAATTAAATTAGCCGCCAGTGAATTTATCGGATATATTCAATTAGCAGAACTAAAAGATATGGCCAGTGCCACCCATTTTACTTATAATAAATCGGTGATTATGGCAACCTATATGTTGTGTGGATTTGCTAATTTTGCATCCATCGGAATTCAGATTGGTGGGATTGGATCTTTGGCTCCAGGACAACGAAAAACATTATCTGAATTCGGAATTAAAGCCTTAATCGGGGGGTCTATTGCCTCTTTATTATCTGCAACTATTGCAGGAATGATTATCGGATAACTACTATAAAACTACCATTGCTATGCAACAATACTTAGATCTAATTCGCCATGTAAGCGAAAAAGGAATAGAAAAAGGAGATAGAACGGGTACCGGAACTAAAAGTGTTTTCGGTTACCAAATGCGCTTTGATTTAAGTGAGGGATTCCCTATGCTAACCACAAAAAAATTACATTTAAAATCCATCATTCACGAATTATTATGGTTTTTAAAAGGGGATACCAATATTAGTTACCTCAAAGAAAACAAGGTAAATATATGGAACTCTTGGGCTGATGAAAATGGAGACCTCGGTCCCGTTTATGGTCACCAATGGAGAAACTGGAACAGTGAAGGTATCGACCAAATAGCCGAACTGATTCATACCATCAAAACCAACCCAGACAGTAGACGTATGCTTATTTCTGCATGGAACCCTAGTGTTCTACCAGATACGAGTGTTTCGTTTTCGGAAAACGTAGCCAATGGAAAAGCAGCACTTCCACCCTGCCATGCCTTCTTTCAGTTTTATGTAAGCAACGGAAAATTGTCTTGTCAATTGTACCAACGTAGTGCCGATATATTTTTAGGAGTGCCTTTTAATATTGCCTCTTATGCCCTATTTGCCATGATGGTAGCACAGGTTTGTGACTTAGAATACGGAGATTTTATCCATACTTTTGGAGATGCTCATATCTATAACAACCATGGAGAACAAATAGCATTACAACTTTCTAGAACACCTAAAACACTACCAACCATGAAAATAAACCCGGCAGTGAAAAGTATTTTTGACTTTACTTTTGAAGATTTTACCTTGGAAAATTATGAACCTCATCCTCATATTAAAGGAAAGGTGAGTATTTAAGGGGAGATGTGAGTAGTGAGAAATGAGAAGCACTGTTGTGGATAACAAAACGGAATACCTTGAAGATTAGAGTTACTTCCAATCACTAGTGACTAGTCAACATTTAACGTATTAACAGACAGTAAATCAATTTCTTTTGTTAATTTTATACCAAAGAATTGTCAGGAATAGCGCGTTCCTTAAACAGATCGTTATACAGGCCATTATGGCTAATGTTTTCGTGGATACACACCAAACAATGCAATGTATATTGTCTGAGAATTCTATGAAACACATTTCAGAAGTACTGAGCGCCCCACAAAAATCGAAATTTTAACGATGCTATTAACGAGTCGTCAAAAACATGTAACTTATGGATACTATAGAGCAACACGAACGCTATGAGAATGCTAGAAAAAGAGTCAAACAAAAAAAACGACTCTACTATCACTTTGTCTTATTTCTCGTAGGATCTGTCTTTTTAATTGTTTTAAACAAAGTCCTTAATTTTGGAGAAAACTTCTTGAAAGATTGGTTTGTATGGGCTATTATGGCATGGGCATTTTTTTGGGTGCTTCACCTGATTAATGTATTTGTCACCCACCGGTTTATGGGAAAAGAATGGGAACGTAAACAAACCGAAAAATTGGTACTAAAACAAGAAGTTAAAATTGCCAAATTAGAAAAAAAAGTCATCAAGGAAGTACAGCTAAAATCTGAAAGTGAAGTCTTCGCTCTCGSAGTTAAAAAAAAAGAARAWCCAACAGAAGAACAACCACCCRTATGATCACCATTATAGCAGCCATCGCAAAAGACAACGCCTTAGGGAAAGAYAACCAACTGATWTGGCACTTGCCWAACGACCTAAAACGTTTTAAAAAAGTAACYTCTGGACAYCATGTGATTATGGGGAGAAAAACTTTTGAATCTCTGGGAAGACCCTTACCAAATAGAGTGAATATAATCATCACTAGAAACACCGATTAYACCGCMAAAGGATGCGTAGTAGTACATTCCTTAGCAGAAGCCATTACGGCCGCTAAAGAAGAYGAAAACCCCTTTATTTTAGGAGGTGCACAGATCTACAAACACGCCCTAGAAGTGGCCGACGTATTAGACCTTACTTTTGTACACCACAGCTTCGAAGCCGATGCTTTTTTTCCAGAAATAAACAAGGATGTTTGGAAAGAAGACAGCAGAGAAGATTTTAAAGCAGACGAGAAAAATAAGTTTGACTATAGTTTTGTAAAATTTGTAAGGAAGTAAAGACTAGAAGCGTGAGAAGTGAGAAGGTTCTATAATTAAACGTAACTCCCCTCCTTCTCTTGCATTTTTTTCTGTTCGTTCATGTGTGATTGAAATGGAGATAAAACAAGCATAAAGCACGGATGCTACTGCACGACTTTATCGCTTTGCTTCGTAAACTTAATTGGCTGTTGTAGAGCTCTGCCATTAAAACCAACTACTACTGGTATTTAAATCTCTTACCGCCATCCTGTACTTGAATTTTAACAATACTATCCATAGGGATTGCATGCCTTATTTCTTGAATAAATCGAGATCGTCCTCCTTTTAACATGCCCTTTTCTAGGAGTACCGTATCAAAATAAAATAAAATTTTTTTCCATTCCAATGGTGAACTCGTAGTTCAATACTTGGAGAAACATCCAAATAACTGGGATGCCTTTTTTTTATAAGACCTTTACAATAAACGAAGTACTACTTCTTTTTTAAAAATCACTCAACAGTCTTTGCTTTTAGATGTTTTAGCGTACTCGCCCCTTTCTTAGCGTCCTGCTCCGTGTTTCTGAAACATTTAAAAAAGAGAAAACGACGTATAAATAAATATACGCCGCTTTAAATGTTTTCACAACGGAATAATCCTTATTGTGAATTGGTTTCAAATTGTACTCAAATATATAAAATTTATTTGATATATGCACGTTAGTGTGCTTTGATTTTGTAAATTAGTTGCTCAATTACTCTAAAACCTTAGGTATGAAAACGATATTAGGACTTGATTTGGGAACAACATCCATCGGATGGGCGCTTGTTAAAGAAGCAGAAAACGATACTGAAACATCAGAAATAATTAAATTAGGTGTAAGGGTGAATCCTTTAAGTGTCGATGAATTAACGGATTTCGAAAAAGGAAGACCCTTATCTACAAATGCAGACAGAACCTTAACCAGAGGAGCACGCAGAAACCTACAACGTTTTAAACTTCGCAGGAGTAATTTAATTCAAATTCTAAAAGAAAATCATTTTATCAACGAACAATCTGTACTTACAGAAATAGGGAAGCACACCACTCATGAAACCCTAAGTTTCAGAGCCAAAGGTGCCAAAGAAAAAATAAGTTTAGAAGCATTTGCAAAAGTACTTCTAAGCATCAATAAAAAAAGAGGCTATAAAAGTAGTCGAAAGGCTAAAAACGAGGAAGAAGGGAGTTTAATTGATGGAATGTCTATTGCAAAAGAGCTGTATGACAACAATATGACTCCTGGACAATTTGTGTATCATTTATTGAAAAATGATAAAAAATTCATCCCTGACTTCTACCGTTCAGATTTAGAAAGTGAATTTCTACTGATTTGGAACCATCAAAAAAATTACTATCCTGAGTTACTAGAAGACTCCCTATTTGAACAGTTAAAGGATAAAAACAAAACCCAAACATGGGCTATTTGCAAAGCACCATTTGAGCTCGTAGGTATCCTACAAAAAGGAAAAGTACAGGAGAAAAAAGTGGAGCGTTATAAATGGAGAGACGAAGCCTTAACCAAACAAGTAGACTTAGAAACATTAGCCATTGTTTTACAAGAAGTAAACAACAATATAAACGGATCTAGCGGATATCTCGGCGCTATAAGTGACCGTTCTAAAGAACTTTATTTTAATAAAGAAACCGTTGGAGAAAATTTATACTACCAATTAGTAGTAAACAAGCATACATCCTTAAAAAATCAAGTTTTTTATAGACAAGATTATTTGGATGAATTCGAACAATTATGGGAAACACAAGCAAAACACCACCCCGTACTTACGACAAAACTAAAGGAGGAAATTAGAGACGTTGTTATTTTTTACCAACGCAAATTAAAATCTCAAAAACATTTAATTTCAAATTGTCAATTTGAAAAACATCATAAAGCCATTCCTAAGTCTTCTCCCCTATTTCAAGAATTTAAAATTTGGCAAGTACTAAACAACTTAGAATTTACGCATAAAAAAACAAAAGAAAAAACAACTTTAGCGGAAGAATTACGTCAAGACTTATTTGACGAAGTGAACATTAAAGGAGGTTTAAATCTCACTGGTTTGTATAAATTTATAGGGATTAACGCCAAAGAATACTCTTGTAATTACAAAGAAGGCATCGAAGGTAACCGTACCAACGAAGCCTTATATGAAGTATACCATAAAATTGCAGAGGAAGAAGGTTATGGTTTTGAGTGGTCTAAAAAAACAGGCGCAGCAATAAAAACCGAATTAACAGCCATCTTTAAAACAGCAGGGATCGATGCCTCTATTTTAGATTTTGACCCAACGCTTAACGGTACTGAATATGAAGCACAAGCAAGCTTTAAACTATGGCACCTATTATATTCCGCAGAGGACGATGAGAAAATAAGTAAGGAAGATCAACTTATCTATGGGAATTCAAATGTGCGTCTCAAGAAAAATTTATGTAAAAAATTCGGATTTAAACCTGCATACGCGGCCTTACTTTCTGGAGTAACTTTACAACCAGATTATGGTAGTTTGAGCTCCAGAGCGATCAAAAAAATTATTCCGTTTTTAGTAGATGGACATGATTTTTATGAGGCTGCTGCCCTTGCCAAGTACAATCATTCCAATGCTAAAACAGCAGAAGAACAGGCCGAAAGATTTTTAAAAGATAAATTAGATCTTTTAAAAAAGAACAGCCTTAGAAACCCTGTAGTAGAAAAAATCATCAATCAAATGGTGAACGTAATTAATCTAATTATTGATACGTATGGAAAACCTGACGAAATTAGAATAGAACTAGCACGTGAACTAAAAAAATCTGCCAAACAACGTGGAGAAATGACAACTTCCATTAATAAAGCCACCACTAAAAATATTGAATTAAAAAAGATTATCACAAAAGATTTTGGCATTCCTAACCCAACTAAAAATGACCTAATACGTTATAAACTATGGTTAGAACTCGAAGCTAATGGCTTTAAGACAGTATTCACAAACAAATACATCCCCAAAGAGGAATTATTCTCAAAAAACATAGACATAGAACACATCATTCCAAAAGCTATTTTATTTGACGATTCCTTCTCTAACAAAACCTTGGCCTACCGTAGTGTAAATTTAAAAAAGGCAGACCGTACAGCTATGGATTTTATAAGTGACGATTATAATGCAGACAAGGATGATTATATTAAACGAGTAGAAAGCCTCTACAATAACGGAAAAGGTGCGTTTAGTAAAGGGAAATACAAAAAATTACTGATGCCTAAATCCGATCTACCAGATGGTTTTATTGAACGGGACTTGCGGAACAGCCAATACATTGCAAAAAAAGCAAAAATGATGTTGGAAGAAGTAGTACGTACAGTCGTTTCTAGTTCTGGAACTATTACCAGTAAACTCCGTGAGGACTGGGATTTAATAAATGTCATGAAAGAATTAAATTTTCCTAAATACAAAGCACTAGGTTTAACAGAAATACAAATTAGAAAAGACAATAAAAAAGTAGAAGTCATAAAAGATTGGACCAAACGGAACGACCATAGACACCATGCTATGGATGCTCTTTCCGTAGCTTTTACAACCCACAATCATATACAATACCTCAACAATCTCAACGCAGCACGGACTAAAGAAAGTAGATTATTTCAAATAAAAAACAAAATAACGAGTAATAACCAACATGGAAAACGTGTATTTATAGCTCCGATGCCCAACTTTAGACAAGAAGCAAAAAAACATTTGGAATCCGTATTAATATCCTTCAAAGCAAAAAACAAGGTGGTGACCAAAAATAAAAACAAGATAAAAGGACAAGACACACCAAAAATACAATTGACTCCAAGAGGACAGTTACACAAAGAAACTGTGTATGCAAAACAACTTGTGATTATAAACAAAGAAGAAAAAGTAAGCGGAAAATTTGACCTAAAAAAAATAGCTCAAGTTACAAAACCCCTGTATAAAGATGCCTTATTTATGCGTTTAGCAGCACATAATAACGACCCTAAAAAAGCATTTACAGGAAAAAATAGTTTGGAAAAAACACCGCTATATTTAAATGATGCCCAAACAAAATACGTCCCTGAAAAAGTGAAATTACAGTTTACGGAGGAACTATTTACCATCAGAAAACCTATTACTCACGAATTAAAAATTGAAAAAGTTACCGATGCTGGAATTCGAAAAAAACTAAGCCAACGACTCAAAGAATATAACAATAACAAAAAAGAAGCCTTTTCTAACTTAGATAAAAATCCAATTTGGCTAGACAAAAAAAACAATATTGCTATTAAACGAGTTACCATAACCGGTGTTAGCAACACAGAAGCCTTGCATACTAAAAAAGACCATTTAGGAAATCCGATACTTAAAAACGGAAAAGAAATTCCCGTTGACTTTGTAAGTACAGGAAACAATCATCATGTGGCGATCTACAAAGATAGCAAAGGTAAATTACAAGAAAAAGCAGTCTCCTTTTATGAAGCAGTAGCTAGAGTAAATACAGAACTCCCAATAATAGACTACGACTATAATGAACAAATTGGATGGACTTTTATGTTTACTATGAAACAAAATGAAATGTTCGTATTTCCATCGAATGGTTTCAATCCAAGTGAAAATGACCTACTGGACGAGAAAAATACTGCTTTAATAAGTGAACATTTATTTAGAGTGCAAAAAATCGCTTCAAAAGACTATTCTTTCAGACATCACTTAGAAACTACTGTTGAAAATAATAATGTACTAAAATCTCTTAATTGGAAAAGGGAAGGATTAAATGGACTTACAGGAATAATAAAAGTAAGAACAAACCACATTGGAAAAATCGTTGCAATAGGAGAAGAAATACAACAAGAAAAAAGGGTCTTAAATTAATATACCATGCTCAAACGCACCATCTATATTGGAAACCCAGCCTATTTAAAAATAAAAGACCTTCAGATGTTGGTGATAGACCCCAAGTCTAACACCAGCAAGGGGGGCATCCCCGTGGAGGACATGGCTATATTAGTCTTGGACCATTATCAGATTACCTTGAGCCATCAATTATTAATTGCCTTACAAGGGAATAATGTGGTGGTAATTAGTTGTGATGCCCATCATTTACCCTTTGCCATGATCCAACCACTCTATGGGCATAGCGAATTTTCCGAACGCATCCAATGTCAACTCACAGTCTCCGAACCCTTAAAAAAGCAATTATGGAAACAGACTGTAGAGCAGAAAATAAGGAACCAACAAGGACTCTTAGCCCTTTTAGACAAACCTTTTGAAGGGATGGACGCTTATAAAAACGCCGTAAAAAGTGGAGACAGCAGCAATATGGAAGGCATTGCAGCACAGTATTTCTGGAAGCATCTCTTCGAAGATTTTAGCCGAGGTCGCCATGGTACCGCCCCCAATTCCATGCTTAATTATGGCTATGCCATCCTACGGAGTATCGTAGCACGTGGACTAGTAAGCAGCGGCTTACTTCCTGTCTTGGGGATTTTCCATCACAATAAATACAATCCCTACTGCCTGGCAGACGATATTATGGAACCCTACCGCCCTTTTGTAGATAAGATGGTGTACAATTATATACAAATACATGGCAGCACAGCGGAATTAAGTAAAGAACAACGTAGCTATTTACTACAAATTGCCACCCAAGATGTATTGATAGATGGCCAAGTACGTCCTCTAATGGTAGCCGTTAGCACCACAACAGCTAGTCTGTATAAATGTTATACTGGAGATTTACGACAGATTAAATATCCAATGCTAGACTAAAATGAACACCACCAACCGATTTAACGCCTATAAAATTATGTGGGTACTCGTATTTTTTGATTTACCAACAGACACAAAAAGAGAACGTAAAGCCGCACAATTGTTTCGAAAACAATTGATAAAAGATGGTTTTACTATGTTCCAATTTTCTATTTATTTACGCCACTGCCCAAGTCGGGAAAATTCTAAAGTTCACAGAAGAAGAACGAAAAATAATTTACCAAAATATGGAAAAGTGTGTATTCTAGAAGTCACAGACCGGCAATTTGGAAATATGGAACTCTTTTTCGGTAAAAAAGAGGTAGAAAAACCAAACACGGTACAGCAATTAGAGCTTTTTTAAATCAAAAAAACGCGCCTTTACTAACGCTACTATTCATAAATTACTTTAATTTATAATTCCTAAAAAACAATCCCGACGCCTTAGTACAACTAAGAATTCGGGATTGACCATGTGAATGCTCACATAAAAATACAATTTTGAAACCAATTCACAACTCAATTGTGTTTCAGAGAAAATGAGAGGTGCATGTGAATGCTCACATAAAAATACAATTTTGAAACCAATTCACAACTCGTGAAGCTATGTTCCGAAGAACGGACGCCATGTGAATGCTCACATAAAAATACAATTTTGAAACCAATTCACAACAGTTGTGGTGTTCCAGCTTGTAAAGAATGTCATGTGAATGCTCACATAAAAATACAATTTTGAAACCAATTCACAACTCCTCCTGTGTTGGGTTTCTTAAAAGTAAGCATGTGAATGCTCACATAAAAATACAATTTTGAAACCAATTCACAACTGTGCATTAAATCACAATAAAGCAAGACTGCATGTGAATGCTCACATAAAAATACAATTTTGAAACCAATTCACAACTTTTCGTTGTTTGTTCTGTTTTATAGAAAACATGTGAATGCTCACATAAAAATACAATTTTGAAACCAATTCACAACCGAAACCCTTGGGAAGATAATTTACATTAACATGTGAATGCTCACATAAAAATACAATTTTGAAACCAATTCACAACTTACCTGAAGGAATGACTAAATACTGGAATCATGTGAATGCTCACATAAAAATACAATTTTGAAACCAATTCACAACCATATTAAACGAACTACTATACGGAGGCATCATGTGAATGCTCACATAAAAATACAATTTTGAAACCAATTCACAACTGAAGCCGCTTCCATCCTTCAGGTGTAAAGCATGTGAATGCTCACATAAAAATACAATTTTGAAACCAATTCACAACTCAGGAGTGCAGGGAAAAAGTGCCGTTAAACATGTGAATGCTCACATAAAAATACAATTTTGAAACCAATTCACAACTAGGCGTCGATTGGCTGATTAATTAGAATTCATGTGAATGCTCACATAAAAATACAATTTTGAAACCAATTCACAACAGGAGGCGTATTTGCATTTACCTGCTCAGCATGTGAATGCTCACATAAAAATACAATTTTGAAACCAATTCACAACTAACATCTCTATTTGTCCACTCAGCCCTACATGTGAATGCTCACATAAAAATACAATTTTGAAACCAATTCACAACACGGAGCAATTAGACCAATTCTACAGCTTACATGTGAATGCTCACATAAAAATACAATTTTGAAACCAATTCACAACTAGGAATAGGGAATAACAGAACATCCGCAACATGTGAATGCTCACATAAAAATACAATTTTGAAACCAATTCACAACTCTCGTAGCGCAATAGTGAACTTTTGACCTCATGTGAATGCTCACATAAAAATACAATTTTGAAACCAATTCACAACGCTTTAGCATTTGTTTAATATCTTCTTTAGCATGTGAATGCTCACATAAAAATACAATTTTGAAACCAATTCACAACTGATGTTCGTGATTGTTTTCGCCCCTAACACATGTGAATGCTCACATAAAAATACAATTTTGAAACCAATTCACAACTGATTTTAAGATCATACAAAAGGATGATAACATGTGAATGCTCACATAAAAATACAATTTTGAAACCAATTCACAACATCACGTAAGCCGTATAATTCCCTTCCAATCATGTGAATGCTCACATAAAAATACAATTTTGAAACCAATTCACAACAGTCTTAGCGTCGAACTGCTCAGTAGTAAGCATGTGAATGCTCACATAAAAATACAATTTTGAAACCAATTCACAACTATACATTCGATCTGCGATTCTGTAAGCTCCATGTGAATACTCACATAAAAATACAATTTTGAAACCAATTCACAACTAGAAGCTCCTTTTCGAAATAGCCATTCTTCATGTGAATGCTCACATAAAAATACAATTTTGAAACCAATTCACAACACATAATAGTATATGGAGTTGTCAATACTTCATGTGAATGCTCACATAAAAATACAATTTTGAAACCAATTCACAACTGTTTAATGGTTATGTTTTTGGAAGTAGAACATGTGAATGCTCACATAAAAATACAATTTTGAAACCAATTCACAACTATCAGCATGATTAATCAAGCTAATAAGAACATGTGAATGCTCACATAAAAATACAATTTTGAAACCAATTCACAACTATCGCCTTCGTAATACTCAGCTTTAATTACATGTGAATGCTCACATAAAAATACAATTTTGAAACCAATTCACAACTAGTCGATGTAAATATCTCCGTGAGTTCTCCATGTGAATGCTCACATAAAAATACAATTTTGAAACCAATTCACAACATTATTTGAAATATTTTGTGGTTGTTCTATCATGTGAATGCTCACATAAAAATACAATTTTGAAACCAATTCACAACACAAGGTCTTTGCTTAATTCTTGGCGATACCATGTGATTGCTCACATAAAAATACAATTATGAAACCAATTCACAACACCTAATCCATTTCTTCTTGGCTCGAATATTTATTTAAATTTACTGGTATACTTTTCGTCTGAAATAGCGGTAAGGTTTTGGGTTAATATAAACAGTCGTAATAATTAAAACGGTTCTGTTTATAAGTTGAATTCAGCGATGCTAACATGGTGTTTAAAAATATTAAATAACTTACGTGTTTCCTGGCTAGGTGTTCTAAAGAAACGGAAATGATCATTCCTAAGGTTCCTTTTCTTTAAAAAATTTGTCTTCAGCCCATTTTTTAGGGTTATTGATAATATAGTTCGATATATTTTGATACGCATTATCATCTCTAATAATATGCTCGTAATAATTCCGCTGCCAGATAGATTTATCAAAATCTATCTTTTTTAATATGTTCATTTCCGCCGTCGTCGTCGTCGTCGGGGCGAAAAATCTTTCGCCCTTTTTATATTCGTTTTCTGATCTTTCATTCTCTTTTAATGTGAAAGATTTTTTGCCTTTTTTATATGCTGCTTCTTTAAGTGCGAAAGATTTTTCGCCCGTACTGATAAAAAATGCTCGGAATCCCTTTTTTGTTCCTATTTTAAATCCTCTAATAATAGATCCTATTGTTTTAGAGGGTGATTTAAATTGGCCTATTTCCTCTGTGGTGTTTTCATTAGTATCTAGAATTTCTATGATGCCGTGTATATGATTAGGCATCATTATAAATTCGTGATTTTTAGTATTTGGAAAATGATGTGGAATAGCATCCCAGCTTTCTGTTATTATAGCTGCCAATCGATTCTGTATCATTGCTCCATTTTTTATCTCGCCAAATAAATGTGCGTAGTTCTGAGTGCAAATCGTTATAAAATACAATCCTGCACTTGCATAATCATAGCCTTTTAAACGGATGCTTCTTCTGTGGTGTTTTTCTGGATTGTATTTCATAGCTTTCTTTTTAAATTCATCCATATCGAAACAAAAAACCTGTTCATAGGAAATATTTTTCACCCTAATAGCTTTTCTCAACCTCCAACATCGCCTCTAGCACCAATAACTTACCCAATATTAATTGAGAGAGTACGGTGTCGCGAAGTTTAGTTAGTGATTGTGTTTATTTTTGCTTTACTAATAAATTAGTATTAAAATATTTTGTTCGACTATCTAATTCATCTAGTGTTTTATCACTTGGCACCAGAATAGAAACACTTTTAAGAGCCGAACCTGAAACTTCTATAAAAGTAGGTCTACTTGCTACACATTCAATTTTGTCAGCGTTTTGCTTCAATAATTAAAATAGATATTCAGTAGGTAATCCTTTACCTGGAATCAATGACTTAAAACCTTAATTTCTTGAAATTTTATTATCTGCTATTGCTATATATCCGATTGGAGCTCTAGATGAAAAACAGCATCGTACCAGCAGGTATTAGTTTTGCTCTACTTTTTTTCAAACCTAAATCAGTAAGATTTTATAACTGCCTTAAAATAAGAAAACTATTTTCATATCCTTACGAGAACCCGCAATTACATGAAAATAGTTTTTAGCTGATGAAGCAATTCATATTACTAAAGACCAAACGTTTACACAAAACTTATCTTTCCATATAATACGATTTTAAAAATGACGCTACATTGCAACCAATATAATGTAAATTTATATTCATCTGATTATTCATAAGGATTATAAAACCCTGAACCTTCACATGTAGTACAGATTACAGCTATACCTCCATCTTCAGATTGTACTAGACCACAACTTTCACAGTTTTTACATTCGCATTTTTTTCTCCCCAATTCATCTTTGATTTTTTTCATATGTATTTCCAAAAACTTATCTAATAAAACAAGAGGGGTAATTACAGGAATTAGCCTCCTTCATCATTCAAAAAAACAACCTTCAGACAACATCAGTCTTTCACCTAAAGTCATGTGTATTTTAGCCTGGTTCTATTGATAATTTCAAACAGTTTTGAAACCTAACTAACAGGCCTAATGTCCAAAGATTAAAACATCACAAAACACTTCCCGTTAATTCCCCTAAGAAAGGAAGATTCTATTTATCAGAAAGAAGAAGAAGAAGAAGAAGAAGAAGAAGAAGAAGAACTGTAAATACAGTCATTAAAAAAAAGCAACCCACCATTCAGAAAGTTCCCAAATCATGCATTGCTTTTATTTTAACAAATTATTATTCCACCAATGCCAAAATATCTTTGGTAATTTCATCCACGGGGGCATCGCCTTTTAATACGGCACAACCAACACCGCTTTCAAGGAAGTATTTTTCAATAGCAGTGCTATTACTTGTATAAATACCGATACGATGTGCAATGATGCTACTATCGGAATCCTCTATGCGTCCACTATCCAGTCCACGAGCAACAGAACGTTTGGTAGCCTCCTGCTCTGACACAGAAATCACCACTGGAATCAATTCAATCCCTTGTAATTCACAGGTTTTTTTAAAAACTTCCGCCTGTGCTAATGTTCGGACCACACCATCAAAAACAAAGCCTTTGGAGCTCGCTTTTAATTCCTCGATTTTATCATTTAAAATTTTAATTACAATCGCGTCTGGCGTCAACTTCCCTTCCGCATCTAACTTGGTGACCAACTTTCCAATCTCCGTTCCTTTTTCCTTATGCTCTCTTAAAAGAACGCCCATGCCGATATAGGTATACCCCTGCTCTTCTAATTTTTTTGATTGTGTTCCTTTACCACATGCGGGTAAGCCCATCAATAAAATACCTTTCATCTATTATATACTTTTAATTATATGTTTATGTACTGTACTCCGACCCCTAAAACTAGTTTAACCAGCCGCCATCAATCCATTATTAAAACCCTAAAAAATCCACTCAATAATTGCGTGGATTTTTTACTGAAACAAGTGATAGGCTTGAGTGTTTCGGCTATTCACTTATTAAATCTGATATTCTTGCTATGGTTTTCTTGTAAATTCTAAACCTCATTTATAAGAAAATCAACTACCATTGATGTAATTTTATTACACTCATCGTCACTTCGAGTGATTACGACGGTAGGAGTAATTGTATCGAGAAGTTCAT
>NVRM01000040.1 GCA_002400885.1 Flavobacteriaceae bacterium
TTGCAATTAACTCGTCGTCTATTATTACTACTTTTATCATAGGATAAAGGTACAATTAAAACGAATGCGTTTTTTACAAATGAGTAAGTGCACCGCTTTTGCGGGTAAACGAAGACTATGAATGTAACTTCGTGATGATTTTATTACGGGAAACCGTATTTTTTTAGACGCAGGAATCAATATTATTTGACACAAGACTATTTGACACAGGAAACAGGACAGTGTATCTAGTATTAAAGGAATGGTAACTGGTGATTGGAGACTAGAGAACGCTCCGATTTGAAATTTCAGATATCGCATTTCCCTTCCTTCGATACCATACACACATAGCAGAAGAAAAAGCCTCCGAAATAATAAACACTTCCAAATGTCACAGCCACATCCATCATCCTCGAGAAGACGGGGAAGCAGTGTTAGAAAAGTGCGTCACGTAATGAAACATCCTAGTTTCTGAAATTTAACATAGGACTGCTAGATACAGGAAGTAAGATGACATCTCATTTATTTACAACTGCTTACATGACGTCACATCGCGTAATTGTATCGAAATATTTTTACAAGATACATGTACATTAAACCCCTGTGATTCTCAAAAGAATTTATAAGAAAACCGCTAACATTGATGTTTTATATTTAGCAAGGGATCTCGATCTAATTTTCTATTGATTTTCTCTTTGAAAACCAATAGAAAACCACTCGATGTGACGAGGGAGTATCCTCATTACTACCACTATTCTCAATACAAAATCTCCCTCCAAAAACTACATATAGACGCTTTTATCAAAAAACAAACTACATTAAACGTATTTTATACGTTTAAATATTCATTCAGATATAACAATTATCAACCATATTTTTAATATTTGATATAAAACTATAACTAAAAATACGTCATAAACCATAACGAATACGTTTTCGTAAATATATTTACTTACAATTCAGACAGACTACATCCCTTATTCATTTTTATACTAACTTGCTATTGAACAATTTTTTAGATTTTACATTTATGAAAAACTTACTGGCCTCACTCCTATTATTATGGTGTGGATTTTCCCTTACCGCACAAAATAGCTTAAAAAATTCTATTTGGCATTATATAGAGAATGAACAAGTTATCTCAGACAACAAAGAAGATGCACATGCTAGTTTCACCTCATTTTCCAATATAAAAAACGCAGTGAAAAATACGAGTAATTACAAAAAATCACTCAATGGTCTGTGGAAATTCAACTGGGTAAAGTCACCAAAAGACCGTCCTTTAACTTTTATGAATCCTAGTGAGGACATTTCCTCTTGGGACGAAATAAAAGTACCTTCCAACTGGGAAATAGAAGGATATGGAGTTCCTATTTATGTAAATCACCAATACGAATTTGCCGATTACAAAGCCCCCATCGCCGAAGATATGGAGTTGGATGGCATTTACCCAAAACACCCTGGAAAAGTACCTCATAATTACAATCCTGTAGGGTCGTATCGCCGTGATTTCACCGTGGGTAGAAGCTGGACAAAAAAAGAAATGTTTTTACATATTGGCGCCATGAAATCGGGTGGATTTGTATGGTTAAACGGACAGTATATTGGATATTCTCAAGGAAGTAAATTACCGAGTGAGTTCAATATTACCAAGGCTGTTAAAAGAGGAAAGAATACCCTTGCCATTCAAATTTTCAGATGGACCGATGGTAGTTATTTAGAATGTCAAGATTTCTGGAGAATTAGCGGAATAGAACGTGATGTATTTGTATATGCACAGCCGACAACAAGAATTCAAGATTTTGAAGTACTCGCAAGCTTAGACAAGGCATACGAAAATGGTATCTTTCAATTAGACCTTACACTTGAAAACCATACTTCCAAACAAGAAACATTAAACATTACCTATACATTAAAAGATCAGAATCGTACACTATCTACAGAAACGTTGAAGGTGGAAATTCAAAAAGAACAACGAAATTCCATTTCATTTAAAGCCAACATTCCAGGAGTTAAACAATGGAGTGCAGAACACCCTAATTTATATACTTTAATTATTGAAACTAAGAATAAAAAAGGGAAACTACTAGAAACTACCATTAGAAACATTGGTTTTAGATCGGTAGAAATTAAACAAGGCTTGCTATTGGTAAACGGACAACGCATCACTTTAAAAGGAGTAAACGCACAAGAAGCTGACCCAGAAACAGGACATGTAATGAGCGAAGAATTGATTTTAAAAGACATTCAGCTTTGGAAGGAAAACAACATCAATGCCGTTCGACTGAGTCATTACCCACGTGGAAGACGTTTTTATGAATTATGTGATATTTATGGAATTTATGTAGTCGATGAAGCAAATATTGAATCGCATGGAATGTACTATGGATCTCATTCCTTAGCAAAAAAGAAAAACTGGGAAAACTCCCATGTGGATCGTATGACACGTATGGTAAAACGCGATAGAAATCATCCATCGGTGATTATTTGGTCTATGGGAAATGAAGCTGGAAACGGAACTAATTTCTATGCGGGTTACAAAGCTATCAAAGCGTTAGATTTGACAAAAAGACCTGTACAGTACGAACGCCCATATAAAGATAGGGATGGTAGTTTATATGATATGGATTGGAATACCGATATTATTGTACCTCAATATCCGTCACCTGCTAGACTTGAACAAATAGGGCGAAATTTGACCAACAAACCATTTATCCCTAGCGAATATGCCCATGCTATGGGAAACAGTACCGGAAATTTCCAAGATTACTGGGATGTCATTGAAAAATACGACAACCTTCAGGGTGGTTTTATTTGGGATTGGGTAGATCAATCTATTTGGAAAACCAATGAAAATGGAGAACGCTACTACGCTTACGGAGGAGATTACGGACAGAACATGCCAAACGATAATACCTTTTTAAATAATGGAATTGTATTTCCAGACAGAAGTCCTCAACCTGCATTATTCGAAGTTAAAAAAGCACAAGAGTACATCAATTTTAAACCTCAAGGTATTAATAGACATAATGAATTACGTGTCTTGGTAGAGAACTTATATGACTTTACCAACTTGAATCACTTTAACTTTACCGCAGTCATTAAAGCAGACGGCCAGGTATTAAAACAAGTAGACTTAGGAGATGTTTCGGTAGACATGCACACGGGAGAACTCATTAGAATCCCGCTAAAAGACATCGATTTTCAAAAAAACACGGAGTATTTTGTGGAGATTAGCGCAACACTTAAAAACGATTGGAGCTTATTAAACAAAGGCTTTGAAGTTGCTCATGAACAAATAGCACTGTCCAGAAAATACACACAAGAAATTACGGAAATTTCAGATCAAAAATCATTAAAAATCAAGATCAGAAAGAATAAAATCCATGTATTTAACAAAAACGTAAGCATAGTTTTTGATACAAAACAAGGACGCATCACTTCCTATAAAATTGATAAAAAAGAATTTTTAAAAGATGGAAAAGGACCAAAACCTAACTTCTGGCGCCCTATGACCGATAATGATTTCGGAAATAAAATGCAGGCCAAAAACATTGAATGGAAAAAAGCGTCATTGTTCTCTGAAGTGCGTACTATAAATCACAAGAAATTAGCCAACGGTAGTATTGTATTAGACATTACATACAGCTTACCTGGAGTAAACACCACCTTTGACAGTTCTTACGAAATTATGGGGAATGGTCTTATTAAAATAAGTAACACCTTACACGAAACCGATTATAAAGGAGACATTCCACGTGTTGGGATGCGCATGCAACTGCAGCAAGAATATAACAAGCTTGATTATTACGGAAGAGGCCCTTGGGAAAACTACGAAGATCGGAAAGCTTCTGCCTTTGTAGATGTCTATACTTCTAGTGTTGCCGAACAATATGTTCCTTATATAAGACCTCAAGAAAATGGTTACAAAACCGATGTACGTTGGATGGCGCTATCTAACAGTAACAACAATGGTTTATTAGTGATTCAGGATTCAAAAAAATTCTGTTTTAGCACCTTACACATGCCCAATGAAGATTTTGACACTACTGCTGATCTAAATTACGGTAATAAAGAAATTGATGACACCTATAGAATTGATGGGATTCCTGCCATGAATAAAAGCAAGCACACGATCGATATAAAAGCACAAGATTTGGTGCAGGTAAACATCGATTTAAAACAACGTGGTTTAGCAGGTGATGACAGTTGGTATTCAAAACCCCAAAAGGAATACCAAATCATGGGAAGCAAAAAACACCAGTATAGTTTTTATTTAATTCCATTTAAAAATGGATCTAAAAAAGAGTTTATAAAACTGAGTAAATTATACAGTAACGCAAAATAAGCGGTAAAACAATTTTGTTTTCTTGAATTAAAAGCCCTCTAAACCTAGTTAGTTTAGAGGGCTTTTTTTGAGAAGGTCTGAGGGTGTTTTTTATTGACATTGATTGTCTTGTTTTACGCTGCCCTCGCCTTCGCGAGGATCACACTTGGATCTGGACACTCAGCATGGACACCTTGCAATAAAATAATTGGGATGAAATACTAAGAATATAACATCGCTTTGAGAAGAAACACCATGTGATATTTGAAAGGGACTTATGGAATACAACACCTAAAAAACGACTCCTAATTAAGACGCTGAAAACATAGTTCACATATCTTATAAACACAAAAAAACGCTCCAATTTCTTGGAGCGTTTTTAAAAAATATTATAAGGTCTTAGGACTATTTGTAAACTTCTTTTACAAACCCGTCATAAGTAACTTCTTTTACATTAAAAGTCATTTTTTCTTTATAGAAATCCAATAATTTTTGGCTCATCATTTGATCTTGTAAACGTTTTGCCTCCTCTTGATTACCCAACACACGTTGTGCAATCTCGTCCAATTCTTTTTCTTCTGGATTAGTTTGACCGTATTGTGCCATTTGACCTTTAATAAATCCTTTGGTGTAGTCTTTTAACTCCTCAAAAGATAATTTAATGTCGTGTTCCTTCATTATTTTACCTTCGATTAATTGGTAACGCAACCCTTTTTCAGATTTTTCGAATTCGATCGCTGCTTGCTCGTCAGAGATTGGATTCTCTCCAGCTACTGTCAACCATTTTTTCAAGAAACCTGAAGGTAAATCAAACTTCGTGTTTTCAACTAAATACTCTGTAATAGCATTTAATAATTGTTGGTCTCCTTGTGTTTGAAATTGCTTTTCAGCATCTTCTTTTATTTTATCTCTTAATTCAGCTTCTGTAGAAATTACATCAGGACCAAAAACTTTATCAAACAACTCTTGATTCACTTCTGCCAATTCCATTTCGCTTACTTCTTCGATAGCGAATGTTACATCGATTTCAAAACCATGAGCATCATCGTGAGACAATCCTAAAGCATTCATCATTTTATGATCATCAGCAAACAATCCTTTTGTTTTTAACACTAAAACATCTCCTACTTTAGCGCCAACAAATTTCTTTACGTTTACTTTCCCTTTGATATCAACAAGCTCTATTGTTGATTTCTTTTCAATTTCTTTTTCTTTGTTTACAAAAGTTCCTGTTACGCTCATTCCTTCACCAACAACATCTTTAGAAACTAAATTCCCAAAACGCTTTTGTAAATTCTCAACTTCTTTATTAATCAAGTCCTCGTCTGCAACGATTTTGTATTGAGTTACTTTCTTTTTGTCATCTAATTTTACTTCAAAAACTGGAGCCAATCCTAATTCAAACTCAAAAGAGTATGTTTCAGCATCCCAAGAAAAGTCTTCCTTCATTTTAGGTAATGGATTTCCTAAAAGGTCTAATTTTTCTTCAACTAAGAAGTTATTTAAAGATTCTTGTAATAATTTATTTACTTCATCAATCATTACCGATTTCCCGTACTGCTTCTTTATCATTCCTGCAGGCACTTGACCTTTTCTAAATCCAGGGATGTTAGATTTTTTACGATAGTCTTTTAAAACCTCATCTACTTTACTTTGATAATCTTCTGCATTAATTTCAACTGTAACTACTGCATTTAGTGCGTCGATATTTTCTTTTGTGATGTTCATTCTATATAATTATTTTCTGTAAAATCATTAAAAATTGAATGCGAAATTAGTGTTTTTTTACTAGTTCGCAAAAATTTAAATCATTCAAATTAAGTATTTTATTTCGTTTCTTTTAAAAATGAGTAGAGTATAGATTGGAAAAACGAGAGCAAGAGACTAAATAGCAATGCTATCCAAAATCCTGACACTGAAAAACCATCTACTAAGCTGTCTGCTAGCAGTATCATAAAGGCATTTATTACCAACAAGAACAAGCCTAATGTGAGGATCGTAATGGGCAATGTGAATATGACTAAAATTGGTTTTACAATAAATCGTAGCAAAGCCAATACGATTGCGACTATAATAGCGGAAGAAGGTGATGTCACATAAACTCCCGGTAGGAAATACGCTAAAATAACCACTGCCACTGCGGTTAATAATATTCTTAAAATTGTTTTCATTGTTTTATTTTTTTAAAGACTGGGTTATACTATAGTGACTCCTAAAATTCTTATCAACTTTTAAAATCACCATTCGTCCATAGCAAGACGAAACCACAAGCTGTGATTACAAAACAATCTAAATACATGCCATCAACTCTTTAATCTAAAAATTCGGTCAGATAGTCATAGAAAACTGTCGGATTTTCCGCATGTAACCAATGTCCTGCATCTTTTACTGTCTTTATTTCCGCATTTTGAAAATGCGCACGAATCAAATCTGTATCACTTTTCGAGATATAGCTTGAATTTTCTCCTTTTAAAAACAAGGTAGGACCATCATACTCCGTAAAACTTGGTAAGGCTGCTCCAACTTCATCCGTGTTTTCCACTAAACTTTCTAGGTTAAAACGATAGTCTAACTGCCCTTTTTCTTTCCAATATACGTTTTTCAGCAAAAATTGACGTACTCCTGGTTCTTCTATGTTAGCAGAAAGCACTTCTTCTACCGCTTTTCTACTCGTATGAATAGAAAAATCTACCGCACTTAATGCATCTAATATTTGATGATGATGTGGCGGGTAAAATCGCGGAGAAATATCGGCTATTATTAACTTTGAAACCATTTCAGGATAAGTAACTGCAAATAACATCGCTACTTTACCCCCCATAGAATGCCCTAAAAGTACCAGCTTTTTTAATTGATGGTATTGGACATATTCCATTAAGTCTTCAACTAAAAGCTCATAGTCAAATTCATCGGCATGAAAGCTACGTCCATGATTTCGCTGGTCTATAAGATGTACCTGAAACCGATCACTTAATTTTGCACCGATGGATTTCCAATTGTCTCCCATCCCAAAATAACCATGTAAAATTAACAAGGGAGTTCCCTCTCCTAAAATACGCGCGTGTAGTAACATATTAAATAGCGTTCCCTTTTCTTAATTTTTCCAGATACATATTCACTACATTCTCCAAACCTAAATACAAGGATTCAGCAATCAATGCATGCCCGATAGATACTTCTAATAAATTAGGTACATTGGCAGTGAAAAACTCAATGTTTTCCAAGCTTAAATCGTGTCCTGCATTAATTCCCATGCCTAATTTCGTTGCTAATTCAGCACTTTCGGTATAGGCTTTAACGGCCTCTAAATTCCCAAGTCCATATTGAGTGGCAAAATCTTCTGTATATAATTCTATGCGGTCTGCCCCTACTTTGGCTGCCCCTTCTATCATTTTAGCGTCGGTATCTATAAATACAGAAGTACGAATTCCTGCATGTTTAAACTCTTGAATTACTTCTGTTAAAAAACCTGCATTTTTTAAAGTATCCCACCCTGCATTTGATGTAATTGCATCCACAGCGTCTGGCACTAAAGTAACCTGTGTTGGTTTGTTAGCTAAGACCAAATCCATAAAACTTTGAATTGGGTTTCCTTCTATATTAAACTCTGTTTTTACTACTTTTTTTAAATCAAAAGCATCCTGATATCTAATATGACGTTCGTCCGGTCTTGGATGAATGGTAATTCCCTGTGCACCAAAGGACTCTATATCCATTGCTACCTTAACTACATTAGGAAAATCAGCCCCTCTTGAATTACGTAAAGTCGCAATTTTATTTACATTTACACTTAACTTTGTCATGGTTATATATTTTATCGAGCACAAATTTACAAACAATGCATCAACATTCGTTTTATTTTTAATTAATTTGCAGTACCTTTATTGTATAACATGAATACTACGCCTTACATATTATCAGAATTAAAAGCGCTATCACCCAGTGACAGCGTAGCAAAAGCCGTTGAAGTTTTCAGAAACCAACCTATTTCTCACCTTCCGATTATTGAAAACAACCAATTAGTTGGACTTATTTCTGAAAGTGACATCCATGCAATAGATACCGATACGATTCTTAAAGAGTCTGCACATTTATTGGATTCCTTTTTTGCGGATGAAAGCACTGATGTATTAGAGTTACTAAAGCGTTTTACAGTTAATGAATCGAACATACTCCCTGTTTTAAATAAAGAACAACAATACATTGGATATTTTGAACTGAATGATATTTTAGAGCTGTGTTATAATACACCCTTTTTAAGTGAACAAGGATTAACTCTTATTATTGAAAAAGCTACTAGAGATTTTTCTTTTAGTGAAATTTCACAAATTGTAGAAAGTAACAAAGCCAAATTACTGGGTGTTTTCATCACCGAAAACAGGAATGACATTGTTCAAATAGGCGTTAAATTTTACAGTGAAGAAATAAATGAAGTCATTCAATCCTTTAGAAGGTATGATTACAAGGTCATTACAGAACACAAGGACGATTATTTCCTAGAAACACTTAAAGAACGTGCCGATTACCTACGTAAATACCTAAGTATCTAAAGGTAAACACAAACAATAGACTACCCTAACAGCCCCATAAAACATTATTTACATGAAGATTGCCTTATACAATCAACATATTACAGAAGCTACTAAAAGCTATATTATAGAATTGTTTCATCACATAGAATTACTCGATATCGAGGCTTTTATTGAAGAAGATTTTTACACAGCCCTACAACAAGAAATAGGACTCACAAAAGAGTACAACACCTTTAACCATCACAGTCAATTGGACGCGAGTTTTGACGCCATGCTAACCATCGGAGGCGATGGTACTATTTTACGCGCCATTACCTATGTCCGAAATACCAACATTCCTTTTCTAGGAATTAACACAGGTAGGTTAGGCTTTTTGGCCACGGCTTTAAAAGATGAGATTGAAGCAACCTTAAAACTACTTATTCAAAAAAAATACCACATAAAAGAACGTAGTTTATTATGTGTCCATACAGAACCTCCTACAGAGGATTTGAAGATCATGAATTTTGCTTTAAACGAAATCTCTGTCAGTAGAAAAACCTCTACCTCCATGATTACCGTTGAGACGTATTTGGATGGTGAGTTTTTAACCTCTTATTGGGCAGATGGATTGATTATAGCAACCCCTACAGGGAGTACTGGATATTCTTTGAGTTGTGGTGGTCCCGTAATTACACCACAGGCACACAACTTTGTACTCACGCCAATTGCACCACATAATTTAAATGCACGCCCCCTAGTAATTCCTGACAACACAAAAATCACTTTACAGGCAAACGGACGAGAAAACGAATCGTTTTTATCATTAGATTCAAGAATTTTTACGATTCATAACGATACTATTATACATTTAAAAAAGGCAGATTTCACTTTGAAAATGATTCAGATAAATCAGCAAACCTTCATTAAAACGCTTCGTGAAAAATTATTATGGGGCGAAGACACTAGAAATACAAAATCACCTAATTAGTTTTTGTGTGCTTACAATATTTCTCCTAAAAAAAGGTTATTCAAAAAAGACATTCACAAACCTCAATCAGCAAGTAGAAAAACGCTTGCTCGCATATTTGAACATGAAAAAACTATTTTTATTTTTTACATTTCTGAGTTTGACCTATTTTTCTCAAGCACAAATCCATGAAATAGGAATTACCTTAGGAGGAAGTAATTACATAGGAGACATAGGAAAAGAATCTTATATCTACCCAAATAACATCGCTGCAGGGATCGTATACAAGTACAACGCAAATCCAAGAATTGCATGGAGAGGAGCCTTTACTTATGCACAAATTTCAGCCAATGATGCCGATGCGAAAAACAGCGTACGTAAAAATAGAGGAATTTCATTCACAAACACCATAAAAGAACTCTCTTTAGGATTGGATTTTAATTTTTGGGAATATGATTTATCCACTGTACACAAAACAGCGAGTCCTTACCTAATTTTTGAAATTGCAATATTCAACGCGAAGAGGCCGCAAAAAGAAACATCACCTGGCAAGTACAGCTATCAAAACCACTACTCTTTCGCGATCCCTTTCGGAATAGGCTACAAGACGAAACTGATACATGATTTCTCCATTGCACTAGAACTAAGAGGTCGCTACACATTTACAGATAGTTTAGACTACAACCACAAGGAGATAAAATTACTTAGTTTTGGAAACCCCAATAATAATGATTGGTATATGTTTAGTACTATCTCTTTTATTTATACCTTTGGGCGTCCACCATGTTACGCACCACGTTAATGACAACACGTTAATGACAACACACACACAATTGATAGATACTAAAAAACTCCCGAAACATATCGCCATCATCATGGATGGTAATGGAAGATGGGCTAAAGAACAAGGAAAACCTCGTATTTTCGGCCATAAACATGGCGTTTCTTCTGTAAGAGAAATCCTAGAAACCTCTGTTGAATTAGGTATTGAATACCTTACTCTCTATGCCTTTTCTACGGAAAATTGGAAAAGACCCAAGTTAGAAGTCACCGCACTTATGAACATATTAGTAAGTTCTCTTAAAAAAGAAGTCGCAAGTATGCATAAAAACAATGTCAAATTAAATGTCATTGGAAACATGGAGGCACTTCCTTCTTCTGTAAGAAAAAAATTATCTGAAGTAATAGCCCTCACAAAAAATAATACTGGAATTACACTATCTCTTGCTTTGAGCTATGGTTCTCGTGAGGAAATTGTTAATGCTATCAAAAAAATATCAGAAAAAGTTGTTAATAATTCGATAAAGATCGAAGAAATTGATGAAAAAGTTATTAATAACCATTTATATACGTTTTCTTTGCCCGATGTTGATTTATTGATTAGAACTAGTGGTGAACAGCGAATTAGTAACTTTCTTTTATGGCAAATAGCCTATAGCGAATTGTACTTTACCAATGTTTGCTGGCCTGACTTTAAAAAGCCAGACTTAATCGAAGCAATTACAACTTATCAAAATCGAGAACGTCGCTTTGGAAAAACAAGCGAACAAATAGAAAAGACCTAATGCAAAGTATTAAAAACACCGTTTTACTGTTRGCTTTATGTATGGCTANCNNTATCGTANNAANTGCACAAGAAAAAACAGTTACAAAAGAAAYTACTACCACTTCTGTTGACACTATTTCTACAAAAGATCTTACRAAAAAACTYCCTTCAAAYACCAARTTTGAACATGGAAAAACYTAYGAACTCGGMGGCATWAATGTCCAWGGYTTGGTAAARTTYTCWGATGAAACYGTAAAGGTWTTTACWGGTTTAAAAACAGGRCARGACATAAAACTYCCTGGWGATAARYTKACAAGTGCYATTAAAAARCTGTACGAAACAAAACAGTTTAGYCAAGTRGATGTSTACATTGCAAARRTAGAYGGTAAAGTMGCYTAYTTAGATTTTGATGTAAARGAATTACCWCAGCTRAAYAAAYTRACCATYACWGGWATWAAAKCTAGTAAAGCAAAAGAACTCCAAAAGGAAACGGAGTTAAAAAAAGGTACCATGGTTACGGACAATCTTATCGTAACATCTAAAAACTACATCCAAGACAAGTACAAGGAAAAAGGTTTTTTAAAGACCAAGGTTACTTTAGACACCAAGATAGATACTAACGGTATCAACATTGTAAACATGTTAGTCCATGTAGACAAAGGTGAAAAGATTAAAATTAAAGCCATTTCTTTTGAAGGAAACACTGCTTTCTCTGATAAAAAACTACGTAAATCTTTTAAAAACACCAAACAAAAAATGTTGGGTCGTTTTTGGAAATCTTCTAAATACATAGAAGATAATTATACAGAAGACTTAGAAAAACTAATCACCGATTATAGTGAAAAAGGATATCGCGATGCACAGGTCGTAACAAAATCACTTACTTGGAATGATGACAATACCATTAACTTAAATGTAAAAGTTGAAGAAGGAAAAAAATATTATTTCGGTGATATTAAATTTTTAGGAAACAGTAAATATACTGATGCTCAATTACACCGTTTACTACGTATTGAAAAAGGAATGACCTATAATGGTAAAATATTAAAAGAACGTGTTACGGGTGATGGATCTCCAGATTCTCAAGACATTGCTACTTTGTACCAAAACAATGGATTCTTATTTTCACAAGTTACACCCGTAGAAACACGTGTACTAAATGACTCTATTGATATTGAAATTCGTATTCACGAAGATGAACCAACGTATGTCAGAAAAGTAACTGTAAACGGGAATGACCGTACAAATGACCATGTTATTTATCGTGAAATAAGAACCAAACCAGGATATTTATACAGTAAAGAAGATATTATTAGAACCATCCGTGAGGTAGGGCAACTAGGATTTTTTGATGCAGAAGCTATCACTCCAGACTTAAAGCCAAACTATCAGGACAAAACAGTAGACATTGATTATTCAGTTGCTGAAAAAGGTTCTAGTCAGATAGAATTACAAGGAGGATATGGTGGAGGATCTTTTATTGGAACCTTAGGATTGTCATTCAATAACTTTTCTATTAAAAACATTTTTAACAGAAAAGCATACAAACCATTACCAATGGGTGATGGACAAAAATTATCACTTAGATTGCAAAAAAGTAGGTATTACACCACTTCTAGCTTCTCGTTCTCTGAACCTTGGTTAGGAGGTAAAAGTCCTAAATCTTTATCTTTCTCTGTTTATAACTCTAAACAATTCCAATACAACTACGCAACAAGAGACGTAAATAAGAACCAACGCTTAAATATTATTGGAGCTTCTGTTGGACTAGGACAACGTTTAAAATGGCCGGATGATTATTTCACCCTGTCTCAAACCGTAAGTTACCAACTATACGATTTAAAAAATTATCCAATTGCCACTTTTAGTTTTGAAAACGGAACAGGAAAATCAAACAATTTGTCTTACCAAATTAGACTAGGACGTAGCTCTGCTGGACCTAATCCAATTTTCCCTAAATCAGGATCTGACTTTAGTGCTACCGGTAAGTTTACCATTCCTTATTCATTGATTAACGGAACGGATTATAAAAACGCACCAGACTCAGAAAAATTCAAATGGCTGGAATATTACAAGTTTGAATTTAAAGGAAAATGGTACACAAATATTTTTGCAGACTTAGTCTTAATGACCAATGCAGAATTTGGTTACTTAGGAAGCTATAACAAGGACTTAGGAGACACTCCTTTTGAGCGTTACTTTGTAGGTGGAGACGGAATGTCATCTTACCAATTAGATGGTCGTACATCTGTTGCATTAAGAGGATATGAAAACAATAGATTGTCTACTGTTTCAGGAGGAACGATGTACAATAAATTCCAATTAGAATTACGTTACCCAATTACCCTAAAACCATCCGCATCTATTTATGTATTAGGATTTTTAGAAGCTGGAAACTCTTATGATGGATTTAATGAATTCAATCCTTTCCAAGTAAAAAGATCCGCAGGTGTTGGTTTACGTGTATTCATGCCGGCATTTGGACTCTTAGGAATTGATTTCGCACATGGATTTGACAATATTCCAGGAGCACTTGAAAAATCAGGATGGCAAACACATTTTATCATTGGGCAACAATTTTAAGACAAATGAGTTATATTTGTAGCTAGTCAAAAAAAAAGTTGGCATGATTTTTTCTAAATACAAAATAGTTATGATAAAAAAAGTTCTTTTATTGACCGCTTTATGCATCGGGACAATGACCTTTGCACAAAAAGCACAACGGGTTGGTTATATAGATATGGAATATATTCTAGAAAACATTCCAGAATATACAGCCTCCCAAACCAAGTTAAATGCCAAGGCCGCAAGCTGGGAGTTAGCCTTGCAAAAACAACAAAGCTCCATTGATGCCTTAAAGTTAGACTTGGCCAATGAAAAGATACTTTTGACCAATGATTTAATCATTGAAAGACAAGAAGACATTGAGATTAAAGAAGTAGAATTAAGTAAACTTAGGATGGCCTATTTTGGTTCCAATGGTGATTTGTTTAGCATGCGTAAGCAACTCGTAAAGCCAATACAGGATCAAGTATATAATTCTATCCAAGATATTGCCAAAAAACGCCAATATGACTTTATTTTTGATAAATCAAGCGATTTAATTATGCTTTATTCAAATAAAAAATATGATATTAGCGAACTCGTTTTAAAAAGCATTGTACGTACTCAAAAAGTAGTAGATGCAAAAGAAAAACGAAGTAAAGGGACCAAGAAAGCATCCGCAGCATTGACAGAAAAAAATGCAGAAAGAAATGCAAAAAGGGCCTCTTTAAAAAAGAAGATTGAAGAGCAACGAGCGGCGAAACTTAAAAAACGCGCAGATTTAAAAGCAGCCATCGAAGCAAAGAGAAAAAAACGTTTGGAAGAAATTGAGGCTGCTAAAAAAGCCAAAGAAAAGAAATCAGACGACAAACAATAACAACAATTAAAATTAGCATACAAAAATGAAACACTTAAAAACATTCGTATTAATAGCATTGGTAACTTTTGGATTTAACACAGCTGTTCAAGCTCAAAAAGTTGCACATGTAAATTTTCAAGAAGTATTAATGGCAATGCCTGAAACTGCTTCATTGAAAAGCGAAATTGAAAAAACTGGAAAAACATACGAGAACGATATTAAAGCTGCTGCAGATAAGTTAAAAGCTAAAATGCAACGTTACGAAGCTGAATTCAAATCTCAAACACAAGAAGAGAATCAAAAAAGAGGTTTAGAAGTACAAAAAGATGAACAAGCTATTATGAAAACTCAACAAGCAGCTCGTCAAGATTTAGGTATGAAAGAACAAAAAGGATTGGCCGTAATTTCTAAAAAATTACAAGCTAAAATAGAAGAAGTAGCCATTGCTCAAGGTTTTGACTATGTATTAGAAGCTTCTACTCTAGTAGTAAAAAAAGGAAAAGACCTTACTGCTGATGTAAAATCTAGCTTAGGACTATAGTTCCTAAAACATAATTTATTTAAAATCGTTAGCGTGATCATTCACGCTAACGATTTTTTTTTTACTTTTACTTCTATGAGTTCTACAGCAGCTATTGGTATTTTTGATTCAGGCATTGGAGGCATCACCATTTGCAATGAAATTATACGCCTATTACCCAACGAAAACATCATCTACCTAGCCGATAGTAAACACGCACCTTACGGTGAAAAATCCGAAAAAGAAATTATTGAGTTAAGCATAAAAAATGTTGATTTCTTATTAAATAAAGGCTGTAAATTAATAGTGGTTGCCTGTAATACAGCCACGACAAACGCTATAGAAACGCTTAGACAAACCTATAGTATTCCTTTTATAGGAATAGAGCCCGCAATTAAACCTGCCGCCTTAAAAAGCCTCACAAACACCGTAGGAGTACTGGCAACCAAAGGGACATTAAGCAGTGCGCTCTTTTCCAAAACATCTGAAAAACATTTAGAAAAAGTAACCATACTAGAACGGAATGGTGAAGGGATTGTCCCCTTGATGGAATCAGGGCAACTGGACAGTCCAAAAATGCGTAAACTTCTGAATAAATACCTGCAACCTATGTTGGACAAAAACATAGACTACCTTGTTTTAGGATGCTCCCACTACCCCTACTTAATCCCACAATTAAAAAAAATAGTTGGACCAAAGGTGACGATCATAGATTCTGGGGAGGCGGTTGCTAAACAAACTAAAAACATCCTAGAACAACAACACTTATTAAATAAAACAGGACGTCCTATTACACATCACTTTATTAGTAATATAAACACACATGTTTTAAAACAATTTGTGGATGTTAATGCTCGTAAAACTATTGTAGAAGAAGTGGATTTTTAAAATAAATAACACCGGGGCTTCGGCTCCGCTCAGCCGCCTGTGCTTTTCCTTCTATTCGAGATTTGATACTACTGTAAAATCAAAATTACACTTAAATATCTAATTAAAAATACATAGGCTTCGGCTACGCTCAGCCACCTGTGCTTTTCCTTCTATTTGAAATTATAGACTTGTCTAAAAACTTCACTTTATATATAAGCGAAGCCAAAAACAATCCCTCTTCATTTATAAAATCAAAGGTATCTGGGCTTCGGCTACGCTCAGCCACCTGTGCTTTTCCTTCTATTTGAAATCATAAACTTGTCTAAAAACTTCACTTTATATATAAGCGGAGCCGAAAACAATCCCTCTTCATATATAAAATCAAAGGCGTCTGAGCGGAGCCGAAGACCTATTTAAAATAACGAATCACAAAAAACGTAAGACTAAATGCAACGATAAATGTAATAACCATATAGATGGCTTGTTTCTTTTTAATCATAATTTCTATTCTTTATACCAACCTGAATATTTAACATAGTTATTAGCAATACGATCAATTTCACCTGAAATTAATTCTTGGCTAATATCCTTTACTTTTTTAGCTGGAATTCCAGCATAAATTGTTCCACTTTTTACGTGAGTCCCTTTAGTAACTACTGCTCCTGCGGCAATAATGGTATTGCTTTCGATCACACACTCATCCATTACGATAGCGCCCATTCCAATTAATACATTGTCGTGAATAGTACAACCATGTACCATGGCGTTATGTCCTATAGATACATTATTCCCAATATTCGTAGGATGCTTTTGATAGGTAGCGTGAATCACAGCACCATCTTGTACATTTACTTTGTTTCCTAACTTTATATAGTGAACATCCCCTCGGATTACCGCATTGTACCAAATACTACATTGGTCTCCCATGGTTACTTCACCTACAATCACACAATTTTCTGCCAAGAAACAATCTTCGCCAAAAACTGGTTTGTTTCCGTTTAACTCTTTAATAATCATATGTCTATTTAAAAAATGATAACAGGGTTCCTTTTTTAGACGCAGATACGGTAATTTCTTTTCCGTTCTCTAACGTTACACTGCCGCCTTTCCCCTTATTGTAGGCGGTAATGGCATTCACATTTACTAAAAATGATTTATGAACACGTACAAAATTATTACTAATAAGTGCATCCTCAAAATATTTTAACGTTTTACTTACTAATTTTTTTACATCACTTTTAAGATAAATTTCGGTGTAATTATCATCCGCCTTACAATATAAAATATCAGCAATGGCCAACACCTCAAATCCCTGTTGCGTTGGAATCGTAATCTTAGCCGTTCCTATGTCAATATTCGTCTTTAACAATCCATTTTCTAATTGGGATTCTTTCTCCTTTAGGGCCACAACATAATCTACAGCCTTAATTAAATCGTCTATAGAAATTGGTTTTAACACATAAAATGCGGCATGCTTATTTAAGGCATCCATAGCATACTGGCTATAAGCTGTCACAAATACAGTTTCAAAACTAGCCTCACCCACACGATCCAATAAATCGAATGCATTGCCATAGGGCATTTCTACATCCAAAAACACCAAATCCAATTCATGGTTTCGAATCAGCACAAAAGCATCCTCAATATTAGACGCCTCCCCTACTAACTCAACCTTTGGACAATATTTAGCCAGGTAATTTTTTAAAATATCACGACTTATTTTTTCATCTTCAACGATGATTGTTTTTAACATCCTCATACTAGTTCTTTTTTAAGACCAACACCACTTTCGTACCAGAGCCATCTTCTAACAAATCTGCAACAGAAACCGTTACTCTATCCCCATACATATCATTTAAAATTGCAATACGTTCATTAATATTGTTCATTCCTTTGGACTCTTGCTTTTTCTGATTGTCCGTTTTCAAGGCTTTGGAAGCACTTCTTCCAATTCCATTGTCCGTAATCACAATTTCAACACAGTTGGGCTCTTTTTTATGCATTGCAACTGTTAATTTCCCAAGGGATTTCTTATAACGCAAGCCATGCCAAACGGCATTTTCAATATAAGGTTGTAACAACATCGGTGGAATTAGAAATTTATTCGTTTCGATGTTCGGGTCAATGATTAATTCATAGTCAAACTTATCTTCAAACCGCTGATGTTCTAAACGTAAATACAATTCTAATAATTCAATCTCCTCCCCCAATACAATAAAATCTTTCTCTGAATTATTCAATACATTTCGCATTAGTTTCGAAAATTCCGTCAAGTATCTATTGGCGGCCCTTTCATCATTCTGAGCAATAAAACTATTTACCGAATTCAACGCATTAAAGATAAAATGTGGGTTCATTTGTGACCTCAAGGATTTTAAAGCCAATAAATTATTTGCTAATTTTCGTTGTTTGTTACTCCTGTACATAAAAAACAAGGACAATAACATTAAAAGTAAGCCTACAATTAGGCTGTAAATAATCACCCGTTGCCTCTTATAGCTTTCCACTGTTAATTCCTGACCTTTGGTATATAAATCATACTTACTAGTAGCCAATTCTCTGTCTTTTTCTAAACTATTAATTCGGTTTTGTTTGTTAGTAAGATCTTTCCCTAATCGAATAGCGGCTTTAATATCCGCTTCTTTTTGCTTGTATAATGCATCCACCAATAGTACATAGTCTTGGTAACTTGCAAGCGCTTTTTTATAATCTCCGATGTTTTTATAAGCATCGGATAGGTTTTCAACAGCCTTTTTTTCGAGTTCAGTATTATTAGATGCTTTGGCTTCTAACTTACTTTTCTCCAAAAAAGGAATGGCTTTTTTATAAGCCTTTTTGTTTGCATACGCCTTCCCAAGATCCAAATTCAAACTAGAAACTGACACTTGACTTACAGATGATTGTAAACTACTCAATGCATCATCGTCCTGCTCCAATACTTCCAATGCTTGAGATCGAAACTCAATTTCCTTATCAAAATCCTGTTGTTCTTTATAGTGATTGGCAATCGTGTTTGATAACAACGCTTGCTGTGGAATGGCCATTGAAGCCGCTGACTCCATAGTCGCCTCAAAATTTATTTTAGCGCCACTTTTATTCCCTAAATTAACTTTACACGCCCCAATTTTCGAATTTAAATTTGCTATGTATAGATTATCGTCAAGTACTTTAGCAATGTCTAACGATTTTTCGTAGTACTCTTCTGCTTTTCTAAGTTCATTTAAAACACTTAAATTATCACCCAAACCTTCCTGAATGATCATTCGCTGCATTGGATTTATATTTTTATTGAGCAAGAATCGGTACTCTTTATTACTTTCTTCAATCTTCCCGTTTATTGCATATATTTTCGCTAACTTTAATTGTGTATCAGAGGTATAAGCATGCTTTAACGACGTTTTAAAACTATGTTCCGCCAAATCAAACTGTTTTAATTTCTTATAAGCATCCCCTAACAAATCATAGGCTTTCGCTTGGGCTACATTGGCATCGGACAAGGTTAGCACACCAAGTCCAGCTTCTATAAAAGAAATACTTTTTTCGGGATTCTTACTTAGTGTAGCTCTCGCTTTAGACATGTAATGCTCAAAAGAACTTGTCGTACTCTTAGATTTTAAAAACCTTTTACTTGCTGTCTCATGGTTATGGGTAGCTTCTGAATCCGTTTCTCCTAGCAAGGCCCCAGTGACCTCCACTCTAATCCTATCATCATTTTTAATAATAACATACCGTGTTTCAAAACTATCATGACTAATTTCCAATTCGTTTCCAATAGTACAATAGATTACAAAATCACCCGAAAAATTAGAATAGACACTTGTTCCTCCGAATTCACTTATTAAAACACCTTTAATTCCACCTCGGCTTTCTTTATGAATAACCACGCCTTTTACCCGTACTTTTTTTGCAGGTAACAAATCCTGACCTAACAATACAGAAGGCAGTAGGCAACAGATAAAAATGATTTTTATAAATAATTTCATAATTCTTAGGTAGATATTTAATGTAAAGTTATCATTTTTTTGCAGTAAAAAAAATGAAGAACGACACTAAACACACAAGAAAAGCTTCCATTTACCGAGCTTACTCATTTTACCCGCTTCTATACTCACTCAAAAGAGTCATTCACTCATTTCATGTTTTATGTTACAATACATAGTCCTAATTTTGAATGAACAAAAAAAATAAACTTATGAAAAATATACTCTTACTATTTATCTGCTTTCAAACCGCAATGATATCGCAAACAGGACAAAAGAATTTTATAGACCAGCCTTATATAGAAGTTACGGGAAATGCATCTATGGAAATAATACCCAACGAAATTTACATTTCCATTACCTTACAAGAAACCGATAAGAGTACAAAAAAATCAATAGAATCCCAAGAACATCAATTAAAAACTTGCTTAAAAGAGGCTGGAATTAATAGTACAAAAAAATTAACCGTCGTAGATTTTACGAGTAGTTATAATAACTATTTTTTATTCAAATCCGACGTTAGAAAAACAAAGAAATTCGAATTAATAGTATCTAATGGCACAGAATTAAACAAAGTTTACGGCATATTAGAATCCTTACACATTGCCAATACATATATCATTAAGGTGGCACATTCCGACATCGAAAACCTAAAGCTAAAAGCGAATATTAAGGCCATAACCGATGCCAAAAACAAGAGTACTTCCTATACCAAAGCATTGGGTCAAAAAACAGGAAAAGCACTCTATATAAGAGAACAATCTCAATTAGTGGAAGCTTATTACCCAAGATATGAAGCCATAGGAATGGCAGTAAAAACTATGAGTTCCACAAACCAAAGACATCCTGCTTCAGAAATCAACAACATTATTATAAAAGCGGCTGTACTGGCCAGATTTACCATCATTTAAAACCATTTATTATGAAAACTTCGACAGCAATAACCTCGGTACTTCTAAAAGTATCACATCAACTAAAACGTACAACTGTAATTTTCTTATGCTTCCTCATTACAAACATAGGAATACATGCCAATACACCCGTAAAACCCACACAAACTATAAAGGTGGCGTTATTATTAGACACTAGTAATAGTATGGACGGATTAATAAGACAAGCAAAAACACAACTTTGGGAAATTGTAAACGAACTTTCTTATGCTAAGGCAGATGGCACACGTCCGAATTTAAAAATCGCTTTGTACGAATACGGAAACGACGGCATAGAAAGTAACGATGGATACATTAGACAAGTCTTAGATTTTAGCAGTGATTTGGATGATATTTCGGAAAAATTATTTTCATTAAGCACCAATGGAGGAAGTGAATATTGCGGACAAGTAATTCAGAAATCCCTTCAGGAACTTCAATGGAAGAAAGGGCATAAAAACGATTTAAACATTATTTTTATCGCTGGTAATGAACGCTTTACTCAAGGACACGTCTCTTACAAAAGATCTGCTAAAAACGCCTTGAAAAAACAAGTCCTTATAAATACTATTTTTTGTGGAAACTACGAAAATGGCGTTCAAGGAAAATGGAAAGAAGGTGCTTTACTTGCAGGCGGGGAATATTTAAATATAGATCATAACAAAACCATTGTGCACATAAGTACTCCATACGATGTTTTAATACTACGATTAAATAAGCAATTAAACAGCACTTATATCGGCTATGGATCTCAAGGAGTTCGCAAACTACGTATGCAATATGTACAAGACCAAAATGCCTGTAATTTAGATGAAGTTGTAGAAGTAAAACGCGCTATTAGTAAAAGTAGTTCTTTGTATAAAAACACTACTTGGGACTTGGTAGATGCCCAAAAGGATGCTGATTTCAGTTATGAAAAACTGGATAAAAAAACACTCCCTAAGGAACTTGCAGGAAAATCTACGGAAGCCATTAAAACGTATGTTGCTAAAAAAAGTAAAGAGCGAATAGAAATCCAACAAAAAATACGAGAATTAGACAAAAAAAGACGTCAATATTTAATCAAAAAAGCTAAAAAACCAGGAACCAACGACCTACAATCCGCACTGATTCGCTGTATTAAAACACAAGCTAAAAAACAAGGCTATACTTTTGAATAAAAAGGCTATTAAAAATTTCTATAAAACGACATCTGAAATCATTCAGGTGTTGTTTTTATATTAATTACACATACTTCCACATACGTTTCATTCCACTATATTTCGGAATCACACGTTCGAAATCCAATGAAAAATCACTAGAAAACTGAAAATTGTTTTTTTTGTAAAATAAAAGTGCTTGCGTTTGACTATCCATCGCCTCCAACCAAACCATTACGCCTCCTTTCAAAAATACCGCGACAATCGCCGCCATACCAGAGCTAAAACATAACGATGCTTTACCCTGCTCCATCTCGCAGATCATGTTTTGTAACATATCAATCGTTGGCGTCGCTTGACGAGCATAAGCTTGACCAGCCTGGCGACCTTGGAAAATATCGATAAGATCTTGAATGTCATCATAACCATAAGTAGCAGAGTTATAAATGGGCGCATGAATAGCCCCAAACTCTAAATTTTGGTTGTGATCATGATGAACTAAATGAGTAGTGAATCCCTGCTCTTTCATTGTTATTCCTTCATACAACAAATTGACGTTAACCTCATTATTGATCAGGATGAGGCTAACTTATAGCATTTATCTCATTTTATAATTACGGGTGAACACCACGGCTAATTGGGTTTTGTAACGAGATCAATGTTTCGGTCGACTGCACTTCTTCAATCTGCTGAATTTTATCAATCAGAACTTTTTGCAATTCATCAATCGAGCGTGTCATCAACTTAACAAAAATATTATAATTACCCG
>NVRM01000041.1 GCA_002400885.1 Flavobacteriaceae bacterium
AACTGAATACAAAACTGAATGGTTAGGAACAGGAAATTGCCCATAAATATGATAACTCAAGAAAAACACAAAAAAACAGCATACCTCTTTTACCCAAAGGACTTATGTTCAATAAAGAACATGAAAAAATATAATAATAATAATAATAATAATAGTCCCGAAAACATTTTACTCTTAAATAAAATCAAAGATAAAAGTCTATTTCCTGAAAATATAATAATAGAATTTAAAAATCTATTCTCACGAAAAATGAATAAAGAATTAACGGATAATTCTTTATTTCAATGGCATGACAGAGCTTATAATTTGCAATGTAAAATTGATTCTTTTAACAATAAGTCTTTAGTACTATGCATAAATATTAGTGTGGTAATTCCTTATTATATCTGTTACATTCTAGAAATAGAACACAGCGAAAAAAGCGAAACGTTAAAATTTATCCCTAGAAGAAATTTCGTAATTGAAAATGGCTTATATTTAACTTTTTTAGAACAAACCAAAATAATTTTAGAAAAGGAATTTCATGTAAAAGAGTTTCCTAAAGAATTATTATACGAGAGCATCAAAGGAATTAATTTTCAAGATATCGAAATTGAAAAGTTCAACTATTTTAATGCCTTTTTCCTAAACGACTATTTTACAAATTATATTTAACCTAAATTATGCCTAAAAAACAATACTTTTTAATTATCTTTATATTATTTATAGGCGGTTATTTAATCAAAGACGAGCATTTTGTATTTAGCATTAAATCCAATTATTTTTCAACAAGTTATGGAGTTATAGTATACCCCCTTGTAATAGGTTATTCTATATATTACTATTTTAATAAAAGGAAATCTAAGTAATTTCTCTTGGAATAACGACTAGACAGACCAATAAAAACAGCTGTTTTTTAAATAAGAACATCACCTCTCCAATAATAAATTCATTTTACTTAAATTTGCCCTTTTGACGATTTTTAAATGGCTAAACAACAAGAATATATAGAGGTACTAGGAGCACGTGTTCACAACCTTAAAAACATAGACGTAAAAATACCCAGAGAACAATTAGTTGTGATTACGGGTTTGAGTGGTAGTGGAAAGTCTTCACTGGCTTTTGACACCATTTATGCAGAAGGACAACGTAGGTATATCGAAACTTTTTCGGCCTATGCACGTCAGTTTTTAGGTGGATTGGAACGTCCAGATGTGGATAAAATTGATGGATTATCCCCCGTGATTTCTATTGAACAAAAAACCACCAGTAAAAGTCCACGATCTACAGTAGGTACGATTACCGAAATTTACGATTTCTTACGATTACTATTTGCCCGGGCTTCTGACGCCTATTCCTATAATACGGATAAAAAAATGGTAAGCTACAACGATGAACAGATTAGGGATTTAATCTTGGCTTCCTATGAATCAAAAAAAATAATGGTCTTGGCTCCTTTAATCAAATCTAGAAAAGGACATTACCGTGAGTTGTTTGAGCAAATAGCCAAACAAGGATTTGTAAAAGTACGGGTAGATGGAGAGGTTCGAGAACTAGAAAAAGGCATGCGTTTGGATCGGTACAAAACACATGATATAGAAGTGGTGATAGATCGTCTAAAAATAGACCAAAAATCCCAAAAACGTTTGGACGAAACCATAAAAACAGCCATGTATGCAGGAGATAACATCCTAATGGTATTGGATTTTGACACAGAAACACCACGTTATTTTAGTCGTGATTTAATGTGTGAAGCTACCGGTATTTCCTATCCAAATCCTGAACCAAATGCTTTTTCGTTCAATTCTCCAAAAGGTGCTTGTGATCATTGTAGCGGATTGGGAAGAATCAACGAAGTGAATACTGATAAAATAATTCCCGATACGACGCTTTCTATTAAAAGTGGAGGAATCGCCCCCTTAGGCCCACAAAAGAATAGTTGGATTTTTAAACAATTACAATTAATTGCGGAACGCTATAGCTTTGAACTTACGGATCCCATGTCTAAGATCCCTAAAAAAGCCTTAGAAATTATTTTACATGGAGGCAAGGAAAAATACGATGTATCTTCCAAAGCCATGGGCGTTACCCGTTCTTATGAAATAGATTTTGAAGGAATTATTAACTTTATCCAAAGTCAATATCAAAATAGTGAGTCTACATCCATTAAACGCTGGGCAAAGGCTTTTATGGATGATATTTCTTGTCCGACTTGTGAAGGAAAACGCTTGAAAAAAGAAGCCTTATTTTTTAAGATCAACGAGAAAAATATTTCTGATTTAGCACAAATGGACATCGATGAATTGGCCAAATGGTTTAAAAATGTTGAGAAAAAACTAAGCAATAGACAGTTACAAATTGGAGGAGAAATACTCAAAGAGATCAGAACTAGGATTCAGTTTTTATTGGATGTTGGTTTGAATTACCTCGCCTTAGACCGTAGTTCCAAATCACTTTCCGGAGGGGAAGCACAGCGGATAAGATTGGCCACACAAATTGGATCTCAATTGGTAGGTGTTTTGTATATTTTAGATGAACCAAGTATTGGGTTGCATCAGCGTGACAACGAAAAGCTCATCAAATCACTGATGAAGTTACGCGATATTGGAAACTCTGTGATCGTAGTAGAACATGATAAAGACATGATAGAACATGCCGATTATGTATTAGACATCGGCCCTGGAGCTGGACATCATGGTGGTGAAATTGTAAGTGAAGGAAGTTATGAAGAATTATTAAAACAAGACACCTTAACGGCAGACTACCTCACAGGAAAACGTTGTATAGAAGTACCTAGCACACGTAGAGAAGGAAACGGAAAAGAAATAGTCTTATCCGGAGCCAAAGGGAATAACCTTAAAAATGTAACCGTGAAGTTCCCTTTAGGAACATTTATTTGTGTGACAGGTGTTTCTGGAAGTGGAAAATCTACCTTGATCAATGAGACCCTCTACCCTATTTTAAATGCACATATATATAATGGTGTCAAAATTCCGATGCCTTATAAAAAAATAACAGGTTTGGAACATGTGGACAAAGTAATTGCCATAGACCAATCTCCTATTGGAAGAACTCCTAGATCTAATCCAGCTACTTATACAGGTGTTTTTGGAGAAGTGAGAAGTTTGTTTACAAAAACTACCGAGGCAACTATCCGTGGATACAAACCTGGACGTTTTTCTTTTAATGTAAAAGGAGGCCGATGTGAAACCTGTCAAGGAGGTGGCGTCCGTGTGATTGAAATGAATTTTATGCCAGACGTTCATGTTACCTGTGAAACCTGTCAAGGAAAACGTTTTAACAGAGAAACATTAGAAATTAGATACAAAGGAAAATCTATTTCCGATGTATTAAATTTAACCATAAATGATGCGTGTACATTTTTTGAGAGTATTCCTAAAATATATCGAAAATTAAAAACCATTCAAGACGTAGGATTGGGGTATATTACCTTAGGACAACAATCCACCACCCTATCAGGAGGAGAGGCGCAACGAATAAAATTAGCCACTGAACTCTCTAAAAGAGACACAGGAAACACTTTTTATATCTTAGACGAACCTACTACAGGGTTGCACTTTGAAGACATCCGTGTATTGATGGAAGTACTAAATAAACTCACTAACAAAGGGAATACCGTATTAGTCATTGAACATAATTTAGACGTTGTGAAAATTGCAGACTATATCATAGATGTTGGTCCCGAAGGAGGAAAAAATGGAGGTAAAATACTGTGTACCGGAACTCCCGAGGAAATAATTAAACATAAAAAAAGTCATACTGCGAAGTTTTTAAAAAAAGAACTATCTTAGCGAGTTCTCAAATTTAAAAAATAACCTAAAAATTAAAAGCTATGATCTCAAAGGAAGACAGAAGAATACGCAATAAATTCAAGCATAAAACTTGGAATGAAATAAAAACAAACGACTCGTGGGCCATTTTTAAAATCATGTCCGAGTTTGTAGATGGGTATGAAAAATTAAGCCGCATTGGTCCCTGTGTAAGTATCTTTGGTTCGGCAAGAACCAAACCAGGAGAAAAATACTACGAGCAGGCAGAAGCCATTGCTTACCAATTAACCCAACATGGGTATGGAGTGATTACTGGTGGTGGACCTGGAATTATGGAGGCCGGAAATAAAGGAGCCCATAGAGGAAAAGGAGTTTCTGTAGGTTTAAATATAGAACTTCCTTTTGAACAACATGACAATCCTTATATAGACAAAGACAAAAGCTTAGACTTTGATTATTTCTTTGTAAGAAAAGTGATGTTTGTCAAATATTCTCAAGGATTTGTAGTCATGCCAGGAGGTTTTGGAACCTTGGACGAATTGTTCGAAGCCATGACACTTATCCAAACAAAGAAAATTGGAAAATTCCCAATTATTTTAGTCGGAAGAAAATTCTGGGGAGGATTGATGGATTGGATCAAAACAACTCTAGTAGAAGAAAAAAACATTAACCCGGCAGATTTGGAATTGATTTCTTTAGTAGACACCTCAGACGAAGTACTGGATGTAATTGATACTTTCTATAACAAATACAGCCTAAGTCCTAACTTCTAAAATTACTATATTAAACAACTTTTTACCATAGCGTTTATTTTTATAAATCTCAATTTCATGGTTGCTCAGCATCATAAAATTGAGATAAACGCCGTGTTAAACACGACTACCCATACACTTCAAATACAACAGTACACTACTTTTATAAATAATAGTGTATCGCCAATGGACACTCTTGTGTTTTATAATTGGGCAAACGCTTACAAAGACAAACACAGCCCATTAGCAAAACGGTTTATTTCCGATTACTCCAAGTCGTTTCATTTTGCAAAAAACAGAGATAGAGGACATGTGGAAATTCACAGTATCACTATTAATGACAGTTTACAACCTTGGTTTATCCACCCAGAAATTCCCGACATTTTAAAATTACCTTTAAAAAAAGCACTGGGAATTCGTGATTCTATCAGAATAAAAACAGTCTATTCCGTAAAGCTTCCAAAAAACAAATACAGTAAATACGGTTTTCATAAATACGGATACGATTTAAAATACTGGTATTTAGCACCTGCCCTAACAGACGCTAGGAACATTGGTATGAGTAATTTAAACATGGATGACATGTATGTAGATTACATGGACTATTCCATTGATATTTCTATTCCCGCCAATTATGACCTACATTCAAACCTACAGAGCAGTCATTATTTTTTTAATAATTACAAAAACTATCGTTTAAGAGGCACTTGTAAAACAGATATAGAAATGGCTATATCAACGCAATCAAAATTTGAAACCATCACTACAGAAAAAGTAGTACTTCTTACAAACCTTAATTCCAATCAACTATCTCCCCTTGTCAAGGAAAAAATAGTACAAACACAACTAGACTTTCTCCAACAGTACTTAGGAGATTACCCACATAAAAAACTATTTATAAACCGAGTAACTTACGATAAAAACCCGGTATATGGATGGAATCAACTTCCTTCCTTTTTGGCGCCATTTAGCGATTCGTTTGAATGGGATATTAAATTATTTAAAGTACTTACAAAAAAATACATAGACCAATTAATCCTTGTCAACAAACGCAACGACTATTGGTTAATAGACGGTTTACAAACTTATTTAATGATTAAATATGTTGAAAAATATTATCCAGATCAAAAAATATTAGGAAAATTATCGAATGTATGGGGGATTAGAAAATTCAATTTGGCCAAGGCTAAATTTAACGACAAATACCCTTTTGTTTATCAGTTTTCTGCACGTAAAAACTTAGATCAAGCCCTTACCACTCCTGCCGATTCACTCTCTACTTTTAATCGAAAAATCGTAGGAAAATACAAAGCAGGTCTCGGCTTACGCTATGTAGACGAATACCTTGGCGACTCTATTGTACCTCAAGAAATTGCTGCTTTTTTTAAAGAGAATTTTTCCAAAAAAACAACTTCCAGTCTTTTCTTAAAACGGCTAGAAAAACGCACAGACAAGGACCTTTCCTCTTTTAGTAATTACTACTTAAACACCTCTAAAAAAATAGATTACACCATAGAAAGCGTTCAAGATTTAGGAGATTCCTTAGCGGTAACCATTAAAAACAAGCGCGATTTTAAAGCCCCCGTTTTACTGTACGGAATCCAAGACAAATCTATTAAATTTAAAAAATGGTTACCATCTATAGATAGTAGCGCCACGGTCTATGTTAAAAAAAATGGATTTAACAAACTCTCTTTAAATTACGAATATCTATACCCAGAGTACAATAATCGTGACAATTGGAAAAGTACCCGCTCTAAACTCTTAAATAGACCCATACAATTTAAACTATTCAAGGATTTAGAAAACCCATATTACAATCAAATTTTCCTAAACCCTCAACTAGATTACAACTATTATGACGGTGCATTACTCGGTGTATCATTTTCAAACAAATCACTTTTAAACAAGGAATTTAATTACACAATCACACCAACATACGGAATAAGAAGTGGTCAAATAAACGGATCTTTTTCTGTTGTTTACAAATACCTACCTCAAAATTCCAAGATTCAACGATTCACAATCGGAACAACAGGAAATAGATATCAATACGCTCCTAATTTAAGATATTCCAGACTTAGTAACTTTGCCAGTATTTTATTTAAAAGGAAAAGCTATCGGGATGTTGGAGGAAGTGCAATAATGGCCTCCTACGTAAGTGTCAATAAACAAGCAGACCCAAACAATCCTATTGTCAAAGAAATTAATAAGTACGGTGTTTTAAATATTGGTTACAGCTATACCAAACCAGAAATAATTAAAGACGTCCGCTTGTATTCTGGATTTCAATTTGCCAAAAACTTTTCTAAATTTAGTATTGATGCCCGCTATAGAAAATTAACAAACACGAACCGACAATTAGATTTTCGATGGTATGCAGGAGCCTTTATTCACAATAATACAGCTTCAGATTTTTTCAGTTTTGCCTTAGACCGTCCTTCGGATTACCTCTTCCAATATGGTTATTTAGGCAGGTCCGAAATCAGTGGGTTTTTCAGTCAGCAATACATCACTACAGAAGGAGGTTTTAAATCCAAATTAAACACACCGTTTGCGAACCAATGGATCAGTACTTTTAATACAAGTATCGGCCTATGGCGGTGGATAGAAATATATAATGATGTAGGATTTATAAAAAACAAAGGGTCAAAAATATACTTTGCACATGAAAATGGTATCCGACTGAATTTCATCCATGAAATACTAGAGGTGTATTTCCCTATTCATTCAAATTTAGGATGGGAAATGCAAGCAGCTCATTACAACAGTAAGATACGGTTCGTTTTAACAATCCAGCCCCAAAAAATAATCAGCTTTTTCAGAAGAGGTTTTTATTAATAGTTCCTTCAATACGGGATACAGCTACCCATCTGTTAATGATTCCACATTTAAACCGTTATTTTCACGGTTTTTTTAAGTTATCTCTAAAAGAATCAAAGCATTTTTAAATATCATTTAAAAAAAGTACCTTTGCCAAAACTAACAAATCCATATTTTATGCAGTTAAGCCCTTCACCAGAAAGTAAAGATAAATTATCATTTAACGATTTCAAAAACGAAGTATTAGCCGACTATCGCACCGCTGTGGTCAGTAGAGAATGCAGTTTATTAGGTCGAAGAGAAGTACTTACGGGAAAAGCAAAGTTCGGAATATTTGGAGATGGAAAAGAGCTTCCTCAATTAGCCATGGCTAAGGCCTTTAAAAAAGGTGATTTTAGATCTGGTTACTACCGTGATCAAACTTTCATGATGGCCATAGGAGCACTCACACCTCAACATTTTTTTGCAGGACTATATGCAGATCCAAACATTAATAACGAGCCAATGTCTGGAGGTAGGCAAATGGGAGGACACTTTGGAACTCATAGTTTAAACGAAGATGGAAGTTTTAAAAACTTAACAGAACAATACAATTCAAGTTCTGACATCTCTCCTACCGCTGGTCAAATGCCACGTATGTTAGGATTGGCGCAAGCCTCCAAAATGTACAGAAACATAGAAGAAATAAAAGGACATACAAAATTCTCCAAAAACGGAAATGAAATTTCTTGGGGAACCATTGGAAATGCAAGTACCTCGGAAGGCGTGTTTTTCGAAACATTTAATGCCGCTGGAGTATTACAAGTACCTTTAATCATTAGTGTTTGGGATGATGCCTATGGAATTTCTGTACCTGCTAAATACCAAACCACCAAAGAAAATATTTCAGAAATCTTAAAAGGATTTCAACGTGATAATGACAAAAAAGGATACGAAATATTTACTGTAAACGGATGGGATTACGTACAACTTGTAGAAGTCTATCAAAAAGCTGAAAAAATAGCTAGAGAAGAGCATGTTCCTGTATTGATTCACGTACAAGAATTAACACAACCTCAAGGACACTCCACTTCTGGAAGTCACGAACGTTATAAAAGTAAAGATCGTTTAATTTGGGAACGTCAGCATGATTGTATTGCTAAGTTCAGAGACTGGATTATTCAGTTTGAAATTACGGACGGAGACGGAAATAAATTATCATTTATAGAGAACGAAGACGATCTAATCCGCATAGAAAAAGAAGCTAAAAAGGAAGTAAGCCTTGCAAAAAGAACTGCTTGGGCCACCTTTTTAAATCCTATAAAAGAAGAACGCTTGAAATTAAGCATTTTACTTGAAAATGTAGCCAAGAAAAGCAAGCAAAAATCCTTTATCCTTAAATTAAAAAACGATTTAATGGAAATTGGCGATCCAGCCCGTTTAGAATTATTATCACGTGCTAGAAAAGTAATTGTACAAGTAAGAGATGAAAATTTTACTGCAAAAACTGAATTACAACAATGGGTAGCAGCCTATAAAACGGAGCAACAACCTAAATTTAGTTCTCACCTATATAGTGAAAGTAATCAAAAAGTAGCCAACAGTAAAGAAGTACTCCCTATATATGATGAAAAGTCAGAGTTAGTAGATGCTAGACTTATCTTAAAAGACAACTTCGACTACCTTTTTGCAAAAAATGACAATGTTGTGATCTTTGGAGAAGACACAGGAAATATTGGAGATGTAAATCAAGGACTTGTAGGAATGCAAGAAAAATATGGCGAGTTAAGAGTGGCAGATGCCGGAATTAGAGAAGCGACTATTTTAGGTCAAGGAATAGGAATGGCCTTAAGAGGCTTACGTCCAATTGCTGAAATTCAATACCTAGATTATCTACTGTACGCTATCCAGATTATGAGTGATGATTTGGCAACACTTCATTACAGAACAGTAGGGAAACAAAAAGCACCACTTATTGTACGTACACGTGGACATCGTTTAGAAGGAATATGGCATTCTGGTTCACCCATGGGAGCAATTGTACACCTTTTAAGAGGTATGAACATCTTAGTTCCAAGAAACATGACCAAAGCTGCAGGTTTTTACAACACGCTTATGGAATGTGACGAACCGGCTTTGATTATAGAAAATCTTAATGGATACCGATTAAAAGAAAAAATGCCAACGAATATAGGGAAATTCAAAACACCTATTGGAATTGTAGAGACAGTAAAAGAAGGAAGTGATATCACCATTGTTTCCTATGGATCTACCCTGAAAATTGTAGAAGAAACGGTACAACAATTAACAGAAGTAGGAATCGACATTGAAATTATTGATGTGCAAAGTTTATTACCTTTTGATTTAAATCATGATATCGTAAAAAGTATCGAAAAAACAAATCGATTGATGGTCATAGACGAGGATGTTCCAGGAGGAGCATCAGCTTATATTTTACAAGAAATTTTAGAAAACCAAAATGCCTATGATTTCTTAGATAGTAAACCTACCACCATAACGGCAAAAGATCACAGAACTGCATACGGATCTGATGGAGATTACTTTTCGAAGCCAAATCACGATGACATTTTCGAAGCTATTTATGCTGTAATGAGTGAATCCGACCCTGAAACGTACAAAAAGCTGTACTAAAGCTACTTTTTAACTCATTCTAAATAAACTAAAAAAAACCACCGCAAGGTGGTTTTTTTATGGGTTTTAGTCACTTCTACCTGTTGATAAGTAAGGGTAAATCATGACAATCATCAGTTTTATTGACAAATATCATACTATGTATATTTTAATCATTATATCTTTGAGAATAACAAAATTTAACCCTATTAATCACCCCCTAAATTATCAAAATGGCAAAAGTTAAAGGTGCGATAGTAGTAGACAGTGAAACATGCAAAGGTTGTGAGATTTGTATCCCTGTTTGCCCAGAAAACGTTATTAGAATGACGCCACAAGTAAACAGAAAAGGTTATCACTATGCTTATATGGAAAATCCAGAAGCATGTACAGGATGTACAAACTGCGGTATTGTTTGTCCTGATAGGGCCATATCTGTATACCGCGTAAAAGTATCCTAATTTTATCTTATTAATTAAAACATATGTCTGAAATAAAATTAATGAAAGGTAATGAAGCATTAGCCGAAGCCACAATTCGTGCAGGAGTAGATGCTTATTTCGGTTATCCTATTACTCCACAATCGGAGGTGATAGAATACTTGATGATCGAACAGCCTGAAAAACGAACTGGCATGATCGTGCTACAAGCAGAAAGTGAATTGGCTGCTATAAACATGGTATATGGTGCTGCTAGTACTGGTAAAAAAGTAATGACCTCCTCTTCAAGTCCGGGAATGTCACTAAAACTAGAAGGTATTTCTTATTTAGCCGGAGCAGAATTACCTGCAGTTATTGTGAACGTAGCTCGTGGTGGACCAGGTTTAGGAACAATTCAGCCTTCACAAGCAGATTATTTTCAAGCAGTGAAAGGTGGTGGACATGGAGATTATAAATTATATGTATTAGCTCCAGCTTCTGTACAAGAAATGTCCGATTTTGTTGAAGACGCTTTTGAAATTGCCTTTAAATATCACGCTCCTGTATTGATTTTATCAGATGGTTTGATAGGACAAATGATGGAAAAAGTACAATTGAGACCACAAAAACCACGTAGAACCGATGCAGAACTTATAGCGCAAGAAGGTACTTGGGCATGTACGGGAAAAACTTCTGATCGTGAACGTAACATTGTTACATCTTTAGATTTAAAATCTGAAAAATTAGAAGAACGAGTACATCGTTTATATGCCAAATACGCACAAATGGAGTGTGAAGATTTACGCTATGAAATGATTAACTGTGAAGATGCAGATTACATTATGGTCGCTTATGGATCTAGTGCTCGTATCTCACTAAAAGCAATGGAATTAGCTAGAGACAAAGGATATAAAGTAGGTTTACTAAGACCTATCACCCTTTTCCCATTCCCTAAAAAACAATTATTTGATTTGGCCGACCGTGTAAAAGGATTCCTAAGTGTGGAATTAAGTACGGGTCAAATGGTGGAGGATGTTCGTTTATCTGTCGAGTTCAAAGTACCAGTAGAGCATTTTGGACGCACCGGAGGAATCATACATACACCAGAAGAAATTTTAGAAGCATTAGAACAAAAAATCATACACAATGGAACTGTTAGACATCATAAAACCAGAGAACAAAGTATTTAGTAAGACCGAAGCAATGACGGATACCTGCTTGTCCTACTGCCCAGGATGTGGACACGGAACCGCTCATAATTTAGCCATGGAAGTCGTTGCCGAAATGGGCATTATTCAAGACACTATCGGAGTCGCTCCTGTAGGATGTTCTGTATTGGCTTATGACTTTATGAACATAGATATGACACAGGCTGCACATGGTAGAGCTCCTGCTGTTGCCACTGCCATTTCTAGATTATGGCCAGAAAAATATGTATTTACCTACCAAGGTGATGGCGATTTAGCCGCCATTGGAACTGCCGAAACCATTCACGCATGTAATAGAGGTGAAAACATCGTTATTATTTTTGTAAACAATGGTATTTACGGAATGACCGGTGGACAAATGGCACCAACGACTTTAAAAGGCATGAAATCTTCAACCTCTCCGTTTGGAAGACAAGAAGAATTGACAGGTGCTCCTATTAAAATGACGGAATTGGTCGCCAATTTACCAGGTGTTTATTATGCAACCCGACAAGCGGTTCATACCCATAAACATGCCCGTAAAGCGAAAAAAGCCTTAAAGAAAGCCTTTGAAAACACGCGTTTACACAAAGGGATTTCTTTTGTAGAAATCGTATCGAACTGTAATTCTGGATGGAAAATGTCACCACTAGAATCAAATGTATGGTTAGAAGAAAACATGCTTGCATACTATCCTCTAGGCGATATTAAAGTAAATGGTAAATTAAAAAAATAAGGATGACAGAAGAAATTATAATTGCAGGATTTGGAGGTCAAGGTGTACTTTCCATGGGTAAAATATTAGCCTATTCTGGCATGATGCAAGACCAGGAAGTAAGTTGGATGCCTTCTTACGGACCAGAAATGCGTGGAGGTACCGCAAACGTAACCGTTATATTAAGTGACAACCGTATTAGCTCTCCTTACCTTAAAATATTTGATAGTGCCATTATTTTGAACCAACAAAGTATGGACAAGTTTGAAGAAGCTGTAAAACCAGGAGGTGTGTTATTATACGATCCAAACGGAATTACAGAACATCCTAAACGTACCGATATTAACATATTTCAAATAGAAGGAAATAGACTGGCTACAGAAAAAGGTAATTTAAAAATTTTTAACATGGTAATTTTAGGGGCTTTCCTTAAAGTTAAACCAATTGTTAAATTGGAAAACGTACTAGAAGGTTTGAAAAAATCTTTACCAGAACGCTACCACCACTTAATTCCTTTAAATAAAGAAGCCATCGACTTAGGAATGGCCAATGTAAAGACCTTGAAATTTGAAGAAGTATTTAATTTAAACTAATAAACACGTAACACTTTATGTAAAGCAATCCTTTTCCTTTTGCTTTACCCTATAATAAAGTGTATACTTTCCCTAATTTTTATTTACAACCAGCTATTTTGTGTTTGCAAATGGCTGGTTTTTTTTATGTGAGACACAAGTAGATGAGTGTATGTTGGTTATCGGTTTTTAGTCTTTTGATTATTTAAATAAATCAGAATGTGAACCAATTCTAATTAATTTTATTGTGTTTGGATTTTCTATTTGAAACCAAATAATTAAAAGATCGGTTTTAATATGGCACTCCCAATTATCTTTATGTTCTCCTAATAATTTATGAGGTTTCATACTTTTTGGCACTCCATCAACTCCACTAGATTCTAGTGTTTTTAATATTAACGCAGTACTTTCAAAATCTTTACGGTTTTTTTTAACTTTTTTCAAGTCTTTTTTAAACTTCGTTGTTGGAATTAATTTATACATAAAATTAACTTATATTTCTTCTAACCAAGAAGTTAAGTCCGCTATCGGTTCTAGATTTTTATTAGAACGAGCTTCCTTAATTGCTTCAATTGTTTCATTATTTGGTATGTTGCCAACATCTTTATACAGTAGATATTCTATATAATTATTAAGACTTCTTTTTTCTGCTTTTGCTTTTTCTTTAATAAGACTTAGCAGCTCTTTATTAAACCTAAGAGGTGTTTGTATTTTTAATGAATCTCCTGACATGTGTATAGTTTTATATATTCCTTCCAATAAAGGTACATAATAACAATGTGCTATACAAATAGTATGATAGTGTTTTTAAAAACATTCGTAATATGATCGGTTTATTATATTTTGAATGCTCTTTTTTAAAACCCTCAATGTTCCTTTTCTGAAAGAAATCGGTTATTTAGACTTTAGTATTCTTGAATAAGTGTTCTAGCAGGAATATGTAAATGAGTATGTAATAAACGTATTTGTGAAAGTGCTAACTTTCTAGTCCCTTTAAATCTTTCAGTTACTCTACTCTTATCTATTTAGAATTTTACCTAAATCATCATCACTCATATTCTTCTGCTCCATCATAAAGCGAATTGCATTTAATAGATTAGGTTCTTTGATTGGAAATTTTTATTCCTCATATTTTTTCAATACTAGTGCTAACAAGTCTAGTTCATCAAATTCAGAACTGCCTTTTTTAGCGTCAAATATCTCATTCATTTTCGTCTCGTAAAAATGAAAATAACTTTTTTAAGTTCGTTGTCTTTAAAGCTTATCTATATCTATTTTATCATACTCCTTATGAGTGCCTATAAATAGTACTAATGCTAGATGCTTATCATATCTAAATTTAATAATCAAACGATAACGGTTGTGACAAATAATAATACAATTTTTCCGTTTTTTACAACAGCCATTGAGATTTGAAGAAGTTTTTATTTTAAACTATAAACATGTAACACTTTAAATAAAACAAAACTTTCCCTTTTGTTTTATCGAGTTAAAAGTGCACACTTTCCCTAATTTTATTCGAAACCAGCTATTTTGTATATTTAAAAGATAGCTGGTTTTTTTACACTCTAAATACTGCATAGGTAATAAAGTGTCTCCTCACGGAAAACCATGATTTACATTTTATTCCAGTAAAAACCTTGCGTGCATCGTTTTTTTTTTTTATATCTTCACAAAACCTAAAGTATTCATTCTAGGTGCTTTCCCTCTTTTTTTTAATAAGTAATTTAGTGTATTCATATACACTATAAATATGTTTTGCAGTGACGTAGGAAATTTTTGAACACTTAAACAAAAAGCCTATGAAATAAACTTTAAAAACAAACATAGGAAGTACTTCAAATGTATAACTCCTTGCAGGAATTACAAAACATTTTTTGAGTGAAAGCTCATCAACTAATTAAATTTAAGATTATGAAGAAAATATTGTTTTTAATGATAATTATAGCTTTTAATTCATGTTCAAATAATGATTACGAAACAACTAAAACCGATGAACTTACTATAAATCAAGTATCTGTAGACAACCTTAACTTTACATATAACGAACTTTCTGATGCAGATAAAATTAAAGTTATTGTAGGAGAGGCAATTAGTAGTTTTCTAATTAACAGCCCTTCATTTAATGACAAGCTTTTTTCGAAATTAATCAATCAAGAGCATAAAACAACAGAATTACTGTATATTAAGGAAAAAGACAATCTATTTTCAGACGGAAAATCCCTTGACAACTTATTATTAGAGTTTTATAGTAATGATAAAGACAAAAGGTCTCTTATTTCAAATATAAACACAATTCTACCAAATTTAGTAATTAAAATACCTGAATGGACTGAAATTGTTTTAGGAGATGATCGATTCGATTTAAAATTTGCCGTATACCCATGTTTAACAACATATAAAAGAAGAGAACTGTACTTTAAGCAAAGTACAGCAAATTTCACAAAAAGCTCCAAATCTAATACTTCAAATATAGTAGCACAATATTTAGCCATTCAAATAGAAGAGAGTGAAGTGTTAATTCCCGTAGAAAAAAACACTGACAATACTATTTGGGAAGATAATTTAATTGACGATCACTTTCCGTCTTTAAAAGAATGTTCAGAATTTCAAAAACAAGAATATTCAATTTATGAAAATGACACCTACTATTTTATAGACAAACTAGCATTAAACAAAGATTTAATAAACGTAAAGCTTTGCGGAGTTCCATCACCACACAATTCAAATGACCAAGACGGCTGTATAATTGAGTATGAACGAGATTGTAGGACAGAAAAAAATGTTATAGAAGGTATTAAATTAGCAAATAATAGTGTTTATACTTATTTAAGTAATCAGCCAGGTGGGGAGGATGTTTTAGCGTTGAATTATAAATTTGTAGTTGCAAGTATGTGTGGTGATTTAAATATAACTCAATTTTGTAACCCTTCTACTTGGACTTACATATTTATAGGTTCTTATAATGATTTTTTTGAAACTCAAATACATACTGGTTCTCCAAGTACGGCAGAATTAAAAGATGTAATTTATACAGCATCCAACTATTATATTAAGGCTTTTCCAAAATATTATGACATTCCTGTAAACTTAAGTGAGGAATTAATATACTCTCAAATAAACTACTTAAGACTAACGCCCAATTCAACTTGGGATGGAAATGAGTATGGTAGTGCAATTTCATTTAGTATTTATGAGCATGATTCTCAAACCGTAGCACAAACCTATCTAATTTCTAAAGTAGTAACAAATACTACGAAAGTTTCTAGTAAATTAAAAACAGGTAAGGTTTTTGAAGCGGGTGCAGACTTCTCAAATACAGTGAAAAGAACTACATCTTTTACGTATGAAATTGAAGGAGAAAAAGATGTCCCCTTAGGAGAAGTTGTTATAAATTATTACGACAAAAATTATAATTTACCCGATGGAGCATATGGGATTAATCACACATCTGGAAGTGTCAATACTCATTTTGCATTTTATTATTAGTGCATTTTTAAATTTAGAATAAAATGACTCCCTAAAACCAGCTATTTTGTATTTTTACAAGAAAGCTGGTTTTTTTTTATGGACAAAATAATATTAATTACAGGAGGCACAGGACTCATAGGTACCCAATTATCAAAACTATTGTTTGATAATGGTTATGAAGTGCGTATTTTAAGTCGTTCTAAAAACAGCTTACAAAACAAGAATTATGAGTATTACCACTGGAATATCGCAACAAAAGAAATAGACATTTCCGCCCTTAAAAACGTGCACTACATTATCCATTTGGCAGGTGCCGGTATTGCAGACAAGCGATGGACAACAGCACGTAAAAAACACATTCTTGATTCTCGTGTAAATGGAGCAACACTTCTATTAGAAACATTGGAACAAATAAACCACCGTCCACTAAAATTTATCGCAGCTTCTGGTATTGGTTTTTATGGCGCCAGAACCAATACTACTATTTTTAAAGAGAATACCTCACCGCACAACGATTTCTTAGGAAACACTTGTAAACTATGGGAACAATCCTCTTTAACATTTAAAGAAGCAGGCATTCCAACTACCATCTTAAGAACAGGCATCGTACTTTCAAAAAAAGGAGGTGCTTTGGAAAAACTATGCCAGACGTTTAAATTTAGGTTTGCATCCGCACTTGGAAGTGGACAGCAATACATGCCTTGGATCCATATAGATGACCTCTGCCGCATTTATCTGCGAACTATTACCGACATTGAGTTTACTGGGATTTACAATGCAGTAGCCCCAGCCCATGTAACAAACAATGAATTTACAAAAGCCTTGCTTCGTTTTCATAAAAACTCCGTGCAGCTCCCTAATGTTCCTTCATCTATATTGAAACCACTTCTAGGTAACATGAGCGCCATGGTTTTACAAGGATCTCGTGTATCATCCGACAAGCTAGAAAATACTGGTTTTAAGTTCCAATATAACTCCTTAAAAAAAGCATTGGAGGATCTAATAAAATGACATAAGCTGTTCTGATTTAAAAACAGATTACGCCCCTAACCTACAATTGACGTAATTTATTCGCTATTTTAGATACGATATTGTTTGTATATCCGTTCATTTGCTCACGCTCGCACCCGTCATCCTCGCGAAGGCGGGTTGTCACCCTCGAGGCATCGGGGGCGGTGTGAAAAAGGTGGGCAACAGCATGCCATTGACGTAATTTTATTGACTATTCTAGATACAATATTGTTTGTATATCCGTTCATTTGCTCACGCTCGTACTCGTCATCCTCGCGAAGGCGGGGATCCAGAGTGAAAAAAGGTGCGCAACTGCATACCATTAACGTGTTTTTATCTTGTATGTTCATTTTTTGCTTCTCCAAAACCAGCTATGCTGCCTCATGAATTCCAATTTATAAAATAAAAAAGGGATGAATAAAACGAACCAAAAATGGAGACTTTTATGAGGTGTTTTTTAAGGCGGCTAAARAAAGCCTTCTTAAAAACCATGTCCAAAACTGCGCGTCGCTCCTAAGGTCACTCCTGTTCTCGCAGCTTTTGAACATATATACTGCATAAAAGACAGKCTTCGATTTGAAATTATCAATAGWACWGAGTTTATATTTTCAATWCCTTTTGMAGTACTCTGAACGTCATCACCKCCACTTGTTTTTTCTTGAAAAAACTACTAKCTAYCATTGACGTARTTTWATYSYACANNNTCGTCACTTCGAGTGATTACRACGSTAGGAGTAATTRTATCGAGAAGTTCTTGTTTAATTATACTTAGTAGGAATTCTCGATAWAATTTTCTTATAAATTCTAAMCAGMATTCATAAGAAAATCACTCGAATTGACGCTTAACATGCGTCATTAYTTTTACTTATTTTTGTAAAAAAACTYCCTCTCGAATTAACGCTAGAAACGTCATCACTGCCGATTGTTSTTTTTTNAAAAATCAAATTTAAATCTAATAGTCTCTCAAACACATCASTTTACACCTAAAACTTACTTAATAAGAATATCCATATTAATATCCCAAATTACCGTWTCCTTAGGAGCTAAAACACGTAAACCTGTTTTATTATTAAAAGAATCTGCGATACAAGTCATGGGCTCAATAGCAATGCTTTTTCCATGYGCTGGTGTATAGACCTGTAGATAAGCATCTAAATTATCAGASGTTGATAAAGATACTTTATAGGCACCTGTCTCTAGAGAACTTGCACTCGTCTTCTGAACAAACCCTGTATCAAACTGATGCTCCCCTAAAGCAAAAGCGCTAGGTAAACCATGCTTACTACGTCCATTTGGAATCATTTCCGAATCACAGGTAATTTGTTCCTCTCCATCAAAAGAAAGGATTGAATTCTCAAAATTATCTAACACAAAATAAGGATGCCATCCAAATCCATAGGGAAAACTAGCCGTATCTGTATTTTTTACGTTCAACGAAATAGCCACTGATGATTCCGTGAACTTATAGGTAATAAAACAGTCCAAAGTAAAAGGAAACCCTGCAACTTTTGAAGTGTGATTGTACTTCAGCACAACCTCTGCATAGTTATCTGTACATCGCTGCGATTCCACCTTAAAACCTGCATGATCTATACACCCATGTATGGCATTTTCACGACCGTTTTCATTACAATCTAATTGGTAACTTGTATTTTTAAATGCATATTCCCCCTTGGCAATTCTATTAGGAAAAGGGAACAAAAACGACGAATTATACCCTCCACCATAACCTTTGAGTCCTTCAATATCTGGAGAGATTCCATCTATTATAGCAACTTTCAAAAAGCTTAACTTTTGCAAACTTGCTCCTAAATTAGGATAAATAACGGCTTCAAAATCGGTCTCTGAATGCCTAATTATACATTGGTTTAATAAAACGTTGGATTGTGTTTTTTCGATAATTGTAAACATGGAAGTCTTAATTTTCTTTTTGTTTGGGGTGTCTATTGGCATCTTTCAGACATTTGTGTAACATCCACTCCAATTGGCCATTGGTGGAACGGAATTCATCTGCTGCCCATTTCTCAATGGACTTTAGCATGTCTTCATTAATGCGTAAAGCAAAAGCTTTTTTTTTGGCCATCTAATCTTAGTCTTTTTTATCGCGCTCCAATACAGCTTTCACTACACCACGATGCACGAATGTATTTAATACTTGCCAGCCAGTTTTCGCATAACTATTTAATAAGGCTTCAAAATCCTCATCTCTTTTTATAGGCGTTCTTTTCTGACTGATAAATTTATATTCTTTCATTCTGTTTATTTTTTAGTACAACAATCACCGGTTTTCTTATAAATATACCAGCGTAGTCCTATAGTAACTACAATACATCCAAAACCGATTCCCTGCAACGTTTCGTTTCTATTAATAGCCAAAACTACAGCAATTACAGGTAATACACGGCTCAAAATACGATAAATATTCAGAGACATTCTTAACGATTTTTATCACGTACCATTACCGCCTTAAGCATCATCCCGGATTGGTTAAACCCAACACTTAGTACTTCCCATCCTTCCCGTGCATTCTGATTAAACAAATCGATAAAGTCATCGTCTTTCGTAGACCACATACTTTCTCGTTTTACTATCTTATATTCTTTCATTATTATTGTTTTAAAAATAAGTATTCAAAATTACACTAATGATTCAAGGTCCCTATATTCACAATAGGCGTGGCATCCTTATCAGAACACAAGACCACCATCAGGTTACTCACCATAGCGGCTTTTCGCTCTTCGTCCAGTTCCACAACACCATTTTTACTCAATTGATTGATGGCCATTTCCACCATACTTACAGCACCTTCAACAATTTTATGACGTGCTGCAATTATAGCTGTCGCTTGTTGACGTTTCAACATCGCATTCGCGATCTCCTGCGCATAGGCCAAATAACCTATCCTAGCCTCCAGGACTTCTATTCCTGCCATTTCTAAGCGATTTGAAAGTTCTTTTTCCAAGGCTGTATTTACTTCATTTACACTAGCTCGTAAAGTAATCTCTTCTTCCTTACCATCATCTTCAAAATTATCATAGGGATATAAACTAGCCAATTTACGAACCGCTGCATCGGATTGTACCCTTACAAAATTATCGTAATTATCCACATCAAATGCTGCTTTATATGTGTCTTTTACACGCCATACTAAGATTGTACTAATCATAATAGGATTTCCTAGCTTATCATTTACTTTTACACGTTCACTATCAAAATTACTCGCTCTTAAGGAGATACTTCTTCTGGTATAAAACGGATTGGCCCAGAAAAAACCATTCTCTTTTACCGTCCCCACATATTTCCCGAAAAGTAATAATACTTTAGAATTGTTTGGATTGATTAAGAAAAAACCTCTCGTCATTAAAAAAATACCAAGTCCCATAAATGCGAGTGCCTCATGTATAAAAAAAGCGCCATATATCGTTGCTATTATAAGTAATGCCAAAAAACCTAACATCATATATCCACTTTGAACTCGTTTAAAAATTTCTTGTTTCATATTAATATCATTTTGATATCGTAAAGATATAATAATATTTATGGATTTTCAAAATTTCTATGGAAGTTTATTTTATCTTAGCCTCAAATTTACATACATGAACATTTTAAAAACACTCGCACTAACCCTCTTATTTTTAAGCACTAGCCTAACCTCCTCTGCAAACAACGGAGAAGACTGGGGAGCAAACGGACACAGAACCACGGGAAAAATAGCGGAGAAATACCTAAGCAAACGTGCCAAGAAAAATATCGCAAAATTACTAGACGGAAAATCGTTGGCCTTTGTCTCTACTTTTGGTGATGACATTAAATCTGACAAAAGCGAATTATACCGTAGCTTTTACAGCTGGCATTATGTGAATTTTCCATTCAACAGTAAGTACGAAGATTCTAAAAAGAATCCTAAGGGAGATTTAATAACTGGAATTGCAACCTGTATTGAAAAGATAAAAAACGATAGTGAAACAAAAGAAACAAAAGCTATTTACCTAAAAATGCTAGTTCATTTAATAGGGGATTTACACCAACCTTTACATGTAGGACGTGGAGAAGACAAAGGCGGAAACACCATACAAGTACAGTGGTTTAAAAAAGGAACTAATTTACACCGTGTTTGGGATTCCGACATGATAAACCATTATGATATGGGCTATGTAGAATTGGCTGCTAATGCGGACAAACTAACTAGAAAGGAAGTGAAAACCATACAAGAAGGAACGGTTTTAGACTGGGTATATGAAACTCAAAAACTGGCAATTAAAGTGTATGACACGGCGAAATCTGGAGATAAACTTTGGTATAATTATCCGTATAAAAACTTTGGAACTGTTCGTAGCCAATTGCAAAAATCGGGTATCCGATTGGCAAAAGTATTGAATGTTCTTTTTAAGTAAAAAGGACTCTTTTATAAACAGAAAAGACTTGCTTTACAGCAGGTCTTTTTTATGTAATAATTCTACTACTTCCCTATAATCAAAAGACAATTTTAAGGCTAAAGCTTCTTTGTAAGTACACCATTTATATGCCAATACTTCTTTTTCCTGAATTACTATTTCCCCTGACCAAGTTCCTAAAAAACGAAAAAACGCTCTGTTTTCCCAAACACCATCCTTCAGTATCTCCTTAGGTATAAAATCTAAACCACACTCTTCCTTTACTTCTCTTATTGCATTTTCGGCTGCCGTTTCCCCTGCTTCTGCCCTTCCGCCTGGACAGCCCCAGTATAAAGGATAATTTTCCGTGTAATTGGAACGTTGAAGCAACAGAATTTTGTTGTTTTTTAAAATGATGGCGGATGCGGCTAGGATCATTTGWTTTTGTTTTAATGAATGGTRACTTTGAGCTTTGTATTTAGTARTCWATTTCTTGTTGTATGCTTTTGGCTGTGGAAATACGATCRCGCGGATTTGAACCTTAAATCCGTATCTCTAGAYACAAAACAAACCRCAARACCTTTGTTTACAAAGACTTGAGMCCCTYCGTGTTTTTTWNCCTAAATTGACACTACACAAAAGACTGTTTATGAAGGTAGTAAATTCAACTCACATGAACCCTTTTGGAGAAATAAATTTTGTGTTTCTGRAGGAAACTGTATTGAATACGCWTCCATAAAACCAGGYAATCACYTGAAAATAAACCATTCAGAGACCATCAYTTGAACTTATATTCATAGCTACACCACYTATGATATACTGCCACAAGAAGTCRYCATYNAAAAACCATATCAAAGCACAAGCCTTAATCCTTAACAATAGCATATCGTAATATTTAAACATTTACTTTAATGATAAAATCTATTGACTAAATAAAAAC
>NVRM01000042.1 GCA_002400885.1 Flavobacteriaceae bacterium
GGTTTTTAAGAAGGCTTTTTTTAGCCGCCTTAAAAAATACCTCATAAAAGTCTCCTTTTTTGGTTCGTTTTTTTGGAGAAGCAAAAAATGAACATACAGAGTGGAATTACGTCAATGGTAGATGGTAATTTTTTCAAGAAAAAACAAGAGGCGGTGATGACATTTCTAGCGTCAGTTCGAGTGGTTTTCTTATGAATTCTGTTTAGGATTTAGAAGAAAATTGTATCGAGAACTTCTACTAAACAAGAACTTCTCGATACAATTACTCCTACTGTCGTAATCACTCGAAGTGACGAGGATGTGCACTGAAATTACGTTAATGATAGGCTGTTGCGCACCTTCTTAATACTAGATCCCCGCCTTCGCGAGGATGACGGGTGCTAGCGTGAGCAAATGAACGGATATACAAACAATATTGTATCTAGAATAGTGAATAAAATTACGTCAATGGTAGATGGTAGTTTTTCAAGAAAAAACAAGTGGCGGTGATGACATTTCTAGCGTCAGTTCGAGTGGTTTTCTTATGAATTCTGTTTAGAATTTAGAAGAAAATTGTATCGAGAACTTCTACTAAACAGGAACTTCTCGATACAATTACTCCTACTGTCGTAATCATTCGAAGTGACGACGATGTGCACTGAAATTACGTTAATGGTAGTACGAGAATTCAAACGGCTCCATTTTTTTAAAAATTATAAAAGTTACTGTGTGAAAAAAAGACATGAACAAAAATTAATAGTAGTATCATTGGTATTATTGGTCTGTTTAAACATTCCAATTTTACTGATTTTCAATAAAACAGGGAGCGTATTTGGCTTACCTGTATTGTATTTTTATGTCTTTTTTGTTTGGGCACTTAGTATCATAATCTCCTATATTTTATTGAAAAAACACTATGAGTAGCCTTTTTGTCATATCCATTATTATTGTGTACTTAGGATTTATTTTCTACGTGGCTTTTTGGGCAGAAAAAAATGCCAAAAGTAAGTGGGTGAATAATCCCTATGTCTATACCTTGTCCTTAGCCGTATTTTGTTCTGCATGGACGTATTATGGTGGGGTAGGTTTGGCTGCTACTTCCGGTTTGAAATTCCTGACTATTTACTTAGGTCCTGTCATTATTATTCCCACTTGGATTGTGTTAATGCGTAAGATTATGCGTATTTCTAAAGGGAATAAAATATCCTCTATTGCCGATTTTATTTCTTTGCGCTATGGAAATGATCGCTTGCTAGGTGCCATGGTAACCGTTGTGTGTGTATTGGCTATTGTACCGTATATTTCTTTGCAGCTAAAAGCAATTTCTGAAACATTTAATGTCTTGACAAATCATGTTTCATCTGGAAGTGAGATTGTAAAAGATACCACTTTTTATATAGCCATTTTATTGGCTGTTTTTGCAGCTTTTTTTGGAACACAACACACGGATGCTTCCGAACGTCACAAGGGAATTGTGATGGCTGTGGCTGTTGAGTCTTTGTTAAAACTGGTCGTTTTTATTGGGATAGGAGTGTATGTAAGCTTCTATTTATTCAGTGGGCCTACGGAAATTGTAGCAAAAGCATCGACGCTTCCTGGTTTTTCTGAACAATTAGATATTGGTGGTTTGGAAGGTGGTTTTAATTGGTTTTTTCTGAGCATGCTGTCTATGTTTGCTATTATGTTATTGCCGCGGCAGTTTCAGGTGACGGTGGTGGAAAATGAACGTGAAAAGTATTTAAAAAAAGCCATTTGGTTGTTTCCTTTGTACTTGTTATTATTCAATGTATTCGTGATTTTTATCGCCTGGGGAGGGAATATTATTTTTCAAAACCAAGAGGTAGATGCGGATTTATACACGCTTATGATTCCGCTGTTTTATGAGCATAAAGTCATTGCTTTAATGGTGTTTTTAGGAGGGTTTTCTTCGGCGATGTCTATGGTGGTGATTGCCACATTAGCACTTTCTACTATGTTGAGTAATAACCTGATTATACCCTATGGTTTTTTAAGTAAATTTAGCAAGGAAGGTTCTCATAAAAATACAGCGTCTATTAAAACCATTCGTAGATTGGCGATATTTTCCTTGATCATAATTGCGTATCTATTTTATAAAAGTTTTACTTTGGATCGTTCCTTAGTTTCGATAGGCTTAATTTCTTTTGTGATTATTGCACAATTAGCTCCCTCTTTTTTTGGAGGTTTATTTTGGAGAAGAGGATCCTCAATAGGGGCCAAAATCGGAATATTTGTAGGGTTTTCAGTGGCGTTCTTTATTTTGATCGTTCCTTTTACGATTGATGCTCAGTCTATAGACAGTTCTTTTGTGCAAGAAGGCTTGTTTGGATTAGAGCTCTTGCGTCCTTATCAGTTATTTGGCTTGGATTTTTTAGAGCCGGTGCCCCATGCTTTTTTTTGGAGCTTGTTCTTTAATGTTTCTTGTTACGGACTTATATCGGTAAGTACATCGGGAAGTTATAGGGAGCGTAATTTTGCGGAAATGTTTGTAGACCATACGAAATATGCAGCCTTACATGAAGATGCATATGTATGGAAAGGGGAAGCTTATGTAAAAGATTTGAAAAATATTTTAAATCGATTTTTAGGAATAGCACGTACCGACAGAGCGTTTCGTTTATTTTATATCAAATATAATTTGGATAAAGATTCTCCCTTCGCAGATGCTCGCTTGGTTAATTTTTCTGAGAAATTATTGACAGGAACCATCGGAAGTGCTTCGTCTAGAATATTGATCGCTACGGTGGTAAAAGAGGAGGAAATCAGTCTGCCTGAAGTTTTAAATATTTTAGATGAAACTCAAAAAGCGAAGGCATCAAATAAGGAATTAAGAGAAAAAACCAAGGAGTTAAAACGAATGGCGGATACAATTAAAAGCTCCAATATAGAACTCAAAGAAAAGGACAAACAAAAAGATGATTTTTTGGATACTGTCGCACATGAATTAAAAACACCGATTACGGCTATCAGGGCTTTTTCAGAAATTCTATTGGATGATGAAGATATTGACCCAGTGATTCGGAAAAAATTTCTAAGTAGTGTATTGAGTGAAAGTTCCCGTGTAAGTAGGTTGATTAATAATCTATTGGACATAGAGAAATTAGCTACAGGAAAACAGGAATTAGATTTTAAGACGCATAAAATTCAGAAAACAGTTAAAAAATCAATAGAAAAAGTAAAACAATTTGCTCAAAAACATGAGGTCGTTATTGAAAAAGGGCAGGTAGTAAAAGAACTCCTAGATTATGACGAAGATCGGATCATTCAAGTATTGATTAATTTATTGACCAATGCCATTAAGTTTTCTAAAAACAATGGAGGACGTGTGGTGATTCATACGGAGTTAGTGGGCGCGTATTTACACATATCCATAGCGGATAATGGAAAGGGAATTCCAGAGGATGAACTGGAATTGATTTTCGATAAATTTTATCAATCTAAAAATCAAAATATTTTAAAACCCATTGGTAGTGGATTGGGACTGGCCATTAGTAAGCAAATTGTGGAGAGCCATCAAGGAGAAATATGGGCCGAAAATAACCAGGAAAAAGGAGCGAAAGTTTCCTTTTCTCTAATTTTAAAAGAAAAATGAAAAAGATATTAATTGTAGATGACGAACCAAATATTGTGATGTCGCTGGAATACCTGTTTAAAAAAGAAGGGTTTCAAGTGTTTATTGCAAGAGATGGTGAGGAAGCACTGGCAACCATCGCCCGGGATATGCCAGATTTGGTATTGTTGGATGTAATGATGCCTAAAGTAGATGGATATCAGGTGATAGAATACCTAAAAGCAAGAGCGGAATTAAAGAATATAAAAGTGATTTTCTTGTCGGCAAAAAGCAAGGCAACAGACATAGAAAAAGGACTGAGTTTAGGGGCAGATAAATACATCGCCAAACCGTTCTCAACTAAAAAACTCGTAAAAGAGGTCAAGGAATTAGTAAATACAAAGTAACACGCATATAAATAACTAAGAAATTATACGATTTGGTATTGGTAAATACCCATTGTAAATCATACAGGCCTCAGGAGAAGAGGTAAAAATACTAAAAACAAAATCATAGCATATGAAGTATCAAGAGCATTACAACGAGAGTGTAAGTAATCCGGAAAAATTTTGGAAGGAGCAATCCAATCATTTAGCCTGGTATAAAAAACCAAACACCATCTTATCTAAAAATGAACTAGGATTTGATCGCTGGTTTGAAGATGGAACGCTTAATATTTGTTATTTGGCGATTGATAAGCATATTGAAGAAGGTTTTGGAGAACAAGTCGCGATTATTTACGATTCACCAGTGACTCAAAAAGTGGTGAAATTTACGTTTAACGATGTGAAAAGTGAGGTAGAACGCTTGGCTGGGGGATTGCGAGATTTAGGAGTTAGCAAAGGAGATACCGTGATTATTTATATGCCAATGATTCCTCATGCCGCTTTTAGCATGCTAGCCTGTGCAAGAATTGGCGCCATTCATTCGGTGGTTTTTGGTGGTTTTGCGCCCCATGAATTGGCCATTAGAATAGATGATTGTAGGCCTAAAGTGTTAATCACTGCTACTTCCGGAATAGAAGTAGACAGGCTTATTGCGTATAAACCAATGGTGGATGAAGCCATTGAACTAGCGTCTCACAAACCAGATAAGGTGGTTGTGTACCAGCGTAGTTTGGGCGCAATTATGACCAAGACGGAACGTTTTGTAGATTATCAATCATTGGTAGCTACGTCTTCCCCTGCGGCCTGTGTGGAAATGAATGCCACGGATCCCTTGTATATTTTATACACTTCTGGGACAACAGGAAAACCAAAAGGAATTTTACGTGATACAGGAGGTTATGCTACGGCACTTATGTACTCTATGAAAAACGTGTATGGTTTGTCCGGAGGTGAAGTCTTTTGGGGAGCTTCGGATGTTGGATGGGTAGTAGGACATAGTTATATTGTCTACGGTCCATTATTGAATAGAAACACTACTATTATTTTTGAAGGAAAACCAATTAAAACTCCAGATGCAAGTACGTTTTGGCGGGTGATAAGTGAACATAAAGTAAGGGTGATGTTTACGGCTCCAACAGCTATTCGAGCTATAAAGAAAGAGGATCCGAATGGGGAGTTTATTAAGAAATTTGATTTGTCAAGTTTGAAATTCCAGTTCCTAGCAGGGGAGCGTTGTGATTCTGCAACCTTGGCTTGGATGCAAGAACATTTAGGCGTTCCAGTAATTGACCATTGGTGGCAAACGGAGTCTGGGTGGCCGATGCTATCCAACATGGCAGGGATAGAGTTGCTACCTGTAAAACCTGGATCTGCAGCGAAGGCTGTACCAGGTTATAATGTACAAATATTGAATGACGAAGGGATAGAAGTAGGCCCGAACCAAGAAGGATTGGTCGTTGTGAAATTACCATTACCTCCGGGGAATATGCTAAATATTTGGGGTGATACGGAACGTTTTGTCAATGGGTATTTAAAACGATTTGAAGGCTATTATCTTTCCGGTGATGGAGGTTATAAAGATGAAGACGGCTATGTGTTTATCACAGGACGTGTGGACGATGTAATCAATGTGGCAGGACATAGATTGTCTACTGCGGAGATGGAAGAGATTGTGTCTTCTCATGATTCAGTGGCGGAATGTGCTGTTTTTGGGATAGAAGATGCGCTGAAAGGACAAGTGCCATTGGCCTTGACAGTGTTAAAATCGGGAGATTATATTTCCTCTTTCGAATTGGAATACAATGTGGTGCAAATGATCCGAAAGGAAATTGGTCCTTTAGCCTCCTTAAAACAAGTGTTGATGGTAAAACGTCTCCCAAAAACGAGGTCAGGAAAAATCCTTAGAAAATTATTGAGAAACATTGCAGATGGTGTGGATTATACCATTCCGTCTACCATAGATGATCCTGCCGTAGTAGACGAAATAGTGCATGTGTTTAAATTACATAAAATCGGGGTCTTTGCAGATGCTACGATCGAGGAACAAGAAACCTTGGACGATCATCAAATAGATTCTTATATCAAATATTATAAGAAATACCAACACAGTATCAATGATCCGGAAGGGTTCTGGGGTGAAATTGCAGAAACTTTTTCTTGGCATAAGAAATGGGACAAGGTGCTGGAATATAATTGGGACGAACCCAAATTTGAATGGTTTAAAGGAGCTAAATTAAATATTACAGAAAACTGTTTGGACCGCCATTTATTAACAAAACCTAACAAACGTGCTATTATTTGGGAACCAAACAACCCGGACGAAGCCGTACGTGAATTTACTTATAAGCAGTTGCATGCTGCCGTGTGTAAATTTTCAAATGTTTTAAAAAACAATGGCGTTAAAAAAGGAGATCGTGTGTGTATTTATATGCCTATGATTCCTGAATTAGCGATTGCTACCTTGGCCTGTGCTAGAATAGGAGCTGTGCACTCGGTGGTGTTTGCAGGGTTTTCTGCCTTGGCATTATCAACAAGAATTAACGATGCCCAATGTAAAATAGTCTTGACTTCTGATGGTGCTTATCGTGGTGCAAAATCCATTGATTTAAAAGTAATTGTAGATGAAGCCTTGGAAACGTGTCCTACGGTAGAAACATCTATTGTGTACAATAGAATTAATGGAAAGGTGACGATGCAACCAGGCCGTGATGTTTGGTGGCATGATGAATTAGAAGGGATGTCTGAGGACTGCCCTGCAGAAATAATGGATGCCGAAGATATGTTGTTTATCTTATACACTTCTGGATCTACGGGGAAACCTAAAGGAATGGTACATACCTGTGCTGGATATATGGTGTATACAGCGTATAGTTTTAAAACAGTATTTCAATACGAGGAAAATGATGTGTATTTCTGTACCGCTGATATCGGTTGGATTACAGGGCATTCGTATATTGTTTATGGTCCTTTAGGAGCAGGAGCGACTACCTTAATGTTTGAAGGAGTGCCTAGTTATCCTGATTTTGGTCGTTTTTGGGCCATTGTTGAAAAGCATAAAGTAACGCAGTTTTACACGGCGCCAACAGCTATTAGAGCCTTGGCAGCCCATCCTACTAGTTTAATTGACAAGCATGATATTAGTTCTATAAAAGTTTTGGGAACGGTTGGAGAACCGATCAATGAAGAAGCTTGGCACTGGTATGATGAAAAAATAGGGAAACAAAAATCACCTATTGTAGATACTTGGTGGCAAACAGAAACAGGAGGGATTATGATTTCGCCATTGGCCAATGTAACGCCTACGAAACCCACATTTGCGACACGTCCATTACCAGGAATTCAGCCTGTATTGGTAGATACTGAAGGGACAGAATTAATGCCAAATCCATCGGATGGTAAATTGTGTATTAAATTTCCATGGCCTTCTATTGCAAGAACTATTTACAACAATCACGAACGCTATAAAGAAACCTATTTTACCGCATTTCCAGGGATGTATTTTACAGGAGATGGTGCTTTTAGAGATTTAGAAGGGAATTATAGAATTACCGGTAGAGTAGATGATGTGATTATTGTTTCAGGGCATAATTTAGGAACCGCACCGATAGAAAATGTAATTAATGAACATAGTAATATTGTAGAATCTGCTATCGTCGGATATCCACATGATATCAAAGGAAATGCCTTGTATGCCTATGTAATTGTGTATGAAATTCCAGAAAATGAAGATTTCTTACGTAAGGAAATAAATGATCTGATTTCTCGTACCGTAGGACCGATAGCAAAACTAGATCGCATTCAGTTTGTTACAGGATTGCCAAAAACGCGTTCTGGAAAAATTATGCGACGTATTTTACGTAAAATTGCCAGTAATGATACGGGTAATTTAGGAGATATTTCGACCTTATTAAATCCAGAAGTGGTGGCCGAAATTATTGAAGGATCGTTGGTGTAGGGACGAATTGTAATTCGCCCCAACATGGATACAATAACGGTAAAGACGCAAGATTTTGCGTCTTTACCGTTATTTTTTTTACAAAAGATGATATCACCCCCTATTTTAGCCGTAATAAGTACGGTTGTTTCACCTTTTATGGCTTATTTTTGTTGGGTACTACCGAGTTTTACACAAAGTAAAAGTTCCGTCATTCCTATAGACATTCATGAGACACCTTAAGCATCCTATTTTATTCTTAGTTACGATTATTAAATTTTTACTAGTTGTGTTATTTTTTAGCAGCTGTGATTCGGAGAAGAAAACCGGCTATAGTGACATAAAAAAAGAACATGCCAGTGATGCTACGTTTGTAGGAGGTCAAAGTTGTAAAACTTGTCACGAGGAAGCGTTTGCTAGTTGGAAAGATTCACATCACGATCAGGCGATGAAAATCGCTGATTCTTTAACGGTATTAGGGGATTTTAACAATGCCACTTTCACGCATAATAAAGTAACGAGTACCTTTTTTAAAAAAGAAGGTGATTTTTATGTAAATACCCAAGGAGAGGATGGCACTTACAAGGATTATAAAATTGTGTATACCTTTGGGTTTACTCCTTTACAACAATATATAGTAGCCTTTCCAAATGGAGAATACAACTGTTTATTAACGGCTTGGGATGCTGTAGAAAAAAAATGGTATCACCTACAGCCTAATTTAGATATTGTACATGACGAGTGGATTAACTGGTCAGGAGGAAGTCAGCGTTGGAATACCATGTGTGCCGATTGTCATTCTACCAATTTACAGAAGAATTACAATACAGAAACACATGAATTTACCACTACTTTTGACGAAATTAACGTGAGTTGTGAAGCTTGTCACGGGCCAGGAAGTGCACATAATGCTTTTTATGAAAACGAAGACAGGTCTGGAATTCCTCCAAAAATTCACATGCCTACAGGCAATACAGGTAAAAAAGTTGTTGATGACTGTGCTCGTTGTCATTCTAGACGCAGTCAGATAGCCAAATCTTATGATTATAAAGGAGGGTTTTTAGATCATTATTACCCGAGTTTATTGGAAGCTCCTACCTACGAATTGGATGGGCAGATAAAGGACGAGGATTATGTATATGGATCCTTTGTACAGAGTAAAATGTATGGATTGGGGATTTCTTGTAGAGACTGTCATGATGTACATTCTTTAAAATTGAAAAAGGAAGGCAATGATTTGTGTATGACTTGTCACACACCTAATTATGACACTCCAGAACATCATTTTCATAAACAAAATACGGAAGCATCTCAATGTATCAACTGTCATATGACGGGTAAAATATACATGGGGAATGACTTTAGACGTGATCATAGTTTTAGAATCCCAAGACCAGACCAATCTGAAAAGTACAATACACCCAATGCATGTACAGGTTGCCATACCGATAAATCGGATAGATGGGCGAGTGATTTTGTCGTCGAAAAATATGGGACGGAGCGTAGTGATCATTTTTCAGACCATTTATTAAAAGGATATTTTGAAGATAAAAATGAATTTAAAACGTTATTCTCAAATACAATCTATCCGGAAATAGCAAGGGCTACAGCTTTAAAGCAGTTTGCCAATGTTGTTTCTTCTTACGAAGATGTCCAAGAAATCGCTAAATTTTTGAAGGACCCTTCGGCGATGGTACGTGCAGAATCTATCAATGCATTAGAGCGTTTGGGAACGAAGGATTTTACACCTCAAATCGCCAAGATGTTATCGGATTCTGTCCGCAGTGTTCGGATTTTTGCGGCCCGTTATTTCAATGCTACAAGGGAGGATGTTTCTATGTTGGCAGACTATAAAATAGCAGCAGCAGATTTTAAGGAGAATTTAGATATGAACTCGGATTTTGCTTCAGGAATGCACCAAGTGGCGGTATATCATCAGCAAAACGGAGATCAGGAATTGGCAGTAAAAGCCTATGAAAAAGCCTTAGAAATAGACGGTCGCTATAATATGGCTCGCATGAATTTAGCCTTATTGTATTATCAGCAAGGAGCTGTTAAAACCAGTGAGCAATTGTATTTAAAGGTCATAGCTCAAGAGCCCTATTTTGGGGAATCGTATTATATGCTAGGCTTGTTGTACAACGAAATGGGGGAGGGAGATAAAGCCTTGGAGTATTTAGGGAAAGCAAGTGTAAAAGAGCCCTTGAATATAAATGCTATTTATAATTATGCCATTAAACTGCAAGAGATAGGGAAGCATAAAGCCTCCTTAAAAAGTATTGAAAAAGGATTGAAGGTGGTTTCTAATAACGAACGACTGCTGTATTTAAAATTGATAGCGCTGCTTAAATTAGACAAGAATAAACAGGCTTTAGTAACCTGTAAACGATTAGTACAATTGGCGCCCAACAATACGAATTACAACCAGATTATGGTGAATTTGACAGGTGCTAAACGTTAAATTTATAGGGGAATCTATTTTCTTAAGTGCATAGACGCTGTTATTAAACATTTTATAGTAAATTTGCGCTTCGTTTAAAAGTAACTGTTTAGTTACTCAGTCTAAATGTTGAATATGGAGGTGGTTATAATTGAGGATGAAGATTTAGCAGCAGTATCCCTAGAAAATTTATTGTTAAAAAGTAATTTTGATATTCGAATTAAAGCAAGGTTGGAGAGTGTAGAAGATTCTTTAATATGGTTTAAAACGAATACTTGTGATTTGATTTTTAGTGACATTCACTTGGGAGATGGTGAAAGTTTAGAGATATTTGAGACTTTAAATATTAAAATCCCCATTATTTTTACCACGGCTTTTGGTCAATATGCCATTCAGTCTTTTCAGTTTTTTGCGATAGATTACTTGTTGAAACCTTATAATAAGGAAAAGTTGCACTTGGCAATTCAAAAATATGTTGATACAAGGTCTCTTGTGCAACAATCTAATGAAAACACCTTGTCTGTAGTTCCATTACCAGAAGTCCCCAAAGAAAAAATAGTTTTAAAAGAACGTTTTCTAGTCCATCGAGGGAAGCAATTAATTTCTGTAAACAGTAAAGAGGTCGCTTGTTTTATGGCTCAGGATAAATATTTGTTTTTATACACCAGCAGTGGTGATAGTTATTTGTATGAGGATACAATTTCTAATTTAACGGATAAGTTGTCAAAAAAACATTTCTTTAAAATAAACAGAAAATTCATTGTTCGTCACGATGCGATAAAAAACATTGTGATGTATTCTAAAAATAGAATTAAAATAGAGTTATACGAAGCTGCTTTAAATGACTCCCTAATTTTAGTCAGCTCAAAGAATAATAGTGAATTTAAAAAATGGTTGAATAATTAGCATCGAATTTTTTTGTTGATTGTATGTAGTTTGATAGTATGAAGTTTCTCGTTAAAGTAAAAAAACACCAGTCTTATCTTTATTTTAGTTTGGTTTTAATCGCACTCTTTTTTATTGGGAATGCGTTAATTACCCCTAAAATCACGTCAGTTACTAAGAAATTAGTAGGGGATATTGTTGTTGGGAACCTAAAAGCAAAGCAAAACATTGTTCAGTTTGAATTTAATAAGCTGTACAAATTGGAAAAGGACGCTCATGTTTTACTTCAAAATAGCGACGGTTTAACTTTTAATGAAATGGCGCGTAAATTGAAGTTCTCTCATGAGATCTCTTTAGTAAACGGTCATATTTCCAATAGTTTTATTGGAGAGGTTATACCTAAATCCAATCGTTTTAAAACATTAATTTCCGCTAATTTAGAAGCCGGTTTTTCTATAGAGTATAGGCTTTTGGACTTAGTATATGAAAATGAAGTGCTTTTGTCGAATCAAATTGTAACAGTAGCAGGGCGCGTGTTTAATAGAATTACGTTGACAAAGATTCTTAAAGACGGACGTAAAATAGTTGTGGGTTATGACATAGATTTGATTAAATTTTGGAAGTATTTCTCTGAAAATTATACAGGTGAAGGAGGTTATTTGGTGTTGACGAATAGTGATGGTTATTGCTTGTTACATCCAGATGTTACACTTATAGGAACTAAATTAACACGTTTTTTTAAGGAAATATCTGTGGATAGTATTTTAAGAAAACCATCTAAAACCACAACTTCTTATGATGATATCGAAGATCGGTTTTCAAAAATAGAAGCCCGTTCAGCATATTTAGAATTGGAGGTTTTAAGGTATTATAAATCGGTGAAATGCGGGGAGTTCTCGTTGATTTTAATTGTCAGTTTTCCTGTAGATATTTATTTGAACGAATCTATAGATACCATTAAAGAATATTTCTCATGGATTAGTTTATTGGCCTTACTTGTTTTTATGACCATGATTGGTATTAATAGGTATTTATTGCTTGCGGAATTTAGTCAAAACTTAAAAATAGCCAAGGAAAAAGAGGCTTTACGCAGTAGTAATGAGGTGTATCAGCGTGAGAATGCGGTCTTGCAATTGCGACAATTAAAGAAAAAAATGAACCCTCATTTCTTGTTCAATAGTTTGAATTCTTTACATGTTTTAATAGATATTGATACGGAATTATCCCAAAAGTTTGTGTTAAAATTATCAGAGGTCTATAGGTATCTGTTGGAAGTGCGGCAAGATACGTTGGTTTCTGTGAAACAAGAATTGGAATTTTTAAAGCAGTATATCTTTTTACAGGAAATTAGATTTGGAAAAAGTCTTCATATACGAATAGCGTATGATGCGGATACGAAGGTTTTATTAAAAAAAATCCCCTTTTTGGCATTGGAAACATTGGTGGAGAATGCCATTAAGCATAACGAGTTTACAAAGAGGAAACCCTTGTTTATTTATGTGATCATTCAAGAGAATCAAATTATTGTAACCAATACTTATACTCCTAGAAAATTACAAGATGAAAACAGCCATTTTTTAGGTTTAAGTTATTTAAAGCATAGTTACGAGTTTTATCAAAATAATGCATTCAAAACCGAAATATACGAAGGGAAATTCAAATGTTATTTACCTTTATTAACTTTAACTGAAATTTCACTCCCATAAATTTAGACTTCACTCCGTTTTATTTCCATACAGTTCCTTTTGTACCCATCTTTGAGGAAAATTAAGATTCTTTTTATGATTAATACCTACCCCAGAAATTTTATCGTTTTTAAACTACTCGTTATTTTTATACTCTTTTTTAGTTTGGATATCCAGGCGCAAGAGGACCTAAAGAAAGACTCTGTAAAAGAGAAAGATACGAAGGATATTTCCTACGAGAATTTTCTGAAAAACGGGAAGGTTAAAAAAGGTCTTTTTAATACCTACTACTTAAAAGACGCTACGTACTTTGAAATCCCTGATAGTTTATTAGGAAAAGATATGTTGATTGTCAATAAAATATCAAAAGTGCCCTTTTCTTTAAATGGACATGGATTGAATAAGGGGATGACTTATGAAACTAAATTAATTAGGTTTTATAAAGATACCTTGTTGAATAAAATATGGGTAAAAACATTAAATCCTCGAATTTCCTCTCCAGAAAATGATGCGATTACTTTATCTGTTCTTCAGAATTTCGGAGAATCTATCATCGAAGAATTCAAGATAGAAACTCAGAATACAGACAGTACTTCTGTTTTTATAAAAGTAGACAAAGTATTTAATGGTACGGAAAAAAGCTTTAGTGATGTACTCTCAAACACAGGTTTGGGTGGAAGTATTAAAACTAAATTATCTAAGATAGAAGCGATTAAAGTGTTTCCAGAAAACATTGTAATTAAATCGTTAATCACAACTTCAGTAAAAGAGGGAGCAAGTGCCGCATTACCGTTATCGATAGGCGTTACTACCAATATAGTGTTGCTACCTAAAGAGGTTATGCAACCGCGTTTTTCTGATTTTAGAATTGGTTATTTCACCAAACCGATGGATTACTACAGCGATGCACAGCACGAAGTAGAAAAAAGAGAATTAATTACCCGTTGGAGATTAGAACCAAAGACAGAAGACATAGAGAAATACAAAAACGGTGCATTGGTAACACCTAAAAAACCGATTGTATATTATATAGATCCTGCAACACCTGCACAATGGCGTCCGTTTATTGAGAAAGGAGTGTATGACTGGTCAGAGACTTTTGAAGCTGCAGGTTTTAAAAATGCGATCCAGGTGAAATTCCCCTCAAAAGACGATACCGATTTTGATGCAGATGACGTACGTTATTCTGTGATTACCTACGCCGCATCTGAAAAACAAAATGCCATGGGACCTGCAATTGTAGATCCTAGAAGTGGAGAGATTTTAGAATCTGATATTATATGGTGGCATAACTTAATGAAAGGATTGCACTCATGGATCAGGGTTCAAACAGGACCTATTGATGCCAAAGCAAGGGGGAATAAATTCTCTGATGAGCACATGGGCGAAGCGATCCGTTTTGTGTCTTCACATGAAGTGGGACATACCTTTGGTTTAAAACATAATATGGGAGCCTCTTGTAGTTTTCCTGTAGATTCTTTACGATCTAGATCATTTACTTCTAAAATGGGTGGAACAGCTCCATCTATTATGGATTATGCACGTTTTAATTATGTAGCACAACCTGGAGATGATGTGGTTGATATTACACCTAAAATTGGAGTTTATGATAAATATGCCATGCATTGGGGTTACCGATGGTTGGGATTAGCATCACCACAAGACGAACTACCAATATTAAATAAATGGATACGTGCACATGAAAACGATCCGCTTTACTTTTATGGACCACAGCAAAGTAGTTCTGCAGTGATAGATCCAAGGTCACAAAGCGAAGATTTAGGAGATGATGCAGTAAAGGCAAGTACTTACGGGTTGAAAAACTTGAAGAGAATCATGCCAAATATCCTCGATTGGACGCAGGAGGAAGGAAAAAGTTATTACAAAGCGGCTAAATTATACAAGTCAGTAATTGATCAGTGGGAATTGTACACCTTTCATGTCATGGCAAATATAGGGGGCGTATACATTAATAATACCGTGTATGGTGATGGGAAAAACACTTTTGAAGCCGTACCAACGCAGCGCCAAGAAGAAGCCTTAGAATATTTAATCCAACATGCTATTTTACCACAAGCCTGGTTATTTACACCTGAGCTTATTCATAAAGTGTACCCCGTAAGAGATGCACCGGATGGAGAACGTTATTATTCGCCTGTTTCTATGCAGCGAATTTATCAAACCAATATCATTTATGCATTGTTAAAAACCGATCGTTTGATGCGAGTGGTTGAAAACCAATTGTTATTGAAAAAAGGTGAAAAAACGTTTACAGAACAATACTTATTTGATCGCTTATTTGAAGTGATTTTTGAGAAGACAAAACACCGAAAATCATTGACAATGTTTGAGCGTATGACGCAAAAAAATTATGTAGATGTCCTCACGGTGGATAGAAATACTTTGTTAAAGAAAACAAAGAAAAATCAATTAACAAGTGCAACACATCAGTTTAAAAATATTCATTTCACTTACATCCCTAGAGTTTCAGACATAGGGTCTAGTAAAAGAGCGGAATTGGAACGTATTTTAAAACTATTTAAGAAAAGAAAACGCAACGGAAATACTGAAACCCGCGCACATTACAGTGATTTGATAGCAAGAATCCAATATAATTTGAATAATTAACAAAGACGTATGAATAAAATAATTTATCTATTGCTTCTCCTCCCAACATTACTGTTGGCACAAGAGCAAAAAACAATCAGCGGGAACGTTTTTGATACAAACGCAAACATGCCTGTGATTGGAGCGTCTGTTTTTGCATCTTCGGCGATCATTAGCCATAAAACAACTATAGACGGTGTCATTCAAGGGGCAATGCTTGGGTCTACGACCGATTTTGATGGTAATTTTATGTTTAAAGTTTCCACAGATATCAAGTATATTCTCGTTTCCTATATGGGCTACGAAACTCAGAAAATTGATGTTTCTAAGGACTTTTCAAATTTGAAAATATTTTTAAAAGAGTCTTCGGAACGTTTGAATGAAGTGATTATTACGGGATATCAGAAGATTGAAAAACGTAAAATGACCTCGTCTTATGCGAAGGTTAAAATTTCGGAAATTCAGCAGGCTGGTGTTGCCAGTGTAGATCAAATGTTATCAGGTCAAATTTCAGGAGTACAAATTTCTGCTACAAATGGTGGGCCTGGAGCTCCAGCAAAAATTAGTATTCGTGGAACCTCTACCTTAAACGGTTCTTCGGATCCATTATGGGTATTAGACGGGATCCCATTGGAAGGAAATGATATTCCTAAGAATTATGGCGATAAAGACAATATTGATAATTTGGAGTCTTATGCAATTGCAGGATTAAATCCAGAGGATATAGAGAGTATCACGGTATTAAAAGATGCTTCTGCTACTTCAATTTATGGTGCGCGTGCTGCGAATGGGGTGATTGTGATTACCAGTAAACGTGGAAAGAAAGGAGCGATGCGTATCAATTTTAACGCGACGAGTTTTGTGACTCAAAAAGCAGATTTTTCAAAATTGAATTTAATGAATTCAACTCAGAAAGTAGATTTTGAATTAATGTTGGCTAGTAGATCGGATTTGAAATACCAATCCAATAGAGGAGCAGTAGCTAGAATTTTGAATCATCATGGTGAATATGATAATTTTGCGAGTCATGGTTTTAATAGTATTAGTGCTACAGCACAACAAGAAATTAATAACTTAAGGGGTACAGGAACTAATTGGGGTGATGAGTTATACCAAATGGCCTTAAACCAACAGTATAGTTTGAGCCTTTCTGGTGGAGGAGAAAAAAATGATTATTATTTTTCTACAGGAGTTTTTGATGAAAAAGGAGCGACCAAAGGAACGGGATTAAAGCGATATAATATTACTATTAAAAACAACTTTGATATTACCAATAAATTAAGTGTTGGAGCAGCCTTATTTGGGAGTCAAAACAAATCGTATTCTTATATCACAGGAGTAGATGCTTATACCAATCCTTCTTATTACTCAAGGACTGCAAACCCATATTTAAAAGTAACGGATGCTGCTGGGAATTATGTGTACGATCCAGACTTAATCGAACGATCTGACTTGAACCTTGATTACAATATCTTGGAAGAAAGAAAAAACACCAACTACGAATTGACGTCTAATTCTTTAAAAGCAATTTTTGATGTTCATTATAAAATCAATAAAGAAATACAGTTTAATAGTCAGGTAGGACTTCAATTAGATTTTGGTAAAACAGAGAAATTTGGAGACGAAAACAGTTATTATACACGTAAATACGAACAAAAGTCTCGTTATAGCGACGGTAGTGGTGGCTATGCTTATTTTTTACCTAAAGGAGGAATCATTCAGAATTGGAATTCAGACGCCTTTCAGTACAACTGGAAAACGACTGTAAATTACAATACATCTTTCGATGATATCCATGAATTGGATGTGATGGTGGGGACCGAATTTAGAAAAAACAATAGAACACTAATTCACACGAAGGGCTTTGGATACAATCCAAATACTTTAACAACAACTGCTATTACCGACGAACGAGCAGTGTCATTGGCTTCCTTTGAAACCTATAGGAAATCATATATAGAGAATGCGTATGCATCGTTTTTTGCAACGACCTCTTATACTTTTGATAAGCGTTATACGGTATTTGGAAGTTTGAGATATGATGGTTCTAACCTTTTTGGTGTAGATCCTAAATATCGCTATTTACCACTATGGTCTATGGCAGGTTCTTGGAATGTAATGCAAGAAGAGTTTATGGATTATGTAGATGTGGTAAACGAGTTTAAAATTAGAGCATCTTATGGAGTACAAGGGAATATAGATAAGACGACTTCGCCATATGTGGTGGGAGAGTATTATTTGACCAGTGTATTACCAGGAAACACAGAGCAAATTATTCGTGTTCAAAATGCACCGAATGCTAAGTTACGTTGGGAAAAGACAGTGTCTTCAAACATTGGGTTTGATTTGGGCTTGTTCGATAATAAAATTTACATTTCAGGAGATTATTACCAACGTAAGAGTAGTGATTTAATTGGATTGAAATCTGTACCATTGGAAAGTGGTTATAATTTTATCAATACAAACTGGGCGACGATTAGTAACGAAGGATTTGAATTGGCAATTAACACGCGAAATATTCACAGCCCCAATTTTAACTGGTCTACTAGTTTTAATATCTCACATAATAAAAGTTTAGTAGAAGAAATAGAAATCAGAGACGAAGACTTTAAACCTTCTTTAAAAGGATACAGTGTCAATGCCGTTTTTGCGATTAAAACAGCAGGGATTGACAGCAATGGTTTGCCGTTGTTTTGGAGAGATGGAAAGAAAATATCAGCAGTAGATTTTTATAAATTATCAGAAGCTACCGATGGAAGTCAAATGACAAGAGAAGCGCATAGAGATTTATATAGTTATGTGGGTGATGGAGCTCCTAAATTTAGTGGAGGACTGATCAATAAATTCAAGTACAAACAATTCAATTTAAAGGTTTCTGCCAATTTCAATATCAAACAAACAGTAAAACAATCCCCTTCTTACCTTCCAACATTGGTGGATCCAGGAAAAAATTATGCGACGGATATTTTAAAAGCAGGTACCGGTAATTACCCTGCATTAATTGGATATACAACTCCTGGGTTTGATACTGATTTAGTGTATAACTGGTTTAATTCTTCGGATGATGGACGTACATATAATGACTTAGATATTTGGGTGAAAGATATTTCTTATGTTAGAATTAGTAGCATTCAATTTGGTTATTCATTGCCTAAAAAGCAATTGGAAAAACTGAAATTATCACGTATGAATTTCAGTTTAGAAGGTAGGAACTTATTTGTATTCGGGTCTAACTACGATGGTTATTTTGATCCAGAAACTTTCGGTAGTATTTACGCACAACCTATTCCTAAAGTAATTTCATTGGGAGTTAATCTTTCATTTTAATACAGAACACTATGAAATATTTAAAATATATAGCAGTACTTTTTATGACGAGCTTTATTGCTTGTGATGATTATTTAGACCTAGATCCTGTAGGGCAGATCATTCCAAAAACAGTGGATGATTATCGTAGTTTTTTAACCACGGCCTATGCTTCTGCTACAGATCATAAAGTATTGACAACCTATAGAGGAGACGAATTGTCTTTAGAAGAAGGGGCGGTAGGAATAGAACAATACGAAGATATTTTTATCTGGAATGACGAAAATCCAAGCCCATTGGTACGTTCTTTTGCCTATGCTAGTTTTTACAATACTATTTTTTATGCCAATCATGTGATTGACAATAAGGATATCATGACTGGAGAGCAAGAAGAGATAGACCAGTTAGTAGGGGAGGCGTACGCATTGCGTGCTTTGCAGTATTTCGAATTGGTGAATTTATATGCAGTTCCTTATCATAAAACTACGGCCACTACCGATGTAGGTGTTCCGATCACTACCCATTACGATTCGGACAAAACATATACTAAGCAAACGGTGCAAACGGTCTACGATTTAATATTGAGTGATATCGATGCTTCTGAGAATTTGCTTACCACCGTTGAGCAAGTGCTTGGTTTTAATTACAGATTTTCTGTAGTCGCAATTCAGAGTTTTAAATCACGTGTGTTTTTATATCAAAATGAATGGCAAAAATCTGTAGATGCCTCGGAGGCCGCATTGGAGATAAATGCCAATTTGATGGATTTAAATATAAGTGCTGACATGATGCCTTCTGAATACAATTCAGTAGAGTCTATTTTGGCATTGGAAGCAGTGGCTTCTTTTGATATTGCAAACAATGCAAGTATTTCGGAATCACTGATTGCAAGCTATAAACAAACGTCGGATCGTAGGTTTGAAGCCTATTTCACCAATGTAAAAGGAGTGTTTAAAACCAAAAAAAGTGGACATGACCGCTTTAAATGTACGTTTAGAGTCGCCGAATTGTATTTAAATAAGGCAGAAGCCTTGGCGGAATTAAAAGAACAAGCATTGGCAGAAACTACCTTGTTAGCATTGGCTAAATATAGATATACTGCTCAAGGCTTAGAAGACTATACAACGGCATTAAAAGCAATGAGTTTAGACGACTTAAAAACTGAAATATTAGAAGAAAGAAAAAGAGAATTGGCCATAGAAGGACATCGATGGAATGACCTAAGACGTACTAGTCAAGCCAAAATCAGTAAATCATTTGGAGGGAAAATCTTCGTCTTAGAAAATCAAGATGTGAGGTACGTAATTCCTTTTCCAAAAGATGCTCAAATAAGTAATCCAAATTTATAACCAGAGGTGCCGCTCGTAATTTCCTCTGGAGTGGTATTTTAATATTTAGAGGTTAACTAACAATTTAAAGTTATATAATTATGAAAAAAGTGTATTCAATTTTATGTTTATTTATTGCTACAGTAGCATTCGTTTCTTGTTCAGATGACGACGATACTGTTACTTTATCAAGTTTAAACAACATAACAGATTTCAAAATGAGTTTTGAAGGACTTGAATCTGATGATATTATCTACAAAACAGGAAATAGTATTACCGTAAGTGTTCCTTTTGGAACAACATTAGACGGTTTAGTAGCTACCATTACTGTAAATAAATTGGCCGAAATTGTACCAGCTTCAGGAGTTGAGGTTGATTATGTAGATGGTCAAGCAACTGTTTTTACCGTAACTGCAGAAGACGGAACTACAAAAATGTATGACGTAACTATTAGTGTTCGTGGAGAAGTTGGGAGTGGATCTCAGTTAGCTACTTATACTGTGTCAGATGATATTTTCGGATCTTATTCAATAACCTACAGTTATTCAGATGCTAATTTTGTAACATCAATGAGTCTATTAGAGTATGGAGAAGAAGTAAAAACAATGTTAGTTTATGACAACAAAAACCAAGTAATTGAGAAAAAAGTTGAAGCAGATAAATTAAGTACTGTGTATACTTATAATGACTTAGGACAAATTATTACTGCATTAAAATCAGCTGATGGAAGTTTGACAGATACTTATACTTATGTATATGATTCAGAAACGGAATATCTAATTTCTGCAACTAGAGTGGAAAGTAATGATAAAGTATCTGTAGTTACTTATACAATAGAAAACGGGAATGTAATATCAGAAGACAAAACTGTTGAAATTCATACCGCAACATATGATGATAAAAACAATCCTTTTAAAGGGATATATCCAAAAGCGTATGCTGCAATTAATATTGGTATTCACGGTGTAAATGAAAATAACCCTATCGATCTAAATATTGATGATAACGGGGTTACTTATGTATATAACGATGATGACTACCCTGTTTCATCTACATATACTTATATGGGATTTGCTAATGTGAACAAAACTTTTACTTATATCACAGAATAATTCCTAAGTATTAAAATATAAAAAGGAAGCTGTACACTTCCTTTGGTTAATAATTACGTAAACGGATATGCTTTTAATAGTATGTCCGTTTTTTTTATCAAAAGAATATGAAAAAAATAAAATTACTATTGGTTTTTACCCTAATCACGGGGTTTATTTGTTGCCAATCGACGGTCCTTGTAGAGCAGGAACTATTGCCAGTGCTAAGTAAACAAGAACAATTAGAACACTTGTATACGACTAAAGTGATGCCGTTATTTAAGTCCTATGACAATGTAGAAATACCTACAGAATTTGTAGTAGATAAGAAGGATAAAACGATAAATGCAGGGGCTTCGTTTGGATATGTATCGGTGAGTCAGGGTTTGATAGATTCAGAGAAGGAGGCCATTCAATTATTTGTTTTGGCACATGAAGTGGCGCATATTGTGACAATTTCACAAGCCATTATATTTGACTTAGGAACAGAAATTCCAGCAGGAACGAATGTGAATCCTTATCAAAAAGCAGAATTGTTAGCCGATTTAATGGCTGTTCATTTAATGTTGATACATGAACCCGCAATGAAAACTACATTAGAAGGGGACTTTCCGTATCTTAAAGCTTTATTAGGAGGAGGTGGATTTACACATCCGTCTGGGGAAACGCGTATAGATTTTATGCGACAGTATTTAAAATTAGCGACACATACGACTCCTGTTGATGCCTTTTATGATTCGTTTGGAAATATCTGGAATTTGTAGTTGGTTTTTAAACTGACTGTTTTTTAGTTTTTAAAAATTGAAGTGTTCTTCCTAATTGGAATTAAATTAGGAAGTAGTTTGTAATTATAGAAGACTCGGGTGTTGATATAGAAATTCTTTTTATCGCTAAATTCCCGCTTTTAAGGGAATTAGACTCTGGGTTCGACACTTAGAATGCGATGCTTGAATTGTGATATTTACAGTGTAAAATTTGAGCTCTATAATTCGAAAACGCAACTGTTTTTATTCTTTACAGACGATCTATGATTCACAATCTAAACAGGTAAAGCAGCACGACACAGAGTCCTATGTCCTGTGTCAAATAGTCTTAAGTCTATCCTATAAAAAAAACAGATAGTTAAGCCAATGCTTTTCCAAATGATTCACCAAGCTCAAAAAAGAAGACGGTAAGCAATAAAATAAAAATGCCCAATGCGAGATAATAATACGTTTTCTTTTTCATGTTTTTATAGTAATATAGGTGAATGTACGTTTTTT
>NVRM01000043.1 GCA_002400885.1 Flavobacteriaceae bacterium
AGTACGGCGGGCTATATCGATGACAGCCTCACCATCCCGATAACCCGCGACCCCTGATTTGGGCAATTCATGGGCCTCGGTCATATGCCTTAGATGCAGAGAATTGGCGTCATCCGGCGTATAGATCGCAACTGTTTCAATCCCCATGTCCGTGGCCGTTCTGGCAATACGAATGGCAATCTCGCCCCGGTTTGCAATCAGTAATTTACTAAGCATTTGTGATAAGTACCCGTATCGCTAGCGCATTGTTGGGATGATGGGTCAGCGCGGTCAGAGCAATCCGCTGAGCCGAGGCCACGCCTAGGGCTCTGACGCGAAGTTGGCAGCATATCGCGCAGGAGAATAGACACTAAGATCAATGTTTGGCTGTTGGTCCGAGATAAGCTGCGCCAAAATGCGCCCGGTTTTCGGCCCACCGGTCAGGCCGATATGCTGATGACCAAACCCGGTGAAAATACCGGATACCCCCGGCACCTCGCCAATAACCGGAATTGAATCCGCGGTGGCCGGTCGATGCCCCATCCACTCGGTTTCCTTCTTCCATGTCATGCCCGGAAACGTCGTCGCCAAATTCCTGCGCAGCAACTCTAATGGCGCACGCGAGGCGGGGGTGTCCAACCCGCCGAATTCAACCACACCTGCAAGGCGCAACCGCCCCTCCATCGGCGTTGGCTTTTTAGTGACTGGTGTTTCACTACAACTCGATAGCATACAGCAACAGAAGAACACACAACAAATGGGGATTATTATTCTTATTTTCATCATTAAGTGTTTTTTTTAAGACTGTTACGCAATGCTCCGCTTTGAAAACAGAAAGGGCAAGAAAATTAGCTAAAGCGTTGCTTTACTAATTTTCTTGCCCTTTCTGTTTATTCGTGACCGCGAGAGGGTTCGAACCTCCAACCCTCAGAGCCGAAATCTGATATTCTATCCAGTTGAACTACGCGGCCAAATAGCTTATTTCTAAGCTAATAATTTTTTAACAAGTAAAGAAATCATTTTCCCATCAGCTTTACCAGCCAATTCTTTAGAAACCATTCCCATTACTTTACCCATATCTTTCATGCTAGAAGCACCTGTTTTTTCAACGGCTGCTGCTACCACTTTTTCTACGTCTGCTTCACTCATTTGTTCCGGTAAAAACTTTGCTATTACGGCAACTTGTGCTAATTCCGGAGCTGCTAAATCTTCACGTCCTTGTTCTGAGAAAATTAAAGCACTCTCTTTACGTTGTTTTACCAACTTTTGTAATAATTTAATCTCTTCCTCTTCAGACAATCCATCATTAGAACCTGTTTTAGTTTGTGCTAATAACAATTCTGACTTTATAGCTCTTAGAGATTCTAGTGCTACCTTATCTTTACTTTTCATAGCTTCTTTTAAAGAAACCATAATTTGTTTTTGTAAACTCATATCTTAAATTTTTACGCAGCGAAATTACTAAAAATAAACCTCAAATGTAAACTTTAGACCACCTAAGAACTTATTTATTTACATCCTAATACTTGTAAAAGCACTTAATCTACATTATCGTGCAAAAAAGAATTATTAGACCTAAAATTTAGCCCTCCATCATCTGTATTTAATGTTGTACGAGATGAGACCACATCACTTGACGATGGTACGTCATCTAAATTCACATGCCTCCTTTTGTAGGCAGGAACCGCATCTAACTCTTCTAAATTATTTACTTTATTTGAAAATTTATAATTAAAACTCTTCATCTTCTCCATTCTAGATTGCGTGTGTTTTTGCAATTCAGAAATGGTTAAATCCAACGGTGAAACCTCTTTAGAATCTACTACCTCCTGCTGTGTAACTAGAGTAGGAGCTTCCGTTCTAACTTCAAACCGTACTTCTTCATCAACTTCTTCTTCCCTTACCCCTTTTTTGGTGGTTGTAAAACGCGGATCTATCTCATTATAATCATCTAAAGAAAAACGAACAGCCTCTTCCCTTACCTGTCTCATCACAGGAATTGCTTGTGGAGCCATCACTTCGATTTCTCTAATTTCAGGCGTTGTGGGTACCATCGGCATTTCTACACCTCTGGACAATGGCAATTCAAATGTTAGTCTTGTTTGCTTTGCTATCTCAAGTGCAGAAGGCATTGCTTTTACATGCACTTCCTCAGGAGCAACCGTCCCTACATTTGTAATAACAAAATCGTTTTCATTAAAAGGTCCTGGAATAATTTCATCGTATGCAACTTCCACATTACGTATCACTTCAGAAGTAGGAATCAATGATATTTCTTCCAAATCTTCTTCATCAAATAACTGGTGAACAACAGGCACATTGACTGGTGGAGTCACTTCAACTGCCGATCTATGTCTACTTCTTGGAGTTACAATCGCGGTACTTATAGGGGTACTTATTGGGGTACTTATAGGTGAACTAATTGGACTTTCCGTTGTGAAATTATAGGTTACCCCTTGCTCTTCTTCAAGGGTGTGAATTATTTTTTTTGCTTCTACATTTGCAATTTCATGTTGTTGATCCTGATTAAAACCCGTGGCAACAATTGTTACTGCAATTGCATCCCCTAAGCTTTCATCTTCTCCAACCCCCATAATGATGTTTACATTAGACTTGGCTTCATCTTGAATAAAATCATTGATTTCACCAATTTCATCTATTGTAATTTCGTCAGATCCACTTACGATAAGTAACAATACGTTTTTAGCTCCTGTAATTTTATTATCATTTAACAACGGAGAATCCAAAGCACTAGAAATAGCAATTTCAGCTCTATTTTCACCTGAAGCGGTTGCAGAACCAAGAATCGCTGTTCCACTATTAGACAAGACCGTTTTAGCATCTCTAAGGTCAATGTTTTGTGTATAGTGATGGGTAATTACCTCCGCAATTCCTTTGGCAGCAGTAGACAACACTTCATCTGCTTTCGAGAAACCTGCTTTAAATCCTAAATTACCATAAACTTCACGTAATTTATTATTATTAATCACCACTAATGAATCTACAAAACCTCTCAAGGTTTCTATCCCTTCTATCGCTTGGTCATTTCTACGTTTACCTTCAAAAGAAAACGGCATGGTTACAATACCAATGGTCAATAAGTCCATCTCTCTGGCTACTTTAGCAATTACTGGCGCAGCACCTGTTCCTGTACCACCACCCATACCCACGGTCAAAAAGACCATTTTTGTATGTGTACCTAGCATCATTTTTATATCTTCTATACTCTCTCTAGCAGCTTCTTCTCCAACTTCTGGATTAGCACCTGCTCCGAGTCCCTCTGTTAAAGTGACTCCTAATTGAATTTTATTGGGGATGGGACTACTTGACAAGGCTTGAGAATCTGTGTTGCAGATTACAAAATCTACTCCTTTAATTCCTAGTGAATACATGTGATTAACGGCATTGCTACCACCACCACCTACTCCTATGACCTTGATTACATTTGACTTATTCTTTGGTAAATCAAATGAGATGTTGTTGAAATTTGTACTATCCATAATGCTAATTTATTCTGCGTTGTCTAAAAAATCACGAAATTTATCCGACCATTTTTCAAAAAATGGTTTTCTAATCACTTTTTTTTCTCTTATTATTTCTTCTACTTTTTCTTCTTTCTTTTCGTCTGCCAACTGCTCTTCTGCGCGTATCGCATTAATTCTCTGCGCTACTTTCTCTCTTTCTTGTCTTACTTCAACATCTCTCAATCCATTCATTAACAATCCTACAGCAGTAGCGTATTGAGGACTCGACAAACTCTCGTCGGATCCACTCGCTAAATGTTCGTTTGGATACCCGATTCGCGTATCCATCCCTGTAATATATTCTACCAATTGCTTGATATGTTTTAACTGTGAACCTCCACCTGTCAATACAATTCCTGCAATTAATTTTTTCTTTGGTTCATCATAACCATATCCTTTGATCTCAGAAAAAACTTGTTCTATAATTTCTACAACACGTGCATGAATTATTTTAGATAAGTTCTTTAAGGTAATCTCTTTAGGGTCACGACCTCTCAATCCAGGTATAGAAACAATTTCATTGTCTTTATTCTCTCCTGGCCATGCCGATCCAAATTTAGTTTTTAATAATTCTGCTTGCTTTTCTATAATAGAACAGCCTTCTTTTATATCCTCTGTAATTACATTTCCTCCAAAAGGAACCACGGCAGTATGCCTGATAATTCCATTTTTAAAGATGGCTAAATCTGTCGTTCCTCCTCCTATATCAATCAATACAACTCCTGCTTCTTTTTCCTCTTCACTCAAAACAGCCTCTGCAGAAGCCAATGGCTCTAAAGTAATCCCTGCCAATCCTAAACCAGCACTTTTTACACAGCGTCCTATATTTCTAATAGAAGAAACTTGCCCTACTACTAAGTGAAAATTAGCCTCCAATCTTCCTCCGTACATTCCGATAGGCTCTGTAATTTCCGCCTGACCATCTACCTTGAAATCCTGTGGCAACACATGAATAATTTCCTCTCCTGGTAACATCACCAATTTATATACTTGACGTTCCAAAAGTGTGATATCATCTGCGCTTATCACTTCTTCCGAATTTGCCCTACTTATGTAATCGCTGTGCTGAATACTTCTTATATGTTGCCCAGCAATTCCTACCACGGCATCGTTTATATTTATTCCAGATACAGCTACGGCTTCATCCACCGCTTGCTGAATAGACTGAATTGTCTGCGTAATATTATTTACAACACCTCTATGAACACCCAAACTTTTGGCCTTACCCATTCCGAGCATTTCAATTTTTCCATGTTCATTTTTCCGTCCAATCATTGCTACAATTTTTGTTGTACCAATATCCAATCCTACTGAAATATCATTGTGTTCCATAACTTATTTTTTTGTACACACAACTTGATTGTTGTATTTTAAATTTATCACTGAATATTTTCCTATACTTTTATCAGCTAATGTCTTTTTAAAAAACACATTCAGCTTGCTGAGCTTCTCTTTTACTTTTGTTACTTGTCCAAACTGTACGCGTTGTTTCCCTACACGCAATTGCAATTCGTACTCGCTATTTTTCTTTTTTTGAATCCCCACGATCTGTTGTTTCAAAAAAGTATCATTCTTAATGGCCATCACCAATTTGTACACATCCTCAAAATCGGCGGTATCAATACCTCCCGTAACTAATAAAACACGGGGTGTATAATTGGATGATAAAGGCATTTTATGTCCTAATCTATCAATGTAAAAACTTCCTTTACTGCTTAAAATTCTAGCAACCGGCTTGCGCTGCATTACCTTCGTAACAAACTCATTGTCTACGGTCAGATAACTCATTGCACTCTCGACCATTGGATGCTTTAAAACATTGGATTCTAAACCTCGTAAATTTACTACAGATTTTGGTTGTTTGTCTACTCTTTTCCCATTTTGTTTTAATAATTTATTAACCATTTCATAATTCATGAATAAATTCTCACCATCCTCGAATATAACAGTCACTCTATCAACAGGTCGGAGCTTATTTTTATGATTTGAAAAACCGACCAACACTATTAAAAACAGCACTAATAAAAACCCTCTTACATATGTCCTGTTTATTTTCATACGTGCATTGCTTTTACTACTTTTTTAATTTCTACGCTAATATCTCCCGCCCCCATCATTACAAGGACCTCCGCAGCTTCTTTTCTTATGGCACTCAATAGATCCCCTTTAGAAACCAGCTGTTTAGACTCCATACACACCTTCGAGAGCAACCACTCGGAAGTGACTCCTTCCATCGGTAATTCCCTTGCTGGGTATATGTCTAACAATATTAAACTATCAAACCTTGCCAAGGCTTGCGCAAAATCATTCGAAAAATCTTTGGTCCTACTGAATAAATGTGGTTGAAAAACAGCCACTATCTTTTTCTCGGGATACATTTCCCTAACAGCTTCAGCAACAGCATTTATTTCGGTTGGATGATGTGCATAATCATCGATTAATACAAAATTATCTTCCTTTATTTTATAACTAAACCTACGTTCAATTCCTTCGAAGCTTAAAAACGCTTTCGCAATAGCCTCTGGTGCGAGTCCATATTGATGTGCCATGGCAAAAGCAGCCAAACTATTTAACACATTATGCCTTCCTGGCAAGTGAATATGCACGTCTCTAACTGTCGCATCACGCATCACAATATCAAACCTATATTTTCCATCAATAACCTTGATGTTTCTAGCGCTATAATCGGCCTCTTCGTCTATACCATATGTCAATCCATCAATAGGCAACCCCTTTTTCACAATCAATACTTGGGAAACCATCCCAGCAAATTCTTTAAAAGTAGCCACTAGTGCTTCGCCAGATCCGTAAATATCCAAATGATCTGCATCCATAGATGTAATACAGGCAATATTAGGAGATAGGTGTAAAAACGAACGGTCAAACTCATCTGCCTCAACAACGCTTACTTCGGTTCCTCCCAAAATTAAATTGGAGTGATAATTTTCCGAAATCCCCCCTAAAAAAGAAGTCGCATTGGTATTACAGACTTCCATCACATGTCCCAGCATGGTAGATGTAGTGGTTTTCCCATGTGTACCAGCCACAGCTAAACAGATAGACTCCTTAGTTATCAATCCTAATAATTCTGCGCGTTTTAAAATGGTAAATCCTTCCTTTTTAAAATACAATAACTCTTTATGGTCTTGAGGAACAGCCGGCGTATACACGACTAAGCAATGATCCTTATCTAAAAAAGGCGCTTTTATTTCTGAAACATCATCTATATAATGCACAGACACACCTGCATGTTCTAATTTTTTTGTCAATTCAGTTTCCACGCGATCATACCCCGCCACAGCCACATTATTTGCGTTAAAATAACGCGCCAATGCACTCATGCCGATACCACCGACACCTATAAAATAAACGCTATGTACCTGATCTAAACTCATGAATTTACTCCTATTAATTTTTCTATTTCGTCCACAATTAATTTAGTGGCATTAGGCAATGCTAATTTTTTTATGTTTTCCGAAAGTTGCGTTTGTAGCTGCTCATCATCTAACAAGCCTCCAAACACTTTTTCAAATTGATCTTTTTCTTTTTCTGGCAACAACAGTGCCGCTTTGTGTGCTACAACAGCCATCGCATTTTTGGTTTGATGATCCTCCGCAACATTCGGGGATGGAATAAACAACACAGGCTTTCCTACAATACACAATTCCGAAATAGAACCTGCACCTGCCCTACTAACAATAAAATCGGCTGCCGCATAAGACAAATCCATTTTATTTAGAAAAGCATGAACTTGAACCCCTGAATTCTGATTGTATTTCTCATACTGATCTATATACAAAGAACCCACTTGCCAAATCAATTGTACCCCCTTCTTTTGAAAGAAACCCAACTGTGTGGCTATTAATTTGTTTACTTCTCTCGCTCCTAAACTCCCTCCCAAAACCAACATGGTTTTTTTTGACGGATCTAAGTTAAAAAAGGACAATGCCTCTGCTCTCTTAGAACTTATATCTAGTAAATCCTGACGTACAGGATTTCCTGTTTTATTAATTATATCTTTTGGAAAAAACTGTTCCAAACCTTCGTAAGCCACACATATTTTATGGGTAATTTTACTCAATAACTTGTTTGTAATTCCTGGGTATGAATTTTGTTCTTGTACCAATGTTTTTATCCCCATTTTTGCGGCTACAAACAATGTAGGTCCACTTGCAAATCCACCAGTACCAATAACCACCTGTGGTTTGAATTGTTTTACGATCCAAAACGCAGTCCATACGCTACTTATCAATTTAAAAGGAAACAGTAAATTTTTCAAAGTCAATTTACGTTCAATCCCTGTAATCCAAAGTCCTTTTATAGGGTAACCTTCTTTCGGCACCTTTTCCATTTCCATACGCCCTTTTGCACCCACAAATAAAATGGAAGCATTCTTATAACGCGTTTTCAGTTCGTTTGCTATGGACACTGCAGGGTATATATGCCCTCCAGTTCCTCCTCCGCTTATGATTATTTTAACCGATTGTTTCATGTAATACTTCTAAAGGGTTTTCTAATGACGGATCTATGTGCTGTACATCCGTTTCCAATATTTCGTTTTTAGCCGATGAAACACTCAATATGATTCCAAACGATAAACAAGTCATCCAAATAGAGGTACCTCCACTACTTATAAAAGGAAGTGTTTGCCCCGTTACTGGAAACAAATTAGTAGCTACAGCCATGTTAATCATTGCCTGAAAAATAATAGGCAATCCGACCCCTAACACCAGCAAGGTGCCAAATATGGTCTTAGCACTTTTAGCAATTACCAATATCCGTACCAGTAAAATCACATATAACAAAATAGTTGTTAAACCTCCTAAGAGGCCAAATTCTTCGATAATAATAGCGAATATAAAATCTGACGAAGATTGCGGTAAAAAGTTTTTCTGAATACTCTTTCCTGGACCTCTACCATACAAACCTCCAGTAGCGATTGCGATCTTAGCTTTTGTAACCTGATAGCCTTCTACTTTATCATTTGAAAAATCATCTATTCTACTGATCCAAGTATCTACCCTATTATGCATTGCATCTGGAAAGGCTTTCGCTATCAGCACAAAAAACGCCAAAGAAAGTATTCCTATTCCAATGATAGCTCCTAATTGTTTTATAGGATATCCCCCTAAAAAAACCAATAATAAAATAAGCATAAAAACGATGGCCGTAGTGGAGAAATTCGCAGGTAAAATAAGCCCTAACACGAGCGCCACTGGAATCCATAAATACATAAAAGACTCTTTAAAGTCAATTAACTTATCCTTGTTTCTCGCTAAATACCTCGCCACATAAATCATCAAAACAACACTTGCAAAAGTAGACGTTTGAAAAGTCATCCCTACCACAGGAATTCGAATCCATCTACTTGCGTTTGCTCCACCTATCAAGGTTCCCTGTGCCAACGTAAACAGTAATAATAAAATAACAAAAGGCAATAAAATAACAGAACCACCACTAAAAAATCGATAGGGAATTTTATGCATTCCATACATAATAACAAATCCCAACACCAACAACATGGCATGTTTAAATAATGCTGCATAAGGAGAACTAGCAGCTCCTGCAACATATACCAAATTGGTACTTGCACTAAATACAGGCGCAAAGGAAACAACGGCTATTAAAAAAATAGTCATCCATAACCCTCGGTCTCCTTTAAAATTATTTAAAATTTGTTTCATTTATAAATTTCGTACTGCTGTTTTAAATTTATTCCCTCTATCTTCATAATTTTCGAACAAATCAAAACTTGCACAACATGGGGATAACAACACCGTATCTCCAACATCTGCAATTTTTGCCGCGACCTTAACCGCTTCTTCCGCTCCTAAAGTCTCAATCACTAAGTCCACCACATTTCCAAAGGTTTCTTTAATTTTCCTATTGTCTACACCTAAGCATACAATTGCTTTTACTTTCTCACGAACCAAGGGCATCAAGTCAAAATAATCATTTCCTTTGTCCACACCACCAACGATCCAGACTGTAGGAGTTTTCATACATTCAAGCGCATAATAAGTTGCGTTTACATTGGTTGCTTTAGAATCGTTCATATACGATACTCCATTCACTTTTTTCACAGGCTCTAAGCGATGTTCTACACCTTCAAAATCCTCCAAGCTCTCTCTAATAGTTTGCTTTCTCACCTTCATCAATTTAGCTACCATAGCTGCTGCCATGGCATTTTTTATATTGTGTTTCCCTTGTATTGCTATTTTTTTAATGTTCATTATAATTTCCTCGCCGTTAAGCTTTATAATTAGTTCTTGACCTTTTAAATACGCCCCTTTCTCCATTTTTTCTTTCAATGAAAACGGGAGTAATTGTGGTCTTATTTTATTTTTTGACAACCATGATTTAATGACAGTATCATCCCCATCATAGATGAGATAATCTTTTTCTGTTTGATTTTTAGTGATTCGAAATTTCGAATCGACATACATCTCAAAATCATAATTATACCGATCCAAATGATCTGGTGATATATTTGTTATGATGGCAATATGTGGTGAAAATTCCACAATACCATCCAATTGAAAACTACTCAATTCTAGGACATAATTTTCTGCTTTAGAAGCTGCAATTTGCGCTGCAAAACTAGCTCCTATATTCCCTGCTACACTTACATCTAATCCTGCTTTTGACAATATATGATGTGTTAACAAGGTCGTGGTGGTCTTCCCATTAGACCCTGTAATTCCTATGACAGTAGCCTTACAATATCTCCCCGCAAATTCTATTTCAGAAATTACAGAAATTCCTTTTTTCAACAATAAAACTACGATGCTAACATTGTCTGGAATCCCTGGACTTTTCATCACCACATCCGCCTCTAAAATAATAGCTTCACTGTGTTTTTCTTCCTCAAAAGCAATGTCATTTTCTACTAAAATGGCCTTGTAATTTCCCTGTATGGTACCGTAATCCGAAACGAACACTTCAAAGTTCATTTTTTTAGCTAAAAGGGCTGTTCCTACGCCACTTTCTCCTCCGCCAAGAATTACAATTTTTTGCATCTTATCTCAATTTCAATGTTACAATACTCAATACCGCCAACATAATTCCTATAATCCAAAATCGTGTTACAATCTTACTCTCATGATACCCAGATTTTTGAAAATGATGGTGTATCGGTGCCATCTTAAAAATTCGCTTTCCGGTTCCGTATTTCTTTTTCGTATATTTAAAATAACTCACTTGCATCATCACTGAAACAACTTCTACAAAAAAGATCCCCGCTAATAACGGGATGAGCATTTCCTTACGTACCGCTATTGCCAATACCGCTATAATTCCTCCAATGGTTAAACTCCCTGTATCTCCCATAAAAACCTGAGCAGGAAAAGTATTGTACCATAAAAAACCAATTAAAGCTCCCATAAAAGCAGCGATAAAAATGGTCATCTCACCAGAATTCGGAATGTACATGACATCCAAATAATTCGCTAGCAAAATATTTCCCGACACAAAGGTAAACACCCCTAATGCCAACACTATAATTGCCGATGAGCCTGCGGCCAATCCATCTATCCCATCTGTTAAATTGGCGCCGTTAGAAACTGCTGTAATTATAAAAATCACAATTGGAATAAAAATTATCCAAGCATATGACTTATAATTATCTCCTAAAAATGACAATACTTCTGCATAGTCAAATTCATTGTTTTTAATAAATGGAATTGTTGTTTTGGTAGACATATGAGCCTCTCCATAAAATGCTGTTCTCCCAGTCTCTACATTTACCACAGGTGTTTCTAATTTATCTTTCATGGTAACATCCGGATGAAAAAACAACATAGATCCCACAATCAATCCAAGACCTACTTGTCCTAATATCTTAAAACGACCTTTAAGACCGTCTTTATCTTTTTTAAACACCTTAATATAATCATCTATAAACCCAATTAAGCCCATCCATAAGGTGGTAATTATAAGCATGATGATGTAAATATTCTCCAACTTAGCAAACAAAAATACCGGAATTAAGGTTGAAAAGATAATAATCAAGCCTCCCATCGTAGGAGTTCCTGCCTTCTCTACCTGTCCTTTTAATCCTAGATCACGAACGGATTCACCCACTTGCATTCGCTGTAGATAATCAATCACTCTACGACCATAAATAGTTGAGATCAAAAGTGAGATCACAAATGCCATAGCCGATCTGAAAGTGATGTACTGAAAGACACCCGCTCCTGACAGATTGTAATGTGAATCTAAATAATTAAATAAATAATATAACATCTTATTTCCCTAGTTGTTTTAATAATTCCGTAACCACTTCATAGTCGTCAAAATGACTTTTAACTCCTTTTATATCTTGGTAATTTTCATGACCTTTTCCAGCAATTAAAATAATATCGCCAGACACTGCCATTTTACATGCTGCTTTTATTGCTTGTTTCCTATCTGCAATCACGAGTGTTTTATTCAGGTATTGTTCCTCAACTCCTGCTTCAATTTCTTCAATAATTACCGCTGGATTTTCCGTTCTCGGATTGTCAGAAGTAAAAATTGCTTGATCACTCATCTGGGCTGCAATGGCTCCCATTTTTGGTCGTTTACTCTTATCTCTATCTCCTCCACAACCAACAACTGTGAGTACATTTTCACGTCTAGTTCTAATGCCTTCGATCGTTTGTAATACATTTTTCAATGCATCTGGAGTATGGGCATAATCTACAATCACAGTGATTCCTGTAGCCGAAACCATATGTTCAAACCTCCCCGAAACACTTTCTAGATTACTGATTAGCTTTAAAGCCTCCAATGCTTCCATACCTAACAATTGAGTCACTCCAAATATGGCCAATAGGTTATACCCATTAAACTGACCTATTAATTTAGACCATAATTCTTGCTGATTCATCACCAATAACATCCCAGAAAATGAACTTTCTAGAATCTTACCTTTAAAATCGGCCATTGTTTTTAATGCGTAGGTATGTTTTTTAGCCTTCGAATTTTGCAACATAAACAGTCCATTTTTATCATCGGCATTTACCAAAGAAAAAGCTGTTTTAGGCAAGTCATCAAAGAATATTTTTTTTATATCTCGGTACTCTTTAAAGGTATTGTGATAGTCTAAATGATCGTGCGTTAAATTTGTAAACACCCCGCCTTTAAAATGCAATCCTACCGTTCTTTTCTGATGTATCCCATGAGAGCTCACTTCCATAAAGCAATAGTCACAGCCCTGCTCCACCATCGATCTCAGATACTTATTGATCACCAATGAATCCGGTGTTGTATGTGAAGTCTCGTAGGCAGTATCATGCACCATGATTTTTATGGTAGATAATAAACCCACTTTATAGCCTGCATCCTTATAAAGCGAAAATAGCAATGTAGCGATGGTAGTTTTCCCATTGGTTCCCGTAACCCCTATCAATTGTAATTCTTCAGAAGGATTCCCATAATAATTCGCAGCCATCACCGCTAAAGCAGTTGCTGCATCTCCTACCTGTACATAAGTCACATCTGCTTGCAACAGTTCCGGAACAACCTCACAAACAACAACGACAGCCCCCCTATTGATGGCATCGTCTATGTATTTATGACCATCTACTATGGTACCACGCTGCGCTACAAAAACATCCTTTTTAGAGAGGTCTCTTGAGGAAAAAGAAATCGCATTGATTTCCAGCGTATCACTACCAATAATTTGGATGATTTCTACAGATTTGAGTATGTCTTTTAATACTTTCATTAGGCCACTTTTAAATATATTGTTGTCCCTTTTTTTATTTTAGTTCCTACTTTAATCGACTGCCCTTTTACCGTTCCTACACCGTTTATTCGAACCTTTAATCCTAAATTTTCAAGAATAGGAATGGCATCCATACCTGCCATCCCTATGACTTTTGGGATTTTACTAAACGCTTGTTCTGATACTCTTTCAAATTTTTGATAAGACTTCTGAACACTTGTGAAACGAGGGGTTGTTTTGTCTACTTCTTTTATAATATAATTAGAGGTATATATTTTCTGAGCAATATCCTTAAATACAGGTCCTGCCACATCCGCTCCGTAATAACCAGATTTTCTAGGTTTGTACACCATTACATAACAGGTGTATTTAGGGTTTTCTGCAGGGAAAAAACCTACAAAAGAGGCTGAATAGGCTTTTTTTCGTCCTTTTTTCCAATATTCTACTTGAGCAGTTCCTGTTTTTCCTGCCATTGAAAAACTAGGAGAGTACAAACTCTTACCTGTCCCTCTTTTTACTACATTTTTTAAAACCTCTTGAAGCTTATGTACCGTTTCCAAAGAACAGATTCTATCATTGATTACTTCAGACTCAAATACAGTATGTGTTAAACCTTGCGCCGAAAGTTCTTTTACGAATCTAGGTTTTACCATTTTACCATTATTAGCAATGGCATTATAAAACGTCAATACCTGCATAGGTGTTAAGGACACCTCATATCCATAAGACATTTGCGCTAAAGACAAACCACTCCATAATGAATCTTTCGGATTTGGAATGATAGCCGAGCCTTCCCCCTTCATATGCAATCCTAATTTTCCGTCTAGTTCCAAATCACGCAATCCTTGCACAAATTTTGAAGGATTGGATTTATAATATTTTTGAATCAACTTAACAATCCCTACATTGGAAGAGACCTCTATTACTTTAGCTGCTGATATTTTACCATATCCTTTGTGATTGGAATCCCTAATGGTATGATTTTTCACACGGAAAGCCCCACCTCGAGTGTCTACCACAGTAGACGTATCTATAAGACCATCCTCCATACCAACCATCAAAGCGGCCAACTTAAATGTTGAACCTGGTTCATACGAAGTTCCTACAGCATAATTTAAGCGTTCGTAATAAGTACCTTTTCTACCGCGTCCCAAATTAGAAATCGCTAGAATATCGCCCGATTTTGTATCCATCACGATAGCACAACCGTGGTCTGCATCGTGTTTCTCCAACTGTCGCAACAAGGAATGATGCGTAATATCTTGAATATTAATATCTAAAGTAGTTAGCACATCCAATCCGTCTACAGGTTCCCTTTCATTATTATCACTAATAGGTCTCCACTGCCCTTTGGCAATTTTCTGCTTTTTTCGGATTCCTGTTTTTCCTTTTAAATATGTACGATAAGCCCCTTCTATTCCTGGTGCTCCTCTATAATCGTCATAGCCAATAAAACGTTCCGCAATCTTACCCAAAGGTCTTGCTCTTACACTCGATTGTTCTGCGATAAAACCACCACCGTACACTCCTAATTTAAAAATAGGGAAACCCCTCATTTTCATATAATCGTTATAGCCAATATTTCTAGTAATAAACAAATAACGGTTTCTGCTCGCGCGTGCCTTTCTTAATTTCTTCTCCCAAGCTTTTGGCGTATTGCCAAGCATTTTAGAGAGTTCTTTTGCTAATCCAGCTACGTTTTTTTCAAATTTCTCCAATTTAACAGCAATAGGATCCATTCGGATTTCAAACTTAGACATCGAAGTTGCTAACAAACTGCCATCTACCGCAAAGACATTTCCTCTATTGGCATGTACAGTATCTCTTTTTACATAAATTTTTTCTGCAAGTCTGCGATATTTATCCCCTTCATTAAACTGAATAGCAGTCATTTTATAAATAATCAGCAACAAAAAAAGCACCATTCCGACGGAAACGATGATTAATTTATTCAAGATATCTTTTTTTTCTACTGCCAATTTACTCCTCTTTTTTATCTATTACCCTAATAAGTATAGGAGGCACCACACTAGGTCTCAACCCGATGGTATCCACTCTTTTTTTTATTCCAGACTCTAACCTCAATTGCATTGAAATCGTCCTTGTGTCCACAAAATATGCTTGTAACTCTTTTATCTCCTTATTTAGCTTCGCAATTTCCATCACTTTCGAATCCGAACTGTGAGAACTAGAAATCATGATTAAAATTAACATCACAACGAAAAAGATGACACGCCAATTTCGCATCCCTTCTTCTTCTGTTAAAAACCTGCCTTTTAACACATTAAAAAACCAATTCCTGATCAATGTTATTAACTTTTAGTTGCTATTCTTAATTTTGCACTACGTGCCCTGTTATTTCTTGCTATTTCTTCTTTCGTAGGGATGATAAGCTTCCCCACCTTTTTCATTGGAACTTCCACATTTCCGAAAAAATCTTTCTCTGGTAATCCTTCAAATTTACCATACTGTATAAACCTTTTTACCAACCTGTCTTCTAAAGAATGATACGATATTACACTTAAACGTCCGGTATCAGAAAGTATCAATGGCATCTGTTTTAAAAAATCCTTTAACACCTCTAGTTCTTGATTTACCTCGATTCGCACGGCTTGGTATATCTGAGCTAAAATCTTATGCTCTTTACTTGCAGGTAAAAACTGCTTTAAAACCGTTTTCAAATTAAAACTGGTCTTAATAGGAGCTTCTGAACGCTCTTCTACAATTTTTTTTGCGATGGCTCTATTATTACGTAACTCTCCATATTGAAAGAGTACGTTTGCCAAATCCTCTTCCGAGTATGAATTGATCACTTTAAAAGCCGACAATTCACTCTTTTGATTCATTCGCATATCCAAATCTCCATCAAAACGTGTAGAAAACCCACGCTCCGAAGCATCAAATTGATGAGATGACACACCTAAATCTGCCAACACACCATCTACTTGTTTTATACCATAAAAGCGTAAAAAACGCTTTATATTTTTAAAGTTCTCTTCGATCAAAATAAACCGATCATCGTCCAATTTATTTGCCACTGCATCTGGATCTTGATCAAAGGCAAACAGTTTCCCATCTGGCCCCAAACGATTCAAAATCTCTTGTGAATGCCCTCCTCCTCCAAAGGTTACATCTACATATATTCCTGAGGGGTTAATATTCAACCCGTCAATACTCTCTTTTAATAATACTGGATTATGATACATCTTCACCAAAATTTAAATTTCCCATTACTTCCTCGGCCAAATCACCGAACCCTTCATCATCATTAATAATCGCCTCATACTTATCCTTATCCCAAACCTCTATTTTATCATTTTGACCAATCAAAACAATATTTTTAGAGATTCCAGAAAACAACAATAAATCTTTTGGAATTAAAAAACGCGTGGACGAATCTAAGTCCACTTTTTTTAATCCTGCCGTCAATTTACGGACGAACATGTCGTTTTTTTTATTAAACCTATTCAGCTTCCCAACTTCCTTCATCACTATATCCCAAGATTTTTTCGGATACAAATCCAAACACTTGGCAAATATACCGCGCTTTAAGACAAAGCCATCTTCCAATACCTCAGACAGTTGATTACGAAAACCCACAGGTAAAGCTACGCGTCCTTTAGCGTCAACTTTACACTCGTATGTTTCGATTAAATTAAGCATTCCAATTTCATAGATTGAACCCAAAAATAGAAAAAATTTCCCATAATCTCCCACAATTACCCACTTTGTTGATAACTTTTAACACAAATCGTTATCTGCAGATATAAAATTGAGGAACAGATAGTTAAAAGTAATTTTAACACATGACCAATACAATGACTAAAAAAATCGTATTTTGGCGGAAATAGGCTACCTTTGCGTAGTTAAAACCAACCATAAATGACCCAACAACTAATCAAAGAAGATAAATTTAGCTATTTAGAAAAAGGCGAAGGGCAACCGATCATCGTTTTACACGGATTGATGGGGGCACTCAGTAACTTTGAAGGTGTGTTAAATCATTTTTCTAAAATAGGGTATAAAGTTCTCATTCCTGAGTTACCGATTTTCGAGCTTCCTTTACTAAAAACTAATGTTAAAAACCTTGCTAAATTCGTGAAAGAATTCATCGAATTCAAGCAATTAGAAGGTGCAGTTTTACTAGGAAATTCACTTGGAGGTCATGTAGCTTTGTATTTCGCGAATAACCACCCCGAAATGATAAAAGCGATGGTATTGGCTGGGAGTTCTGGTCTTTACGAAAACTCTATGGGAGATTCATACCCAAAAAGAGGCGATTACGAATACATAAAAGAAAAAACTTCCAACGTTTTTTACGACCCTAAAGTGGCTACAAAAGAACTTGTTGATGAAGTATACGAGATGGTGAACGACCGTAGAAAAACGATCAAAATCTTAGCTATAGCTAAGAGCGCCATAAGACATAACATGTCTAAAGATTTACCAAATATCAAAACCAGAACCTGTCTTATTTGGGGGAAAAACGACACCGTAACACCTCCAGAAGTAGCTTTTGATTTCGAAAAATTATTACCCAATGCAAGCCTATATTGGATAGACAAATGCGGACATACTCCAATGATGGAACACGTTGAGGAATTTAACGGCTTGCTAGAAAATTGGTTTAAAGAATACAATATTTAAGATGAAAATTAAAACAGCTAGCTTTATTATTAGCAACACCGACGTTAACAAATGTCCAAAAGATGACATTCCTGAATATGCATTTATAGGAAGGTCTAACGTTGGAAAATCGTCCTTAATTAATATGATTACCGATCATAGCAAATTGGCTAAAACCTCTGGTACACCCGGAAAAACACAGTTAATTAATCATTTCAAGATTAATAACGAATGGTTTTTAGTGGATTTACCAGGTTATGGATACGCCAGAGTTTCTAAGAAATTACGATCAGGTTTCCAAGGATTTATCAAGGATTATTTTGAGCAACGTCAGCAACTAGCCTGTACTTTTGTACTGATAGATTGCAGACATGAACCTCAGAAAATAGACTTAGAATTCATGGAGTACTTAGGTGAAAACGGCATTCCTTTTTCAATTGTTTTTACAAAAACAGATAAAATCAAATTGTCTGAATTGAATAAAAACATTGCTTTTTACAAACGTAAAATGACACAAGGAGCTTGGGCAGAAATGCCAAATTATTTTACGAGCTCTGCAAGTGCATCGGAAGGAAAAAAGGAAATATTAGATTACATTTCCCAAATAAACGTTGATTTAAGCAAAAATTAAAAATGGCATCTACTGTAGATACCCTAGAGGTTTTATACGAAGACAATCACTTAGTAATTGTCAATAAAAAAGCAGGAGATATTGTCCAAGGTGATAAAACCGGAGACATGCCTCTAAGCGATATTGTAAAACTTTATATCAAAAAAAAATACAACAAACCGGGCGATGTCTTTTTAGGCGTCGCTCATCGTTTGGACCGTCCTACTACGGGAGTTATTATTTTTGCACGTACTTCTAAAGCTTTAGAACGCTTGAATAAAATGCTCCGAGAGCATGAAATAAAAAAGACGTATTGGGCCTTAGTAAAACAATTACCTCCTTTAGAAAAAGACACCTTGGTTCATTTTCTAAAAAAGAATCCTAAAAACAACAAATCTACGGCTCATACTTCCGAAATTAAAGAAAGTAAGCGTGCTGTATTACATTATAATGTCTTAAAATCACTGAATACTTTTCATTTATTGGAAGTAGACTTAGAAACAGGGAGACACCATCAGATCCGTTGTCAATTATCTAAAATAGGAAGTCCTATTAAAGGTGATTTAAAATATGGATTTGCCCGAAGCAATAAGGATGCAAGTATCAGTTTACACGCTAGACATATTCATTTTATACATCCTGTAAAAAAGGAAGCTATTTCTGTCACTGCTCCTTGTCCAAATGATCCTGTTTGGAAGGCTTGTGAGAAAAAATAATCTTGTAACAAATCTTTCTATTTAAGTACTCCTGAAGTCATATTCATTGCGAAGCCTTTTTAGACTGCAGTAATCTATTTGAAACATATTGCTAATCAGGAACAGATTACAACGTCGTTCCTCCTCGTAATGACCTATCCCTTAAAATATACTTAAACCGTCTGAGATTGCAACGCTATCGCTCGAAATCACGGATTCGGACATGAAAGATTCGAGACTTAACAATACAATTGCCATTGTGAGGCGTTTTTACGCCGTGGTAATCTACTTGAAACATTACCGATAATTAGGAACAGATTACAACGTCGTTCCTCCTCGTAATGATCAGCAATACGACAAAGAAACGACTGAAGTAATGTATTACTCACTACAAGTACTAAAACTTTAAAGCACCCTCCATTTTACTTTTAATCTCATTTAAACACAAATTCCCAATACTCCCTTCATGAGTGTGGTTCACTGTTTTTTCTGGATTAAAATTACCTTCTTCAATATCTTTACCAACTATTTTATAAGCATCTCTAAAAGGAATCCCTTGTTGTACCAATGTATTTACCGCTTCTACACTAAATAAATAGGTGTATTTATCATCCTCTAATATCCTCTTATTAACCTGTATGTTTTCTAAGGAGTAATGCAGCATTTCCAAACAAGATTTTAGCGTAGAAAAATTAGGAATTAAGCTCTCTTTTAATAACTGTAAATCTCTGTGATAGCCACTTGGCAAATTATTAGAAATTAATGTCATTTCGTAGGGCATGGCTTGTAACTTATTACACTTCCCTCTAATCAGTTCAAAAACATCTGGGTTTTTCTTATGAGGCATAATACTAGAGCCCGTAGTTAGTTCGTCTGGAAAAGCGATAAAACTAAAATTCTGACTCATGTACAAACAGATATCCATACTCATTTTAGACAAGGTTGCCGCAACACTGCTAATGGCAAATGAAATAGATTTTTCTAATTTACCACGCCCCATTTGAGCGGCTACCGAATTGTATTTTAAGGTTTCGAAACCTAACAATTCCGTAGTCATGGTTCTATTAATCGCAAATGAACTTCCGTAGCCAGCAGCAGAACCCAAAGGATTTTGATCCGCTACTTTAATGGCTGCATTTATAAAATACATATCATCTATTAAGCTTTCTGCATAGGCAGAAAACCACATCCCGAAAGAAGAAGGCATGGCTATTTGTAAATGTGTATATCCCGGTAGCAGCACCTTTTTATAACGTTCTGCAAGGGACATTAACAAATCGAACAAGGATTTTACATCTTCTTTAATATCGATTAACTTATCCTTAGAATACAACTGTACGTCTACTAAAACTTGATCATTTCTAGATCGTGCCGTATGAATTTTTTTTCCTGCATCTCCTAATTTATCCGTCAGTAAATATTCTATTTTTGAATGTACATCTTCAAAGGTATCTTCTATAGTAAAAGTTCCTTCGGCAACTGTTTTTCCAATATGCTCCAATTCTTGAACTAGCGCCTTACATTCATCTTCCGTCAAGACACCAATACTTGCCAACATTTTTGCATGTGCAATATTTCCTATCACATCGTATTTTGCCAATTCCAAATCTAATTCTCTGTCATTTCCAACGGTAAAAATATCTATCTTTTTATCTGTTGAAAATCCTTTATCCCAAAGTTTCATTTATTATGCTTTTATATTAATATATTGTTTTTTTGATACGGTGATTATAGGATCACCTCCTGAAGTAATTTTATATACAACTCGATCCCCTCTTCGATTTCTTCTAAGAAAATAAACTCATCTGCCGCGTGTGAACGAAGTGTATCTCCAGGGCCCATTTTTACCGAAGGACAACTTAAACATGCCTGATCAGATAAGGTCGCCGACCCATAGGTTGTAAGTCCTAAATGAAAACCAGCCTTTACAATTGGATGCTCTAAAGGAATGGAAGAAGAATTATGACGCACCGAGCGCGCCTGAATATCACAAACAGTGTTTTTTTGAATAATCTCGAGTACCTCCTGATTATTATAGGCATCCGTAACACGAACATCGATCACAAAGGTAGTTTCTGCCGGAATTACATTATGCTGGCTCCCTGCATTTACCTGAGTCACTGTCATTTTTACAGCTCCCAATACCTTCGATTTTTTAGGGAATTCATACTTTTTAATCCATGAAATATCTTCCATTGCCTGATAAATAGAATTGATTCCCAAACCATGTGCAGCGTGCCCTGGATTTCCTATGGATTTCCCATCTAACACGAGTAATCCTTTTTCGGCCACAGCCATTTGCATTTTTGTAGGCTCCCCCACAATGGCCACATCAAATTTTGGAAGCTCATTTAAAACACCTCTTAAACTATTTTCTCCAGAGGTTTCTTCTTCGGCAGAAGCGACCATCAACAAATTGTATTTTAAATCTTCACACTGATAAAAATGAGTAAATGTAGCCAATAAAGACACTAAGCAACCACCGGCGTCATTACTGCCTAAACCAAACAATTTTCCGTCTTTTTCAAAGGCATCCCACGGGTCATTTGTATATCCTTTGTTTGGTTTTACAGTGTCGTGATGGGAGTTTAGTAATAAAGTAGGTTTCCCAGCATCATAGTGTTTATTCACAGCCCAAACATTATTTTTTATCGATTGAAAAGGAATATCATGCTCAGAAAACCATTGAGAAATCACCAAGGCTGTACGCTGTTCTTCTCCAGAAAAAGATTGAATTCTTATCAGCTTTTTAAGCAATGTTATCGCTTCGTTTTTTAAGTTCATCATCTTATAATTTAATAGTGGTACACCTTACCGTTTCAGAAGATATCATACTTGTATTTCCTATTTTAATCGTGGAAACTCCTTTATTTAAAGCGTAGAAACAGTTTTCTAATTTCGGTAACATTCCATCCGAAATAATTCCTTGATCCAGAAAACCGGCATAGGTATTTGTATTCAAATCTGTAATTACAGTATCTAAATTTTTCACGTCCCTCAATACTCCTTGCAACTCAAAACAATACAACAATTCCACCTCGTAATCACCACTCATTGCGATGGCGATCTCACTTGCCACGGTATCGGCATTCGTATTGAGAATCTGCCCGTTCGTATCATGTGTTAAGGCACAAAACACTGGCACAAACCCCGCCATAATTAAGGCAGAAATATTGTTAGCGTTGACTTTTTTCACATCGCCTACAAAACCATAATCAATCGTTTTAACAGGACGTTTTTCAGCAATAATGGTATTT
>NVRM01000044.1 GCA_002400885.1 Flavobacteriaceae bacterium
GTATGTCGTCGCCTTTATTTTAAATCCTCAATTATTAATTTAATTGAGGATTTTTTGCGTCGGGGCGAAAAATATTTCGCCCTTACCGTAGAGACGCAAGATTTTGCGTCTCTACATGATTTCACCCCCGATTCCCCCTTTATAACGGAGGTATATAGCATTGGCTTTTTCCACGTAAAAGTGAGCTTGTGAATAAAAAAATCAAAGAAATATTATTTCTTACTTCTTAAATTAATGTATCTTTCCCTTGTCATAAATTGAAACGAGATGAAAAAGTATAAAGTGAATGAAGCTGTCATAATTTCTGAATTAAAGACACGAGTTGAATTGAAAAATGCTGAGAAAAAGCTAGTTAAAATCAGGGCTAAAATTAGTAAAATTCAAGAAGCCATGTATGCAGAAGGAAAGCATTCTGTACTTGTTTGTTTACAAGGAATGGATACCTCGGGAAAGGATAGTTTGATACGGGAAGTCTTTAAAGATTTTAATGTTAGAGGAATAAATGTTCACAGTTTTAAGTCTCCGAGTAAATTAGAATTAAAATATGATTATCTTTGGAGGCATTATATGGCCTTACCAGAGCGAGGGAAATTTTCAGTTTTTAACAGGACTCATTATGAGAATGTGTTGATTTCTAGAGTGCGACCTGAAATTGTAATTGCGGAAAATATTCCTGGTCTAGCTACCGAAGCTGAAATTACGCCGGAATTATATGTAGAGCGGATGGAAGCGATGGTAAACTTTGAAAATCATATTTCCAATAATGGAACTATTGTGATTAAAGTATTTCTACACCTGTCGAAAGACGAACAGAAAAAACGCTTGTTACGTAGATTGAATATTAAATCTAAGAACTGGAAATTTGAACCAGGGGATTTAAAGGAACGCAGACGATGGGATGATTATCAAGATTGTTATCAAGATATATTAAATAATACCTCTACAGAAAAAGCACCTTGGTATGTGGTGCCTGCAGATGACAAGCCATCATCGAGGCTTATTGTTGCCGAAATTATATTATCAATTTTAGAAAAATATAATTTTAAAATGCCTGAATTACCCCCAAAGTACAAAGCGGAAATAGAGAATTATAAAAATGAATTACTACATGAGTAGACTAGGTAAATTACCAGTAACTCATTTTAAAAATAAGTATTAAATGGAATTAAATTTAACGAAACCTATTGTTTTTTTCGATCTAGAAACGACTGGTATTAATATAGCCCACGATAGAATTGTTGAAATATCAATTTTAAAAGTGTTTCCTAATGGGAATAAGGAAAGTAAAACATGGTTAGTAAACCCTGAGATGAAAATCCCAAAGGAGTCTATTGACATTCACCATATCACAGATGAGAAAGTAGCGAACGAACCTACTTTTAAGGAATTAGCTGCAGAGGTAAGTCTATTAATTAAAGACTGTGATTTGGCAGGATTTAATTCAAACAGGTTTGACATTCCATTATTGGCAGAGGAAATGTTACGTGCGGATATTGATTTTGATATGAAAAATCGCGTGGCGATAGATGTCCAAGTTATTTTTCATAAAAAGGAACAACGCACTTTATCTGCGGGGTATCAGTTCTATTGTGGTCAAGATTTAGAAGGAGCACATTCTGCAGAAGCAGATACAAAAGCGACCTATGAAATTTTGTTAGCTCAGTTGGATAAGTATCCAGATTTAGAGAATGATGTTAACAGTTTGAGTGAATTTTCGACACATAGTAAGCGGGCAGATTTTGCAGGTTTTATTATGTTTAACAAAGAAGGAAAGGAAGTATTTACTTTTGGGAAACACAAAGGAAAAGAAGTGGAAGATATTCTGTCTAAAGATCTTGGCTATTATGCTTGGATTCAAAAATCAGATTTCCCATTGTACACGAAAAAAGTATTGACAGCAATAAAACTACGTAGTTTTAATAATAAATTAAAATAATTATGGTACTAGATTTTAATAAATTACCAGGAGAATCAAGGGTGTGGATCTATCAATCGGATCGTGCTTTTACAGCGGAGGAAGTAATTACTATCGAAGATAAATTAAAATCATTTGTGTCTGGATGGACGCATCATGGAGATGCTTTAAACGGTGCCTCTGTGGTAAAACACAATCAATTCATCGTCTTGGGAATTGATGAGAATACAACCGGAGCTTCCGGATGTTCTATCGATTCTTCAGTCTTTTTCATCAAGGAAATAGAAAAACAGTTTAATGTACAATTATTAGATCGTATGCAAACTGCTTTTAGGTCAAATGAAGCTATTGAAGTAGTTAGTTTGGCTAATTTCATGTCCTTAGTGAAAGAAAATAAAATTATAGAGGATACAGTGGTGTTTAATAATTTAGTGGCTACGAAGGCCGAATTTGACACCCAATGGGAGGTGTCTGCAAAACAGAGTTGGCATAAACGTTATTTTAATTAATAGCGTTTATCTTTTTTCTATTTGGTACTATTATTGCTTCAATTGAAACGATATTAATACGTATTTAATTGCCGTTTAAAATGTGACTATGAAATTAAAATTACCGTTATTTTCCCTTTTTTTTACTGTTTTTTCATTATTAATTACCGCTCAATCTATTGATCCATTAGTTACAAAAGATGCTAAATCTCAGCAGAAATGGGTGGATGATTTAATGAATAATATGACCATTGATCAGAAAATCGGCCAATTATTTATGGTGGCTGCTTATTCGAACAAAGGCTCAGAACATGCCAATTATATCCATCGTTTAATTGATGAATATGAGATTGGAGGACTTATTTTTATGCAGGGTACTCCACGTGCGCAAGCGAAACTTAATAATAGTTATCAAAAAAAATCTAAGATCCCGTTATTAATTGGTTTTGATGGTGAATGGGGCTTGGATATGCGTTTAAAAAACACTTATAGGTATCCTTGGAACATGACGTTGGGAGCGATTAGAGATGATCGTTTGATTGAGGAATTCGGAAAACAATTAGGTAAACATTGTAAGCGTTTAGGAATACATATTAATTTTGCACCTGTAGTAGATGTCAATACAAACCCAAATAATCCTATTATAGGCAATCGTTCTTTTGGAGAAAATAAATTAAATGTTGCCGCCAAAGCAATTGCGTTTACTAAAGGGATGCAAGGTGAAGGAGTATTGGCAAATGCGAAACATTTCCCTGGGCATGGCGATACCGCTACAGATTCTCATAAAACATTACCTGTGGTAGATTTCACCAAGGAAAGGATTGAATCTGTTGAGTTATACCCTTATAAGGAGTTGTTTAAAAATGGATTGACCAGTATTATGGCAGCCCATTTGAGTGTGCCTAGTTTGGAACCCAATCCAGGACTTCCGTCTTCATTGTCTTATAATATTATTACGAATATCTTACAAAAAGACCTTGGATTTAAAGGCTTAATCATTACCGATGCGTTGAATATGAAAGGTGCTGCTAATTTTGCAGAACCCGGAGATATAGATTTGGCAGCATTACTTGCAGGGAACGATGTGTTATTATTTCCAGAGAATATTGGAATAGCGTTATCAACCATAAGAAGTGCAATTACCGAAAAAATACTTACTGAAGAGCGGTTGGATGTTTCGGTACGTAAAATTTTAATGGCCAAATACTGGGCGGGTTTACATCAAATGAATCCGGTAGTTCTGGCTCATTTAAATGAAGATTTAAATACAATTGAAGATCAGTTATTACATAAAAAATTAGTGGAGAATTCCACAAGTCTACTTAAAAATAATGGTAATATCTTTCCGATTCAGCAATTAGATAAAAAAAGAATCGCCTATGTTAAATTTGGAGATTCGAACAGTGGTGCTTACCTAAAAATGCTTCGAAATTATACGGATATCACGGTAGTCAAGGGAAAGACCATAGATGTTATATTAGAAAAATTAAAGGCATTCAATTTGGTGATTATAGGCGCTCATAAATCCAATAAAAACCCATGGAAATCTTTTAAATTCAAGTCTCAAGAGCGCTATTGGATGCAAGAAATTGCACGTAATAATCCCGTTATTTTAAATGTTTTTACGAGTCCTTATAGTTTATTGGATTTTAAAACCTTTGAGAATTTTGAGGGTATTTTAGCGTGTTATCAAAATAGTAAAATTTCTCAGGAAGTAGCTGCTCAAATGATTTTTGGTGTGACTAGTACGAAGGGGAAATTACCTGTTTCTATTCGGAATGATTTTTCAGAAGGACATGGTTTAATGAGTTCTTCTTTACAGAGATTGGGCTATGCCATCCCGGAGGAAGTAGGAATGGACCAACAAGTATTGAATCAAATAGATGGTATTGCCAAAGAGGTGCTGGCCGAAAAAATGGCTCCTGGTATGCAGGTGCTAGTTGCTCGGAAAGGAAAGGTGATTTTTCACAAGGCCTACGGATACCACACGGATAAAAAAGTGCGTAGAGTTAGGAAAGACGATGTGTATGATCTTGCCTCTTTAACAAAAATACTGGGAGGTTTACCGATGATTATGAGGAGTGAGGAATTGGGTAAATTCACCTTAGATAATACCTTAGGCGAAATCATGCCTATTTTAAGAGGCTCCAATAAAGATACGGTTACTATACGTGAGGCACTATCCCATGTAGGTAAGCTTAAAGCGTGGATTCCTTTTTATCTTAAAACGATTGATAGCGTTACGAAACTACCGTCTTTAAAATATTATAGAGATACAAAATCAAAGAAATTCCCTATTAAGGTTGCCAGAGGTTTATATTTAAGAGCGGATTATATTGACACTATATATAAGAGGATTGTCGAAATTCCACAACGTGAAAAAAGTGGGTATAGATACAGTGGCCTTCCCTTTTATCTATTTAAAAAATATGTAGAGGATACCTATTCAGAAAAAATGGATGTTTTGAATACACGTCTATTTTATAAGCCATTGGGAGCAAATTCATTGATGTACAACCCGCTTGAGAAAATAGCCAAATCAAAAATTGTTCCTACGGAAAATGATGATTATTATAGGCATCAATTATTGCAGGGATATGTGCATGATATGGGGGCTGCTATGTTGAATGGTGTGAGTGGAAATGCAGGACTGTTTGGAAATGCAAATGATATTGCTAAATTGATGCAAATGTATTTACAAAAAGGATTTTACGGCGGGAAGCGTTTCTTTAAAGCTTCCACGTTGGAGAAATTTACAAGGCGTCATTACGAGAAAGATAGTATTCGCAGAGGTCTAGGTTTTGATAAACCTCAAATGGACCCTGAAGGTTCATCTACTTGTGGCTGTGTTTCCAGTAAGAGTTTTGGCCATAGTGGATTTACGGGGACTTTTGCCTGGGCGGATCCAGTCTCAGAAATTGTTTATGTATTCTTATCGAATAGGGTGTACCCTAAGATGAATAATTATGGTCTCGTTAAGAAAGGAATTCGAACGAGAGTACAACAGATTATTCAGGATGCGATTACAGACGACAAGGAGCAAGTTTTACATATAAAAAGCAACTTAGAAAACAAAAAACAAGATAATACCAGTGCCAAGGCCCTCCAAAAACAGCTAAAATAGCAAGCGTCTGAAATAAGTAAAAAACAGGAAATAGGGTAATGGTAATGGCAAATCTAAATGTTGATGTAAATGCTACTTCGTCTATTTTATTCGCTACTTTTTTCCAAACTAGCCAAGGAATAATACTGTTTAAAATGATGAGTAAGTAAAATGGAAACAAGAAATTAACGGGATTTCTCACTTGCTTTTTAGAAAGGGAATCCAAGGAGATGTTTTTTAAAAGCTCATTGGTTTTTGAAGGGTTTAGATAGTCTACATGGAGCGCATCTAAATTGTTTTTGATGAGTGAATAGTGTTCTTGGGATTCGATATGAACTGTCAATTTTTTTAAAGAATCACTCACAGCACTTTTCAGGGTATCTACAGAGTTTTTAAGGTCGTTTTTCGAATAATAATCATTTACATTGATGGGGGTACCATAATGTATCGCTACTTTAGAAGGGAAATTTTGTGAACTTGTGTAGTTTATTCCAACTGGAATTATTTGAATAGGAAGTGCTGGATAAGAATCCAAGGTTCCAAAAAGAATGCGTGTAAAGCCTTTACTTAGTGGACGTATTCTCTTTTGAATATTGTGACTTCCTTCTGCAAATATAACGATGGCCTCCTCCTGTTTTAATAAATTATAACAGGCTTCAAAGACTGCCTTGTTTTTTCCGAGGTTGGACCAGCCATCACGTACTCGATAGATAGGAAGCATTTTCATCATCGTAAAAAATGCAATGATATTTTTATTTTTAAAAACACCTGCTCTGGCTAGAAAATTACTGTATCGCTTATTTGTAAGGCCTATAAGTAATGGATCTAATAATGCATTAGGATGATTAGAAATAAACATAACGGCTCCTTTAGAAGGTATGTTTTCACTTCCAATAACGATGATTTTTTGGAAGTAAGAGAAAATTCCAATTCTAAAATATGTTTTTACTAGTTGGTACATGTAGGTTTGTTCGTTTTTAATATGAGGTTCCAATAAAGTGAGATCGATAGCCCGGAAATAATGTCCCAAAGCCCCCAAAAAGTTGCCAGTAAAGCCATGCCTCCAAGTCCTTCAAAAAAGGAAAAAATAAGGAGTAAGCCCAGGCCTGCATTTTGTATACCCGTTTCTATGGAAATTGTTTTTTGTTCTTTTTTAGACAATCCCATGGCTTTCGAAAAGTAATATCCTAAAAGAAAAGCGAGGCCATTGTGTGCAATGACTAAAATGAAAACATAATGGGCGTTGCTTATAAAAATCGTATAATTATTGATGATAATTACGACAATAAAAGCTAAAAAAAAGAGGAGTGAAATGGGTTTTAATAGTTGGGATATTTTTTTTGATATTTTAGGTTTTAGATAATTTAAGAGCATCCCTGTGAATAAAGGGATTCCTATGATAACAATGATAATTTTAACCATCGTAGACCAATCAAGTGCCACTTCTCTTAATATTTCTGCGGTTGGTGGATACAGACTTGCCCAAAACTGTAAATTTATAGGCGTCATAATCAGGCATAATATACTTGCAATTGCGGTCAAACTTACAGATAAAGCGGTGTTTCCTCTTGCAAGATGACTCATGAAGTTGGAAATATTTCCTCCGGGGCAAGCTGCAATTAAAAGAAGCCCCAATGCGATACTTGGAGCAGGGCTTGTTAAGAGTATAAAAAGAAAGGTGAGCGCAGGAAGTAAAATAAATTGAGAGACAACTCCAGTAAAAAGTATTTTTGGGTTTTTAAACAAGCGCTTAAAATCTGTTACTTTTATCTCCAATGCGATACCAAACATTATAAATGCAATGATAATGTTAAGTACCCATAAACTCTCTGTATCAAAGTTCACTTGCAGTTGATCTAATTCCATCACGTTTAATGCGTAAAAACGTATGCCACCATGTTACAACCCATTTGTAAGGCTTTCTGTCTTGTGGCATGGCTGTTTCCATGCACGGCTTGATCTTCCCAACCATCACTTAAATCTGTTTGATAATCATAAAAAATCATCATGCGATCGTCTTTAAATAAACCAAAACCTTGAGCAGGTTTTAAATCGTGCTCGTGAATTTTTGGAATCCCATCGTTAAATGCATATGTTTGATGGTATATGGGATGGTTTTTTGGAATCTCTTTTAAAACTAAATTAGGAAATAATTTTTTTAATTCTCGACGTATATAGGTGTCCAATCCATAATTGTCTGAGATGTGTAAAAAGCCACCAGATAATAAATAATTTCGAATGTTTTTCACATCTTTATCAGAAAAAAAAACATTACCATGTCCGGTCATAAATAAGATAGGATAGTTTAAGATATCCTTATCTGAGGCAGCTACAACTATGGGTTTTGACTTGATAGTCGTCGATATGTTTTCGTTACAAAACGCGATAAGATTTGGGACTGCTGTAGGATTTGCGTACCAATCTCCGCCCCCTTCATATTTCAAGAGACCTACTTCTTGTCCATAAGAATTCTGAAGAATTAATGGGCTAATAAGGCAACATAAAAGGAGTTTACATAGTGATTTTACAAGAGATTCTTTCATCATTCATTAGCAAACGCAATACTGTGTACAGCTACTATTCCGGCAGTCTCTGTTCGTAATCGGCTTGTACCCAAAGATACGGGAATATATTTATGCTGCAAGGCAAGTGTTATTTCTTTTGTGGAAAAATCCCCTTCTGGTCCAATTAAAATAGTGTAATCTTCGCCTTTCTCTATCGTAGATTTTAAAGATCTTTTATGGGTTTCTTCGCAATGGGCAATTAGTAAATGGCCTTGTGCATCGTTTTTCTTTAAAAACTCACTTAATTTTATCGCTGGGTTTAGTTTTGGAAAATGATATTTCAAAGATTGCTTTGCTGCGGAATAGATGATTTTTTCCATGCGCTCATGTTTGATTACTTTTCTCTCGGAGTGATCACAAATAATAGGTGTGATTTCATCCACACCTATCTCTGTGGCTTTTTCTAAAAACCATTCCAATCTGTCATTCAACTTGGTAGGAGCAATGACCATGTGTAAGGAGTAATTCCACTCTTTTTCGTGTTTTTGCACCTCGTTTATCTGTACCAAACATTTTTTATCACTGGCCAATATAACCTCACAGATAAACACCTCTCCTAAACCATTGGTTATGGTGAGTATGTCTCCTTCTGTCTTGCGTAATACACGTACGATATGTTTACTCTCTTGCTTGTCAAAAGTGAAATTGATATCGTTTTTCTGAATGGTTTTATTATAAAATAATTGCATTATATATCTTTAAGGTAAGTACACCTTTTTTTATGAGTAACAGGTTTGAAATTTTTCCACAATTGGTGTATGGCTGTGTTTTCTTCCAATTCGGGTGTGCGAATACAGGTTTCAATGCCATTCTTTTTAAAAGCGTGATAGTATTCTCTAAAGAGGATGGACGTCACACCTTTATTTTGATATTCTGGGTGGATACCGATCAAGTAAAAGATAATTTCTTTACTTTTCTTACGTGCTCTTAACAAGTGAAAAATTCCAAAGGGAAATAACTTGCCATTTGCTTTTTGTAATGCCGTTGAGAATGAAGGCATGGTAATTCCAAAGGCGACCATTTTCCCATCCTTATCCATCACAAATTGTATGTATTCCGGATTTATAAAACTGATGTATTTTTTTTTGAAATACGCTTTTTGAATGTCAGAAACTGGAACAAATGAGGCAAGAGAAGCATAGGACTCATTGAATAAGTCAAACATCTCATTTACATAAGGCATCACATCTTTTGTCTTCTTGAAATTTAAAGAGCGGAGTCCATAACGTTTTTCAACCAAGGTAGAAATCCGTTCAAAATATTTAGGGAGGATGTTCGAGAAGTCCATTTTGTTTTCTAAAAACACTTTCCCCTTTGTAAATCCTAATTGTTCAAAATGATCTTTGTAATAGGCGTGATTATACCAAGTAATCATGGTTCCTAAATGGTCAAATCCCTCGGTAAGTACTCCCACTTTGTCTAAGTTAGAAAAACCAACAGGGCCTTCCATAAATTCTAGCTCATGGGATTGTCCAATGGTTTTAACTTCGTTTAACAAGGCCTTTGTGACTTCGATATCATCGATCATATCCAGCCAACCAAAACGCATTTTTTTTATTTTTTGTTCTTTTATTTCTACCCAATTTACGATGGCTGCAACACGTCCTACTATTTCAGTTCCTTTTAAAGCAATGAAATAGCGTGCTTCTGCATGTTCAAAAACAGGGTTTTCTGCAGGGTCAAAACTAGCGACTTCATCTTTGATAATAGGGGGGACCCAATACTTGTTGTTTTTATAGAGGCTAAAAGGAAAGCGTACAAACGTTTTTAGTTCCTCTTGGGTATAAAGTTCTTTTATTTGAATCATGGTATTTAGTTCCTTTTAAACAGGCGTGAAATAAAACCGCGCTTTTTAATGCGTTTGGGTCTTTTTTCTTTACTGGTATTTTTAAATGAATCCTTGTGTAAATCTAACCGCCAACTAGCACCTAAAGCGAGATAGGTATAGGTATAACCTTTGTCAAGATTTGTTCTAATCGAGGCGTCAAACTGTAGATTTCTACTAGCTAAATAGGCCAATCCAGCGCCTATTTGAAAATCATTGTTTTGATCTTTGATAAAGACACCTTGGTTTTCTACAAACATAGATATTCTTTCCGATGCGGCGTAGGTAATGGTTGTAATATAGCCGTATTCTGGATGTTTTAAAGTGAATTTATCTGCGATTATATTGGTGATAAGGATGAGCCTATCTGTAAAATCATTTTGCAATAAAAGGGCAAGTTTTGGGCTCATTCCTTCTTCCTTAAACTTTTCGCCTAGCATATTTGTATTCAGTCCAGCGTACAATCCTACAGAAGGTATCAGACGTTTCCAATCAAAGGCAAATTTCCGCTTCCAGCTTCGAATTTCTTTCGACTTGTCGGTAAATTTTTGGGCGTAAATCATGTATTTTACACCAGCAGTGAACCTGCTTAAACCATGGGTTTTATAGCTTGTCGAAAATACATTGTAAAATACACGTTCGTCCTGTTGATACGCAAGGTCTATATTGAATTCCAAGCGTTCGAAAAATTGACCTGTTCTCAAAAAAAGATGAGAACCTATAGTGCGAGGAGTTCCAAAGGTCGTCGTTTTGGCATTTTTCTTATAAAACATTCCCAATTCTACTTGGTACACTCCGGTTCCTATGCTATAAGGGCTTTCAGAGAAACCAGGACGTTTGGAGTTTAATATTTCTGTATACTGAGCTTCTGCCCAATAGCTTGAGAAGCACAAAAGTGAAATTAAAAAAGCTTTTTTCATGGTTTTAGCAATAATTTTAGTCAAATATAAGATATTATCTTTTTTTAACGTTTTTAGTTGGCCACAAATTGTTATTTTTGGTCTAAATTAAAAAAAAATCATTTTAATGAGATTTATAGTTATTTTATTAGTCCTGTACCTAGCATTTAAAATTATAGGTAAATACATCATGCCTTTAATTTTTAAAAAGGCTGTTTCATCCATAGAAAAAAAGATGAGAGAGAAGCAAGGACAGCAGGCATATACGGATACGAATGTAAAAGAAGGAGAAACGGTAATCGATAAAAAGCCAAGCCCTAAAAAGAACAGTAAAGATGTCGGGGAATATATAGACTTTGAGGAGTTAAACGATGAATAGTATGTCTATAAAAAAAATCCTTCCATACCTGGTCTCGGTAGTTGTTTTTGCCTTGGTTTCACTTATTTATTTTCATCCTGTCTTAGAGGGGAAGAAAATTGAACAAAGCGATATTCGCCAGTTTATAGGAATGTCAAAAGAAATTGTAGATTATAGGGCTGAATTTGACGAAGAACCCTATTGGACCAATGCGGCGTTTGGTGGTATGCCGTCCTATCAGGTAAGCACCTATTATCCAAATGATTTTATAAAAAAAATAGACAGTGTCATTCGTTTTTTGCCACGTCCTGCTGATTATTTGTTTTTATATTTTGTAGGTTTTTTCATACTGTTATTGACACTGAGATGTGATTGGAAATTGGCTTTAATTGGAGCACTTGCTTTTGGTTTTTCCACTTATTTTATCATCATTCTAGGTGTTGGACACAATGCAAAAGCACATGCTATTGGCTATATTCCTATTGTGTTGGCAGGTATACTGATGGTGTTTCAAAAACGTTATTTATGGGGTTTTATGCTCACTGCATTGGCCATGGCCTTGGAAATAAATGCAAGCCATCCACAGATGACTTATTACTTATTATTTGCGGTACTTATTTTAGGTGTTTTTAAATTGATAGAAGCTGTGAAAGAACAGCAACTTCACATTTTGGGAAAGCAATTGGCAATTTTGATCGTCGCTGTGATATTGGCCATAGGAACCAATGCATCCAGCTTATTAGCAACCAAAGAGTATGTGGCGCATAGTACACGTGGGAAAAGTGATTTAACAATCAATGAAAATGGGAGCCCTAAACAACAAACAAGCGGTCTTTCTAAAGAATATATTACAGCTTATAGTTATGGGAAATTAGAAACGTTTAACTTGTTTATTCCTCGTTTTATGGGAGGTGCAAGTGTAGAAAACGTTGGTACAGACTCCCAGATTTATCGCTTTTTGAGAGGTAAAGTCGATCCTCGGCAAGCCTTGTATTGGTCTAAAAGTGCACCTACCTATTGGGGAACACAGCCTGGAGTTTCTGCACCTGCCTATATTGGTGCCGTTTTTATTTTTCTTTTTATACTTGGATTATTCTTGGTTAAAGGAACACTTAAAAAATGGTTACTGGCATCGGTTATTTTCTTTATCGCCTTAAGTTGGGGTAAAAATTCGGCTTTTTTAACTGACTTTTTTATTGATTATATGCCCTTGTACTCTAAATTCAGAGCGGTGTCATCCATGCAAGTAATGGTAGAAATTGCAATACCTCTGTTGGGAATATTGGGTTTGAAAGAACTATTTTCAGAAAAAATACCGAAAGAAATAAAGCAAAAGTATTTAAAATATGCGCTGTTTATTACAGGCGGTTTAGCGGGTGTATTTATGATCTTTGGGACCTATATCTTTGATTTTATAGGGGCAGGTGATGGGCAGTATGACGCCATGCTTCCAGGCTTGGCCGATGCCATTCAAACAGATCGAAAATCCATGTTTTTTACGGATAGTTTAAGAACCTTGTTGTTGATCATTGCTTCAGCAGGAGTGTTATGGCTGTTTTTAAAAGAGAAAATAAAACGTGATATCACGCTTCTGATCATTGGAGGGCTCTTATTGTTCGATATGGCTACCGTAGCGCATAATTATGTAAATGCAAGTCATTTTGTGGCAGCACGTAAAGTGGATAAACCGTTTGTTGCGAGTGCTATTGATAAAGAAATTTTAAAAGACAAGAGTTATTACCGGGTGGCAAATTTAGCAGGGAATCCTATGAATGACGGGGCGACTTCTTATTTTCATAAATCCATCGGTGGCTATCATGCCGCCAAACCGGGACGTTATCAAGAATTGTATTACCACCATATTGCTGCAAATAACATGGAAGTATTGAACATGTTAAATGTAAAATATTTTATGTTTAAAGGAGCTGATGAGCGACTGGATGTACAACAAAACTATGAAGCCAATGGGAATGCATGGTTTGTGTCCAATATTGTATTAGTAGACACCGCAAACGAAGAGATCTCTAGTTTGAAAAGTGATGTGTTCAATTCAAAAACAGCAGTGGTTATCAATAAAAAACAATTAAATCCTAGGGAAGTAACAATTCCAAGGGACAGTACTGCAGTCATTAAATTGACAGTATATAAGGCCAATGAATTACACTATCAGACCTTTGCAAAGACTCCGCAATTAGCGGTGTTTTCTGAAATGTATTACCAACCCGGATGGAATGCTTATTTGGATGGTGAAAAAACGAAGCATTTTAGGGCCAATTATGTCTTGCGCGCCATGGAAATTCCAGCAGGGGAACATCGCCTTGTATTTAAATTTGAACCGACTGTGATTGCGACTGGGGGGCTTATTAGCTTGATCAGTTTTCTGTTGATGTTGGGGATTGCTGGAGTTTGGTTTTTTATTGACTATCGAAAAAAAATGCAATAAGATGAATATAGGAATGTTATTGGATAAAACATTTCCACCAGATCCAAGGGTGGAAAACGAAGCCGTTTCATTGATAAAAGCAGGGCATAAGGTGTTCTTGTTTTGTCTTACGTATGGCGGTGAATTGATGGAAGAGGAGATACGTGGTATTCAAGTGAAGCGGTATATTTCCAATAAAATCACCTATAAGTTTTCGGCCTTGGCCTATACAGTTCCTGTGTATTCAATGCTGTTAAAAGGTGATATAAAGGCTTTTTTAAAGGAGTTTAAAATCGATGTAATTCACATCCATGATATCCGAGTAGCAGAGGCTGCTTTCTGGGCGAATAAAACCTTGAAATTACCAACGGTATTGGATTTACACGACAATATGCCGGAGATCTTAAAATACTATCCACACATGCAAAAGTTTCCTGGAAAGTATTTGATTTCCTCTAAACGGTGGAAGCAGAAGGAAGAATCCTTTATTGAAAAAGCAAGCAAAGTGATTACGGTTTCTAATGAGTTTATAGCGGAAGTCGTAGGACGTACTCATATCAGCCCTGATAAAATTAAATTAGTTCCAAACACCGTTTTGTCTTCTTTTTATGAAGAAGCCATCATAGATTCGAAAATCATCGACCGCTATAAGAACAAGCGAGTATTGTTATATTTAGGAGATACCGGACTCAGAAGAGGCTTGCAAACGGCCATCGAAGCCTTGCCTTTACTCAAGGATAAATACCCCAATATTAAATTGGTGATTGTAGGTAAAAACTCTTCAGATGCCATTTTGAAAAAGCAAGTGAAAGCGCTAGATTGCAGTTCATATGTAGATTTCGAAGGTTGGCAAAATGTGTCCTTATTTCCATCTTATATAGTGGCGAGTACGGTTTGTTTGTCTCCATTACACAGGAATATTCAACATGATGTAGCCTATGCCAATAAGCTATTTCAATATATGAGCTTTTCCAGACCGCTTTTGGTAAGCAATGCCACGGCTCAAAAAACATTGATTGAACGCACCCAAACAGGATTGGTACATCTAGAACGAGATGCGGCTGATTTTGCAGAAAAAGTAGCGACTTTATTTAATGATGATGCCTTGAGAGAAAAAATGGGAGTCGAGGGGAAATCATTCATTGTAAATGAATTTTGCTGGGAGAAAGCGTCTAAAAATTTGATCGAATTATACAAAAACATAAGCTAAGGTGATAAAAGTACTCATCATAACGTATTATTGGCCTCCAGCAGGTGGTTCTGGCGTACAGCGATGGTTGAAGTTCGTAAAATATTTACGTGATTTTGACATAGAACCCGTAGTTTTTACGGTAGACAATCCTTCCTATGCTATCCAAGATGTTGCCTTAAAAAATGAAATTCCGAAAGGAGTTGAAGTCTTAAAGCAGCCTATTTGGGAACCGAATGATTTATTTTCCTTTTTTGGGAGTAAAAACAAAGGGGTAAGTGCTGGCTTTTTAAATCCAAACCCATCGGTAATCGGTAAAATATTGCATTATATAAGAGCTAATTATTTTATTCCAGATGCTCGTATGTTTTGGATAAAACCATCCGTAAAAAGATTGGAAAATTACCTGCGCCTTAATCCCGTAGATCTCATCATCTCTACAGGTCCACCACACAGTGTGCATTTGATTGCTAAAGCGTTGAAAGCGAATTGTAAAATTCCGTGGATTGCAGATTTTAGAGACCCGTGGACGGACATCGATTATTTTCATCAATTACCGCTAACAACAAAAGCCAAAAAACGACATTTCCAATTAGAAAAGGAGGTAGTTCAGACGGCCGATGCGGTGTTAGTTGTAGGGAAAACGATGTGTGAAACTTATAGAAAACTGAATAAAAACACCCATGTTATCTACAATGGTTTTGATACAAAAGAGGAACAGGTAGCGGAATTACCCCTTGATGCTGCGTTTAGTTTGACACATATAGGACTGATGAATAACGATAGAAATCATCGTGTCTTATGGCAGGCTATTTCAGAATTATGCCAAGAAAATAAAGGTTTTAAGGATGATTTTAAACTCCAGTTGATAGGTAAAACAGCACCGGAAGTCTTACTATCTGTACAGTCTTTTGGATTAGAGGAACAGGTTACGATTACAAATTATGTGCCGCATGACAAAGTGTTGGACTTCCAAAAAAAATCACAAGTATTATTACTTTCTGTAAACAACGTGCCCAGTGCAAAAGGAATTTTAACAGGGAAGATATTTGAATATTTACACGCCAATAGGCCTATTATTGCCATCGCACCTAGCCAGGGTGATTTAGCGGCTATTTTAAAACAATGCAATGCCGGGGTTTGCATTGATTTTACTGATAAAAAGAAATTAAAAGAGACCTTGTTAAGTTATTATAAAGACTATAAGGAGGGATGCTTGGTGAGTAATGCTCAGGATATAGATCAGTTTCATAGGAAATCATTGACAAAAACACTCTCAGGAATAATTTGTACTTTAGTACAACCAACCAACAACTAGTACTAGCAACCAAAAAATAATATTAATTGAAAAAAATTGTCACCATATTAGGCGCGCGTCCACAGTTTATTAAAGGAGCCGTATTGAGTAGAGAAATTGCTAAATGCAAGGACTTAGAGGAAGTAATTATTCATACGGGACAGCATTATGATGCCAATATGAGTGCGGTGTTTTTTGAAGAAATGGGCATTCCTACTCCTGCCTATCATTTGAATATTAACGGATTGTCTCACGGGGCGATGACCGGTCAAATGTTAGCAGAAATAGAAAAGGTGCTACTACAAGAAAAACCAGCTGCCGTAGTGGTGTTTGGTGATACAAATTCTACCCTAGCAGGTGCATTGGCAGCAAAAAAATTGGGAATTAAATTGGTGCATATAGAGGCTGGGTTGCGCTCGTTTAACATGCAAATGCCAGAAGAAATTAACAGAATTCTGACCGATAGGATTTCAGACTTATTACTATGTCCTACCCAGCAAGCCATGGATAACTTGGAATTGGAAGGCTATGACCATATAGAAAATACCGTGGTGAAAAGCGGTGATATTATGAAGGATGCGGTCCACTATTACAGTCGTTTGTCAGCAGAGAAATCCAATGTGTTGTCACAATTAGGATTGACAGCAAGCCCTTTTGTACTCGCAACCATTCACCGTCAAGAAAACACAGATGATCTTTCAAAATTAAAGGCCATTTTTAAAGGTTTGGAGTCGATAGGACTACAGGAAAAGGTAGTTGTCCCTTTACACCCGAGAACCAAAGCGATATTGGAGAAACATGGATTGCAGTACAACATCACTTTTATAGCTCCTGTGGGCTATTTTGACATGATGGAATTATTAAAACATTGTTCGATGGTGGTTACCGATAGCGGAGGCTTACAAAAAGAAGCCTTTTTTCATAAGAAACACTGTGTCATCGCCCGTAACGAAACAGAATGGGTGGAACTTGTAGAACATGGTTTTGCGACCATTGTAGGGAGTGATACCGAAATATTACAGGAAGCCTATACCGCGTTTAAAACTAAAAAAAGTGATTTCTCGATGAATTTATTTGGAGAGAATATCGGAGGTACTATTATGAAAGAGATCCAACAATTAATAGAGCTATCATAGGCAGCATATGGGAATAGTACTCAAACAATCGTTTAAAAACACCTTGCTTATTATTGTAGGATTTGCTATTGGTGCGGTGAATACTATTTGGTTTTATCCTCGTTTTTTACAAGAGGAATATTATGGTTTGGTGACTTTTTTATTGGCTACATCCAATTTGTTAATGCCCTTGACGGCCTTTGGAGTACACTACACTATTATTAAATTTTATGCTTCCTATTCAGACAAGAAAGAGCAGGATGCCTTTTTGTTTAGCATGCTTTTTATGCCCTTATTTATAGCCATTCCTTTGGCCTTGATTGGGAATTTCTTTTACGAGAGCATAGCGCAGTGGTTGTCTGTCAAAAACGAAATTGTAAAGCAGTATACCTTTGTGATTTATTTGATTGCTGTAGCAACCGCTTATTTCGAAATATTTTATGCTTGGTCAAAGGTCCAAATGAAGTCCGTATTTGGGAACTTATTAAAGGAGATTTTTCCGAGAGCAGTGGTCTTTTTATTATTGATAGGCTTTAGTTTCGGATGGTTTTCGAAAGCTACATTTATTTACCTGCTGACGGGTGGTTATTTTGTACGTGTATTTTTAATGATGTGTTATGCTTTTTACCTGAGAAAGCCTGTTGTTAAATGGGAGCTTCCTTCAAATTTAGGAGCACTATTAAAGTATACTTGTTATGTGATTTTGGCAGGGTCTGCAGGGACTATTTTGTTAGATATCGATAAGTTTATGCTTCCTCAGCATGAGGCGATTGCTATTACTGCTTATTATTCGGTGGCTATTTACATCGGTTCTGTGGTAGAAATGCCTGGGAGGGCGATGTCACAAATTGTAAATCCCATAACGGCGTTGGCCATCAATAAGAATGATTGGACCAAGATTGCAAAACTCTACAAGCAGACTTCTATTAATTTAATGTTGGTTTCTGGCTTGATTTTTATTTTGATCAATGTAAATATTCGGCAATTGTATGTGTTTATGGAAAGAACCTTACATACGGAAAATTACACCCTTGGAATCCCCATTGTTTTAATGATCTCACTCAGTAAGTTGTATCATATGATTTTGGGGAATAATGGCGCTATTATTTCCAATTCTAAACACTATCGAATTTTACTTCCATATGGAGTCTTGATGGCCTTGACAGTGTATTTTTTAAATAGTTATTTGATCCCTAGCATGGGAATGAATGGTGCCGCGTTTTCTACATTTCTGGTGGTGCTTATTTTTAATAGCATCAAGTTATGGTATGTAAAACTAAAATTTAATTTTTTCCCCTTGACTAAAAATTCAGGTTTATTATTGGTGCTTCTTATTGCATTTTATGCTGGATTTGTGTTTTGGGAATTTAACTTTAATCCCTTGTTAAATATCTTCTGTAAGAGTATTGTCGTCACTGTTTTATATGTCTTAGCCGTCTATCTTTTAAGGGTGTCTGAGGATGCAAATGAATTGATGCTGTCTTTGTATAAGAAATTACGGTCCTAGTATGAGTGCCTATCATACTATATGTTTCATGAATGAATTTCTGTTGTTAATACAAAGTGTCTCCATGTCTTCTGTGGACGAAGATCAAATGCTAGATTATTTATTATTCTGTAAAAATTAAAACAAAACATCTTCAGAAAGCTTCTTAATCAATTACATGTAATCCTCGAAGTAGTTGTTTTTGAGCTGGTATAGTCAACAGGATATTCCTGTTGGGCGCTACGCACCTCAGGAATAATTAGTTATTACAACTCAATCAATTTCGTTTAATCAATAATTGTAGTCCTAAACTTATGAATATAAAACCGCTCACTTTTTTCATAATTTCCCCTATTCGATCATTTTTTCTCAAAGTGTCAGTCATAAATGATGCGGAATAAGCCAAAAACAATCCCCACATTGTTCCTGTTGTCAGAAAAGTTAAGCCCAAAATTAAAAAGGGAATTGAACTATTTACATATTCAGGCTTAATGAACTGAGGCAACAAAGACAAAAAGAAAATTGCGACCTTGGGGTTTAGCAGATTGGTTATAAATCCTTGTCGGTATATTTTTGATAAGTTAGTTTTTTCGAACTCGTTTTTTTTGTCAGTGAACAATTTGGACTTATCCATAAACATTCTTACACCCAAATAAATTAGATAGGTTGCTCCAATCCATTTTATTATATTGAAGATTAATATTGATTTTGCTAAAATTACAGAAAGTCCAAATCCAGCCAATACAATGTGAATTATAGCTCCACTTCCAATTCCGAGAACAGAATAGATTCCTGCTTTTTTTCCCTGTGCAATACTACGTGTAATTATATAAATTGTATCAGCTCCAGGTGTCAGATTCATAATAATTCCAGCTATGATAAATCCTAAATAATTTTCAATTCCACTCATTTTGTTGTTTTTTGTTTACGCATAATGGTTCGTGTTCAGAAAGTAGGCGGTTTTGAAGTGCATAATTTTCTGTTAAGCACTAAGTTTGATGTGATCCGGTGGTATGAGAGGTGCACTCTAACTATTTTAGTAAGAGCCGTCTACTCGATTGTGCCATCGTTAATTTCCCTTTTTAAATAGGTTTAAAATCCAATTCATACAGTCTTGATTATCCATAATTGACCAAGAATGTGGGTGTCTTCTTCCATCAAGTCGTACTCCTTTTCCCATTGTTATTATTACATTGGCATCTTGGTTTCCCATTAACTTCAAGTCATTTATCATTGCAACAATGTCTGTTCCGTTCCAATCGTACAAATCTCTTCTTCGTTGATTAATTAACCATTCAGCATCTAAGTCGGTGTACATTCTAATTGGAATATCTTTTAAATATTGTGCATTCCCACCGTTTTCTACTCCATTTGAATAAATAGAAGCTTCAATGTATTGTTCGGGAAATTCTTTTGGAGAACCACCATAGGTTTGATTGTAATTATTCATTATCCATCGAGCTTCATTCACTCCGACTTCTGAAAAATTTCTGTTGATTTCTCTTACACAATATTCAAACATATGAGCCTTATCTAGGGGGACATCTAATCCAAAGACTCCTTTTGGAACCAAGAATGTGCTATCTTTTTCTTTTTTGGAAATTTCTGCATAAGTCAATGAAATCATTCCCCCATTGGACAATCCGCCTAGTACAAAATTTTCTTTGGGTACTTTATATTTCGTTACAATCTCTTTAAATATTTCGTCAAGAATTTCAATTTCAACAGTTCTGTTTTCCGTTCCCCAATTTATAGAAGGGATGATAGTCAATATGTTATTGTCATATGCTAAATGAGGTATTTCTATCTGCTTTAGAAGGTCTTGCACAGTTTCTCCACCAGAAGGAAAAACCACAACTGCACCAATCGGTTTTGATTTAGGTACAAGTTTCAAATAATATAATTCAGAGCTGTCGTTGTCGTTGATATATAAGTTTGAAGTGTCTTGGTCACTTATCAATACTTTTTCAAATTCTTGACCGGCACAGTAGAAACTTGAAAATATAGATATTAATAGAATGAGAAATGGTTTATTCATAATCTGTCATTTATTAATGAGGTACATCGGTATTGTATAAGATTAGTTGCGTTTTTTAAGCATTTCACTTAGCGAATACAAACCGAATAGAAAATTCGCGTGGATTTTCGTAAGTAGACTTGCACTCGTAATTAATTGTAAAAGGTGTTGGCAACTGGCTTTATTTTCTCATATTTTTTAAATATAGATTTTCTATTATTTTAATATGATGTAAATCGTGTCCTAGAATATGATATCCCAAAGCTCTTGCACTTGCTTGATTTCCGTTTGCCATACCCATACGCTTTAATGCCTTATCAGAAAGTCCATTAAACAAAGTAATAGTTGACAATCTCAAAGATTCATATTCTTCCATAATGTTTTCAATTGTTCTCTCCAATGTATCAGAATTAAGATTATAGTCCTCCTGTTCAAATCCGGGGAGGTTTGTCTTGTCATTTCTAGCAAAAGAAAGAGCTCTATATCCATATATTCTTTCATCATCAATTATATGAACTATAACTTCTTTTATTGACCATTTATTCTTTTCGTATCTGTAGTCTAATTCTTCATTCGATAACTTATTAATCAATGTCTTTGTTCTGTCTAAACTCAATTTCAACTGTTCAATAAGGCTTCCTTCTTTTTTTACTAATCGCATATACATCTCTGCATAAATAGGATACTCATTTTGTGATGGAAATTCAATATGTTTAGTCATTCCGTTTTTCTTTTTTTAGTTTGTTGCCAACAGCGCTACATCCAAAATAACAACCTTAAAGTTGACAGGATATCCACAATACCTATAGCAGTACCTAATCTGTTAAGTTAATAGCTTAAATATAGTTAATAATTTAAATTACTAATACATAATTATATTTTTTATTATCAAATAATCAATATCAAGTAGTGTCTACTATACTTATTGCCTTTTTTGCCTAGGTTTATTCCTTATGGAACTGTATGTTTTGTAGCTGTATGAATTATTTCAACAGTGGTTATCATACCAAAGGGATTAACTTGGTTTAAAACCTTCAGGATTTATCCGTCGGTTTTCTTTACGTATTTTACCTAAAGGATTTGTTAGAATTCGACATTATGGGTTTTTAAGTACTTGGAAAAACGATTGTATTTAGCACTTAAAACAGTCTGTTTGTTTAGCAGAAGAGAGCCTTCTGCTTATTGGTTACAACGAATAAAAACATGTAAAAATAACC
>NVRM01000045.1 GCA_002400885.1 Flavobacteriaceae bacterium
CTCTGTGGCTTTGTAAAACTTCTTTTTAATAGCGTCCATAACTCCAAACTGATCCTTATAAAACTGATCTTGTTCACAGACAAAAACAACTTTTTGATCGCTATATGAATTGATTATTTTTCGTATTTGAGATAACTCACTCGTATTATTCTCATTAAATAATGGCAGTCTTACTTTTTTATAGCCGTATTTTTTTATTAACTGACTATACTCCATTTCATCCTTTCCAAAACCTAAAAACGCCTCCCATGTATTGGACGAAAACGGTATATGAGTAAATTTTAAGCCCAACTGTTTCGCAAACCAATACCCAGCAATCCAATTGGCCATCTGATGTCCAATACCTGCTCCTCGATTAGGAATCGCAGTTAAATAGTTACTCCCTTCTCTTGCCTTTGACTTATTATAATGTGCATGCCAATACGCTTTATACAGTTTGGGATAATAACGCTTAGTTCGAGTATTTCTTACTAAATCACTCCAAACACGAGCTCTAATTTTAGCTATAAGTTCTGACAAAATCAAATCACACTATTTTCAAAATTACTAACCCTATTTTTCAAACTCGAATCCAACCAATTACCTGAATCTAAAATAGCTTTTTCAATTTTATGTTCTATGGTCGAATACTCAATATATAATTCCTCATCTAACATCTCTAATATATCCTTTGGAGTATCCAACTGCCTATGCTCTAAACCAAATATTGATAACATTGAATGCATTCTCGAATTTCTATTAGGATGTAATGTTCCGATAAAACTCTTCCTATAATTAATTGCCAACGCCATTCCATGATAAGAGCTCGTACAAATAAATGTAGCATTTTTAACTAACCCTAAAAATTCAGCAGGACCTACCTCATGTAAAAACACATCTACTTTTAACGGGAAAAATAAACTTACTGTAACCAGTACTATTGGCAAATTCAATCGTTTTTTAGCTGATTCAATCATTTCTTTTGATTTTTCTGATCCATCAAATCCATAACATAATATATATTCCCCTTTTATACTTGGTTCCTTTGCTACTACATCCCATTCATTAGCATTGAGCAAAAATGTTGGATCCAAGACTTGTGTTGCTTCCATACCTGTGTGTTTTTTAACAATAGCAACTCCATCCTTCTCTCTTGTAGAAATAGCACTAAAACCAACTAGTAACCCCCTCAGTCTAGCGCTACAATTCTCAGAGATTGAAGCAGTACCAAAGCTAGAAGCATATGACATTTTAAGTTCCTTTGAAGAAAGAAAATCAAGAAAAAAATAAGCTTTTTTTTCAAACCCTTTCTCCAAATTCCAGACTTGATCACTTCCTACTAAATGCACATCATATTTTGGTGGATTCTCATATATTTCATCCATTGTATGATACCTTTTTGACACGTTCATAAGCTTATGAAACTCTCTAAATAGTTTAAATTTCAGTTGAACTTTTGGATTTAATCGTGCATATAAATATGTTAAAAACGATTTAATTTTAAAAGAAAATATTTTCACTTCATTTATGTCCTCTTGTTCATCAGTATACACATTCACAAACTCCGATGTATATCCTCTTTTACTCAATGCTTTTTGAGTAGCAAAAGCCTGTAACATAGCCCCATAATTATAGGCGTTATGTATTGTGTAAATTCCTATTTTCATTGATTCCCTTTTATAGCTATTTCTATTTTTAATTTATTTTTAGATAAACGTTGCATTGTATTTATATAGTTCATAAAATCATCTTCAAGCGTGTTTTCCTCCCAACAAAAACGATTTAAACTATCACAATGCTTGGCTAATTGAGGGACTCCTAAAAACAAAAAAACAAGAAATGTATTAATTTTCTTCAATTTTGCAGTGTCCTTTACTAGTATTTTAAAAGGAGCATAGCATATCTTTTTCAAAAAAAGTCTCACTCTAAAATTCACCATTAAATAACGTAGTGTAGGAGACACAAAAACACTTCCTAGACTTTTTCTATGTCCATCAATATTATTTTTGCGGAAAATTCTATTCTCCAATACTCTTTGCTTTAATACTGTGATATCTTCTTTCTCTTTCGTATGTATTTCAACACTCAGCACAAAGCCTTTTATTTCTAATGATTTTAAAACACTATTCCGTGTCTCATATTTTAAATCCTTATTAGTTAGGTGAATTATCTCATTTTCTAGATTCAGTAATGTCACTGATTTCACTATTTCATGCATGGAACTTTGAAAAGCTCCCGTATTATTAATTGCAGCAGCACCTACCGTACCAGGGACACCTATAAACCCCTCGTAACCAGCGAACCCTCTCCGTACGCATTCTCTACTAATCTTAGATAAATTAACACCACAGGAACAAATAATGCTATCGTTATTAAAACTGATCTCCTTTACTTTTAAGGTAGAAACAATTACACTTGTACGATAATTATTTAAAAAATACGTATTTGACACATTCCCAACAACGTCAAACAAAATGTTTTCTGTGATGCAAAAAGAAATTATTTTTTTTAATTGGCTTAAGGAATTTGGCTTACAATAATAATCACAACACCCATTTCCTTTTATTTTAGTAATAGTACTTAATAAAAAATTAGGATCATATTCAATTTCGTTTTCTACTAAATATTCATTTATCATCCCCATAATTTATTCTTTTTTAAACGATTCACCCCCGACTTAATTACTGGATAAACAATCAGTTTTTCTGTTTTACTCAAACCTATTGTAAAAGTGACCGTTAAAAAGGCAATTAAATTCAGACATAGCACCATAAATAATCTAAAGAAACATGCATCCATAAAAAACAATGGAATAGATACAATACTTGAAATTAAAATAGTACTGTTTAAACAACGTATGATTACATCTTTTATAAAGATTTCCACAGACAATCCACAACGTTTATGTCCATAGTAAACATCTACAACTAACAAGACAAGAACCATCATAATTAAACTCACATAAATTGCAGCAGGAGGAGCACCTGTCGTAAATATAAAATAACAACAAGGCAATAGAAACATAAATATAATAGCTCTGTAAATAGTATATTCCTTGATATCTCCAGTAGCGCCAATGGCTGTTGAAAAAGTAACCGTTAGTTGCGTAAGAGAAAGTCTAATTAAACTTAGCCTACAAAAAACAACGGCATATTCCGGAACATTTTTCAGCCAAACACCTAAAATATATGGCATTTCAATAATTACCGGTATCGCAAAAAAAGCTAACAATAAATAGGATAATTTATTACCAAACATTGATGCGGTTAGCATTTGTTTTCTGTTATTACTTCCTTCACTTTTAACAATTACAGGATTCAGTGCTTTTAACATAGTATTAGAAAAAGCCATTAATTGACCAGAAATCTGATTCGAGACCCCTTGTGCAGCATTCACTAAAACTCCAAAAAACGAATTTAAAATAATAGTTGTCCCTTGCATTGTAACAATACTTGCAGCACTACCTAGTAAAGACCAGCCCGCAAAACTAGTCATCTCTTTAAATAGCGGTTTGTCGAAATGTTTTCTAATATTCACCTCAACTTCTTCATATTTCCTGTGGCAATAAATCCGTCGAATGACGAGTAACAGTACTGCCAAAGAAGCCATTAAAAAGCCATAAGAAGCCAATTTATCAAAAGCCGTATAGGTAATAAAAAAGGCAATGGCCAATTTTAAGATGGATTCCAAGATTCCTAACACAGCTACAAACAGCATGTTCTCATGCGCATTTATCACCGCATCATAGGGCACTGAAATAATGGTAAAAAAGGCACTTACAATTAAAAACTGATAGATGAGTTGGGCGGCCTCCATACGGTCTGGAGCGATCTTTAAAACTCCGTTAAAAAGAACATAGCCCGCAACTTCTAATAGTAATACCACTGCTATGGCAATAAAAAAATGAAGCAGTACACTTACATTGAATATGTTTTTTTGCTTTTTATCATTTCCTTCGCCTTGGGCATAGGACATAAAACGCTGTGTAGCCGACGCCATGGCTGCATTCAAAAAGGTAAGCATGGCAATAGCCCCTCCTACCACATTAAAAACACCAAAATCCCCAGCACCTAATGCCAATAATACCAATCGAGTCCCATACAATGAAATACCTACGGTAATCACCATACGCGCGTACAGTATCATGGTGTTTTTTGCTACTCTATTTGCCGCTTGCATAAGAGATACGTTCTATTCTGTTCATCAATTTAATCAAACTATCAATCATTTATACCCGTTAAATTTCCAAGTGGCGTTTTAGAAATGGAATTATTTTGGACTTTAATTGGTAGTACTACACAGGCAACACCACTTCCTTCCTATACCCTTCATACACCTTCAAAATACCATCCTCCAAGTCTATTTTTTCATTCCAACCCAGAGCTTTTAGTTTACTAACATCCTGAAGCTTGCGAAAAGTACCGTCGGGTTTGGAAGCATCCCATACGATTGTTCCTTTAAAACCAACACTTTTTTGTACCATTTCTGCCAATGCTTTAATGGTTAAATCTTTTCCGGTTCCTATGTTTAGGTAACTCATTGTTGGATTTGTATCCGTTTGATTGTCGCGGGTATTTACTTCGGAAATTTCTTTGGCACTCACCTGTTCTAATAAATAAACACAGGCATCAGCCATATCATCCGAATGCAAGAACTCTCTAAAAGGAGCCCCTGTTCCCCAGAGGGTTACAGACACTTTCCCTTCCAGTATTTCAACACCGTAGTTTGCTAGCATTACTAGTATTACGTCTTGGGATGCCGCTCCATTTACGCCATTAATAGGCAATTTATTAAGATCGGCACGTAGGGCATCCCAATCGTTACTTTCCAAGCATTTCCCTAAGTGCATCTTCCGTATTAAAGCAGGGAGCACATGAGAATTCTCCAGGTTATAATTGTCATTTTCACCATATAAATTGGTAGGCATCACGGCAATAAAATCCGTGTCATATTGGTGATTATACGCCTCACACATTTTAAGCCCCGCTATTTTTGCAATAGCATAGGGTTCGTTGGTCGGTTCCAATGGGGAGGTTAGCAAGCAATCCTCACGCATGGGTTGCGGTGCATTTTTAGGATAGATACAAGAGCTCCCTAAAAACAATAATTTTCGCACACCGTGTACATAAGATTGATGAATTACATTGTTTTGAATTTGTAGATTTTCGTAAATAAACTGTCCACGATAAGTGGCATTGGCTACAATTCCTCCTACTTTGGCAGCAGCAAGAATCACATATTCCGGTTGCTCCTCCGAAAAAAACCGCATCACTTCCAATTGGTTTAATAAGTCCAATTTTTTGTGCGTACGTGTGACTATATTTTGATAGCCTTTCGCTTGCAGGTTTCTCATAATTGCAGAGCCTACAAGTCCACGATGTCCTGCGATGTATATTTTAGCATTTTTATCCATTCGATCCAATTAATTTAGTAGTTAGTTTAAGCTGATTCCTGTCTGTACATTCACTTCTTTTTATTCAAATTCGTTTAGTACAGCATAGCCTTCACCTTTTAACAATAATTCCTTACGCATTAAATCCACATCAGAAACAACCATATCTTTTACCAAGGTTGCCAAATCATATTCAGGAACCCAGCCTAACTTCTCTTTACATTTGGTGGCATCACCCAATAGTAATTCTACTTCTGTAGGTCTAAAATAGCGAGGATCTACCCCTACTATTTGTTGTCCAATTTCTAATTGATATAGAGGGTTTGAACATCCCTTTACATAGCCTTTTTCTTCCAATCCTTCTCCTCTAAAAGCTACCGAAATTCCTAATTCCGCAAAGGCTAAGTGTACAAAATCACGCACTGTGGTGGTAATTCCTGTAGCGATCACAAAATCCTCTGCAGTATCGTGTTGCAAAATCATCCACATGGCACGTACATAATCTTTGGCATGTCCCCAGTCTCTCTTAGCATCCATATTCCCTAGGTATAATCCGTCTTGTAATCCCATGGCAATTTTTGCTACGGCACGTGTAATTTTACGTGTTACAAAGGTCTCTCCTCTTAAAGGTGATTCATGATTAAATAGGATCCCATTACAGGCAAATATATCGTAGGCTTCCCGGTAATTTACCGTAATCCAATAAGCATACATTTTTGCCACTGCATAAGGAGAGCGCGGATAAAAAGGAGTGGTTTCTTTTTGAGGGATTTCTTGTACTTTCCCAAAAAGCTCTGAGGTAGATGCTTGGTATATTTTTGTTTTTTTATTCAAGTTTAAAAAGCGTACTGCTTCTAATATTCTCAGCGTTCCAAGACCATCGGCATTGGCGGTATATTCTGGCATTTCGAAACTCACCTGTACATGGCTCATGGCTGCTAGGTTGTAAATCTCATCCGGAGAAACTTCTTTGATAATCCGAGTCACATTCATAGAATCTGTCATATCACCATAATGCAATATGAAATTTCTGTTTTCTACATGAGGATCTTGGTACAAATGGTCTATTCTATTGGTATTAAACAAAGAGGCACGCCGCTTTATTCCATGAACAATATATCCTTTTTTCAATAAAAACTCGGCCAAATAAGCCCCGTCTTGTCCCGTAATTCCCGTAATTAATGCAACTTTTTTCATCATCTTTTTTTCTTTTAAAACAAAAAAACCACTAAATATTAGCCTTTTTGATGCTATTTACAAATACTTTTTCATCCTCCTTCTCACAGCTTCGCCACGGTCAGTCCCAAACATATCAAGGACACTGAACCTATTATTTAAAAAATAAATCACATTTAAAAATCCCCAAAAAAACAAGTATTTAAAATTCATCTAAAGCTTAGAACAGCATTCAGATACGTACTAAAAAGTGAATCATACACCTATTACATCCACAATAGATAGGCCTATGTACAAACATTTTTTATGCGTTAAAATTTTTTATATGTAAGGGGACATTGGGGAACCCTATTAGCAATTTCTGTAAGAATATCTCTTAACTAAGTCCAATTTAGGGATATATTAAATAAGTAAAACCAACTATATTCGAATACCCCCCTTAAAGGCAGCAAATGATAAGAATGCGACTGTTTCAGTTCACATTGGTTAAATATAAAGGTATTATTCAGGTAATTAGAAGATTGACTTTAGATGAGTAACTTTACGGATAGGACAATGGAATCAGGAAGCAGGACTTGATTGAAGTACTATTTCAAGCACTTTAGCTCAGATTAATGGGTTTAGTAGATGTTAGAAATGAGATGAGAACCTTTGTGGGTTGGACAATGGAATCAGGATGTAGGACTTGATCAGAGTATAATTTAAATAAACAACTAGCAACCAAGAACCAGGACTCAAGACATACCTCAGCGTCAATTCTAGATTTTTTTCTAATAAAGGAATTAGCCCCCTATTTTCACCTCCTTTAACCCCTTACTTGTACTTTAAAAATGATACTTTTGAATAAAATATTCTTAAGACATGAAAATAGCAGTGGATTTTGACGGTACAATAGTCTCTGATTCCTATCCCAAAATAGGAAAAACGCGCCTTTTTGCTTTTGACGTATTATTGCGCTTACAAGCAGAAGGTCACCAACTTTTATTATGGACCGTAAGAGATGGAATACAATTAGAAGAAGCTGTCGCATTTTGTAAAAAAAATGGCTTGGTTTTTTATGCTGTCAATAAAAATTTCCCTGAGGAGGAATCCCTTACTACGGCTTCCCGAAAGTTAAATGCCGATATTTTTATAGACGACAAAAACATCGGAGGAATACTACCATGGGGAGAGGTCTACCAACAATTAGGCAACGAAAAAACATCGCTATTGAAACAGAAAAAAAGTTGGTGGTTTTAAGCTAAAAATACCGCCCTCCAAATGGGACCGATCTACCGAGGAATTGTTAGTTAGCGACATGTGTCCCCTATTTCTCTCGGATACCAGTGACTGCATCCATTGGTTTTCTGTAACTTAAAATTACAGGCATCAACAACTTAAAACACAGCAGCAGCTTCCTAGAAACAAAAAAAGCTCAAGACATGTTATATCTTGAGCTTTTACATCATTTTAAAAAAACCTTATTCATTCTTAAAGGTATGCTTCGCATAGTGCAAACCAAGCTCCTCATATATTTTCTTTAAAGAAAGTAAACGTAGGCTAAAGTCATTCCAATCCTTCCCTTCTTCCGGAGACCAAACAACTTCTGACAAGGCACTCATACGAGGTAAAATCATATATTCTACAACATCCGTAGTAGGCATGTATTCTGTCCAAACATTTCCTTGAGCTCCTAAAATATATTGTTGATCCTCTGCAGATAATTCTGCTGGTGTAGGATTGTAATTATACACATCGGCCACGGTAGTCAATCCTCCAATTGCCAAAGGTTCGTTCTTTTTATCTTTAAACTGATAGTGATCAAAATAAACCGAATGCCCTGGAGTCATAATCACATCATGGTGTTGTTTTGCGGCTACAATACCACCTTTTTCACCACGCCAAGACATCACTGTTGCATTGGGTGCGAGACCTCCTTCTAAAATTTCGTCCCAACCAATAATTTTCTTACCTTTTGAGTTTAGGAATTTCTCCATACGCTGGATAAAATAGCTCTGTAATTCATGTTCATCTGCCAAACCTTCCTCTTGCATACGTTTTTGACACTTGGCACAACGTTTCCAATTTCCTTTTGGACATTCATCACCACCTATATGGATATACTCCGATGGGAATAACGGAATAACTTCTGTCAATACCTTTTCTAAAAACTGAAACGTTTCCTCTTTTCCTGCACAAAACACATCGTCCATCACGCCCCATGTTTCTTGTACTATTTTAGGAGTTCCATTAGCTTGGACTTCTTTTCCTTTATCAGAACCCATGTCATTGTATATTAATGTAGGCTCATTGGGAAAACAACTTAAATTTGGATAGGCAGCAATGGCCGCACCACTATGTCCAGGAAGTTCTATTTCTGGAATTACAGTCACGTGTTTACTGGTTGCGTATGCCACAATATCTTTGACCTCTTCTTGGGTATAAAACCCACTGTGAATCTTTTGATCATTCGAAGTTCCTGGATGATGCCCTACGATGGTTCCATATCTAGAAGCACCAACAGATGTTAATTTAGGCAAACTCTTAATTTCTATTCTCCATCCCTGATCCTCGGTTAAATGCCAGTGAAAAGTGTTCATTTTATGCAAGGCAATCAAATCGATGAATTTTTTGATAAAAGGAACCGGAAAATAATGACGTGCGACATCTAAATGCATTCCTCGGTACACATATCTAGGTGCATCTTTAATTTTTACTGCTGGAATAGTCACATCAGTATTTGTTTTCCCTATTAACTGTCTTAAGGTTTGAACTCCGTAAAAAACACCTTTTGCAGTCTTTCCTGCAACCACAATGTTTTTACTTTCAACCGTTAATTCGTAGCCTTCTTTTGACGAAATACTCGCATCTATTTTTAATTCAATATTTCCGAAGTTCCCTTCATGAAACTGAATGTCTTTCTGAGATGCACCGCTGAGTACATCCGCTAAAAATTCTCCTTCATTTTTTAGTGAAGCCTCACCAAAGATTTTTGTATTCTCACTCAGAATAAATCTACCTGTCGACATTTCCATGGAAACTGGTTTTGGGATTACGGGATAATCCGCTACTCCGTTTTCCATTTCCTGATACTTCCCTGCACATGATATCATTAAAAAACAGCTTAAAATTAACATGGTTATTCTCATAATTATATTGTTTATTTGATTTATTCTAACGCTTATTCATCCATATTACGACAATTAGAGAATTTTCTATAATTATTTCGACCAATGCCATAATACAAGCCACAAATTAGTTATTATTAACTATTTAAAACTATTATTCATCATTATTAAATGTTTTTCTTACGCGTATTATTATTATTAAAGAGAACTTAGTATATTTACATAAACTTATATAAAGGAACCCATTTCCATCTTCTTAAAAAAAGCAGGTGGTTCTCCTAAATATTTAACGAACTAACCAGATTAACTAATTAATGAACACAACAAATACCTCCGTGGAATACATTAAACAAGAAAAATTTCTAGTCGCAGTAGACTGTATTATTTTTGGTTTTGATTCGGAAAGCATCAAGTTATTATTGTTTAAACGACGTGTTGAACCTTTAAAAGGTTCCCTTTCATTGATTGGATCTTTTATTAAAAACAATCTTAATTTAAACGACTCTGCCAAACAGGTTTTGGAAGAATCTACGGGACTAAAGGACATTTTCTTAAAAGAATTACGCACGTACAGTAACCTGGATAGAGATCCTGGTAATCGCGTAATTTCAGTGGCACATTACGCCTTGATTCGCATCAACGAATTAGACATCAAAAACGTAGAAGAATACGACGCACGCTGGTATGATTTCAATGATATTCCAGATTTAATTTTTGACCACAGACAAATGGTCGATGATGCGATCGGTAGATTGAGAGATGAAGCGAGGAGAGAGCCTATTTGCTTTAACCTACTTCCCGAAGAATTTACCATTCCTCAACTACAATCTATCTATGAATGTTTTTATCAAAAAAACTTAGACTCTAGGAATTTTAGAAAAAAAATACTCTCCTTTGATATTCTTACAAAAACGGATAGAAAGGATAAATCATCTTCTAAAAAAGGAGCTTATTTATATGTATATGACAAAGAAAAATTTGACGATTTTATCGCCAAAGGAAATAGATTTCAACTTTAAATTATCACAAAAAAACCTACACTAAGTGTAGGTTTTTTTATGATCTCATTATTTAGCTTAGCGTAGCACTTCTTTTAACAACAAGGTGAGTGCTGGATCTGAAGGTCTTGGTGCATCTGCATCAATGATGTTTCCTTCCGTGTCTAATAACACAAAACGCGGAATGGATGAGACATCGTACGCGATTGTAAAATCGGATGAAAAATCCTTGTCGGCGATCAATTGAACGCCTCCCATGTTTTTTTCTTCAATCATATTTTTCCATGTTTTATACGCAGATTTCTTATCTAAAGAAATACTCAAAAACACGATGTTTTCTCCATGAAATTTAGTTTCTAATGCTTTCATTGCTGGAATTTCCTTTTTACAAGGTCCACACCAGGTAGCCCAAAGATCTATATACACAAACCTGCCTTTAAAATCTGATAAAGAAGAAGTGCCCCCAGCATTATTTTCATAATCAATAAATACAGGAGAAACTGTTCCTTTTGCCAATCTAAGCATCTTGGCATGTTCCATTGTATACCTTTTATTTATATACCGAATAAATAGTTTGTTGTTTTTAATATCGGATTTAAGAATTACCGAATCCACTTTTGGGGCATTATTACTCCACGTTTCCAACTGTGATTCTGTAGCTGCAATCGCCTTTTTAAAGTCTTCTTCATTCAGTTTGAAATAGTTTTTAGGATTGCTTTCATCACTTTTCAAAAAAGATTTTTTCTGTTCTATATAACGATTCGTTTCTTGTCCAAGCCCAGAAAAGCCAATACCATCCATAAAATTAGCGGACTTAAACGTCATGGTTAAATCATAACCGTTTTTTAAAAACAATGATACACGCTGCTGGTTATAGATAAAGTTATGCATCCCATCACTCACAGAAAGCGTATCTTCAAAATTACCTGTGGCATCCACTTTTATGGTTTTATTAAAATTCCGCCCTTGGATTACAATGTCTCCAGTGGTAGGATTTATCAATGTACCTTTTAATATAACGTAGTCCTTTTGCTCTTTTGAACAAGCCGTTAATATAATAATTGCCAATATGGCGAGTATGTTTTTCATGATTTTTACTTAAAAAAAAATGCTACACTCATCATACATGAATGTAGCATTTTTACAATATATTTATGATTAGATTCCTAAACTAGTATTTAATAATCCTTTTATTTTTTCACTTGAAGGTCTCGGAGCATTGGCGTTTACAATATTCCCTTGTGGATCGATTAGAATAAAACGTGGAATTCCTTTAATTAAATATCCTTTTACAAATTCAGAGCTCCAGCTATTACTAGCAAACAACTGAATTCCTTCTAATTTTTTATCCTTGATCATCGCAATCCACTTGTCTTTATCCGTAGTTTTATCTACAGAGATACTCACGAATTCAATATTTTCCTTGTGGTATTCTTTCTCCAATGCTTTCAAAGAAGGAATTTCCGCTTTACAAGGTCCACACCATGTTGCCCACACATCTACATATACAAACTTTCCTTTTAAATCATCTAGTGAAGTAGTTCCTCCCTTAATATTTACGTAGTCTACAAATTTAGGAGATACTTTTCCAGGAGAAATACTTTGTAATTCCTCATAAGATGCAGTAATCTCGTCCTTAAAGATGGTGTTTTTTTCCATTTCTAAAAACTTTGCATAAAACCCTTCTAAATTATCGGTATAGTTCAATGACATTTTTGCGGCATCGTATACCAATACGTCTTTCACTTTCTGATTGCTGACTTCTTTCTCGATTACAGCTAAATATGCCAAGCCAGATTCATCTTCTTTATCTTCGACTTTAGCCATATAAAAGTTTGTCATCACACTTTTATAAACTTCCAATCCTAATAATTTTTCATCCTGCATGTTTATTCCATCTGTTACAACAGGAAAATCTTCCGAAACTTTAAATCCTGGAAGTTTTGCAAAATGCTCGTGATAACGCTCGTAATTTTGTAATTTACTCACACTATTCAATACTATAACACTTTCTTCTAAATGTAAAAAGTCAGGTGATAACCCTTCTGCGTCATTTAAAAAGCTTTGCGAAACATTTTTTACAGAATCTATTTTAGCAATAAATGCTACTTCGTCCAATTTAGAGATCTCTCTCATATTAGACGCTTTACTTAGTGATTGATTAAAAGAAAATTTATCTTTTAAATAATTATTCTCAACACTTCCTTTACCTGTATACGCGATAGATTCGTCAAACTTTGCAGCATCCATGTTCAAGGTTAAAGCATATCCTTTTTCTACATAAAAAGTTGAATACTCACGCCCTAAAGAAAAGTTTAAATATCCATTCTCAACCAATAAAGTATCCGTAAACGAACCATCTTGAGCCAATACTATGGTTTTTACTTCTTTTCTATCTAAGGTAACTATCTTTAGATTTTTAATTTTTGCGTTTGCAATTTTACCGGAAAACAGCACATAATCCACGGGGGTTTCCTTTTTACATGAGACAATCGCAGCCACACATATTAAAGACAAAAGAATTTTTTTCATGTTTGAAAGTTTAGTTTTTTTTATAAGAAATCAAATATAACTTTTATAAATTCAAATTGTTAAAACGGGCTTCGTTTTTAACAAAACATTTAGAAATCACAGCCGTTCTTACCTTTTAAAATCTTTATCTGCGTCCAAAGACAATTTCCCCGAAACAATCTCAAAATACATGACAAAGTCTCCTTTTAAACTCCACAAAGGGTATTTAAAAGTAGCTGGCTTATTCTTTTCAAAAAAGAAATGCCCTAGCCAAGCAAAACCATAGCCTGCAACTGGAATATAAAGCAATAATTTAAAATTAAGATGGTACACTGCTGTGACCGCAATCGCAATCAATATTGTCGTGCCAATAACATGTAATAATCTGCATGTTTTGTTTTGATGTTGCCCTAAATAAAAAGGGTAAAACTCTTCAAATGATGTAAATCTTTTCTCCATAATCTTATATTTAATACGTTCATAATTTTTTGGGCCTGTGCCCAACTTATTGGGGAAATTTTTTATATCAGTCATTTTAAATTGTAATTGGTATCAAACCATCGTTCTAGCGTAAAATAGTCACTAAAAAACAGCTTAAACTACTTAAAAATCGTCATCATCATCAAATTCATCATCCTCTAAATCATCAAATAAATCTTCTCCAAATTCTGCTTCAAATTCGTCCATCAATTCTTTTTCTAATTCTTCTTTCGAATCTGGTGTTAAAATATCCTTCATCGCTTCGCCAATAAAATCGACAATGGTAGATGCTGTAAACGATTCCATTACCATATCTTCGATGGCTAAATCTGCGGTAGAACCATGTAAATACACGGCGAAAACTGCTGCATCTATCGACGTATATCCCTGGGCGATTAATCCTGTAATCATCCCCGTAAGTACATCGCCACTTCCTCCTGTAGCCAAAGCTGGATTACCAGAAGAGTTCACATACAACTGATCCTTATAAATAATTTTAGAATATGCTCCTTTTAGCACTATAACCACATCATATTTTTCTGAAAAAGCTATTGCTTTTTCCAGTTGCTCAAAATCAGAAGACGTTTTACCTAGTAGGCGCTCTAATTCTTTTGGATGGGGAGTTAATACAGAATGTGCTGGAATTTCTTTTAATAAAGAAGGTGCTAAAGCCAAACAATTTAAGGCATCTGCGTCTATCACCATGGGAACTGTTGTCTGCTTTAAGAACTTCCCAAAACCTTTGATTGTTTTTTTATCGGTTCCCATTCCTATTCCAATCCCTATGACAGTCGCGTTGGTTTTTGGATTAAAAAATTCTATTTTTTCTTCGGCGTCGATCTCTACCATGGCTTCTGGAATGGCCATTTGTAGAATTGAATAACCACATTTAGGAATGTAGGCCGTAACCAAGCCACTCCCTATTTTTAAGGCGCCATTCACTGCAAAATTAACAGCTCCCATTTTCCCGAAACTCCCTCCAATAATTAAAGAATGTCCAAAACTACCTTTATGTGAAAAACGTTTTCTAGGCTTGTACATTGGAATAACATCATCCTTTAAAATAAAGAATTGTTTGGAAGGTAAATCGTCTATAAATGCATCATCCAGTCCTATTCCTATGATCTCAAAATCCATCACATAGGGTTCGTTTTCGGCTAAGAAAAAAGCTAATTTCGGGGTTTCAAATGTAATCACATATGATGCTTTTACAACAGCTTCTGGGTCTGTCACCGACTTTTCGGCAAACAATCCCGAAGGAATATCTACAGAAAACCGAAAGGCATCTACACTATTTATATGCTGGATTAACTTTTTTGTAAATCCTTTAGGAGTTTTATTTAATCCAATCCCAAAAATGGCGTCTATCACAACCTCTCCGTCCAATAATTCCGGAAAATCTTGTTCGTGCTTAATTACAAGAGGCCAATTCCCCTCATCTTTTAAACGATTGTAGTTTTCTAGAAACTCTGGTGTTCTTTTATCACTAAAATTAACAATGTAACAGCTTACATTATAACCTCTATTTATGAGGTGCCTTGCCATCACCAATCCATCTCCCCCATTATTTCCTACCCCACAAAAAACATGTATTTTTAATGGATTTCCTTGCAACAAACTATCTAACCAGTTAAAACAGCGAGTACCAGCATGTTCCATTAAATCTAAATACGAAGCTTCGTGCAATGCAATGGTCGCTTGATCCGCTGCTTTTATCTCTTCAGGGTTTAATATTTTCATTTGTTATATTATTGTTTTTTTTTGAAGATACCTATTAAATAGAAAACAACAAGTAAAAATATTAAAATGAACCTACTTTTTTTAAAAAGACACGCTACATAATCCTTACTGTACTATAACATCGTCGTAGCTGCTTTTTTTAAATAAACGCTCTTCGCTACAAGAGGATTTTTTTTTACAACACCTTGGAACAACAAGGATATCATTGGACATACCCATCGCTTTTAATACGTGTTTTCCTTGTTAAAAATTACATGTTATTTGTTAAAACAGCTATTGAAGCTGTGAAATTGAAGGGGAATCATCACCTGTATTTACTCCTGCTATTAATGAAGCCCCGCAATGGTGTCATAATACGTATACGGTCTCTAGTTCTAAGTTTTTTAACTTAAAATAATTGGATAAACGCAAGTGTCCCGTCCAATTACCCCCAAGAACAAATCAATTACTTCGAAGCCTAATCATCGCTGACAACTCCTTGACATCCATCGGTAAATCGATACTAGAACGTTTAAAATTAATTTTTTCAGCTGCAATCGCGTCAAACGTTTCTTTAATCTTTAGGTCTAATTGCTTCCAAACTTCTATCCTATTTTTAATACTAGATTTTTCTTTACCTGCAATTGAAAAACAAGAAACACTGTCTACAGATGCATCCTTATTCAAAGCAATTGAAATCCTTAATTTATCTCTGTCTCTTAGTAAATGCGGTCTAATTACATCTAAATTATCCCGAACGAAGGTAGCAATTACAAGATTACAATCATTTAGAATATAACGATCTAAAAGGGTCTTCGGAGACGAAATTATCTTTGTTTTTTTATCTTTTCCTACGGCAATATATAAAGGTGTATAAGACACTTTTTCACTTGAAAAATGGGTCCAAAACTCTTTATAAAACACTGAATTCATAAGCATATGATGCCCTTTTAGGTCCTGCTCTTTTACGGTAGACTTCCAAAAATTGGTAAACGTCATTTTTGGCGTTGCTAAATGAATGTAAACTATTTCTTCCGCCTGAGGTCTTTCCATAATTTTCCGCAGCGGATTAAATTGTTTAAGGGAAGCTGCGCAATACACATTGTACAAATTTATGTATAAAATTTTACCCTCAAATTGAGGTAATTTGATGAGTTGATCCAGGCTATAAATTTCATTATAGTTCTCAATAATAAAGACTTTTTTTGTTCCTGAAAAACTTAAATCTATCGTAACTTTCACCGTAAATACAATGATCAATACGAGAATGATCAGTATCATTATTTTTTTTATCATATAAAGCATGTTCTGTAGCTATGATAGTAGCTGCATTTTAAACGATTCCCTCTACTGTCATCTTGTAACTTTAGTGTAAACTATCTTTTTTACTCGTTCGAAACAATAACATCCTTTTATTTTTATACAATGACTTGAAATGACTCTTAATATTTTACACACGACACAATGGAATGATCTGACTACTCCTTATTTAATCATTGTTTTTTATAAAAAAAATCAATTACGATCCCTTCCCTCGTAAAACTACATGGTTCGCTATTATAAACATACTCAAATACCATTATTTTTTATAAAAAGTAAACAATCAAAAAACAGCAAAATCAAAGAATGAGATCCCCTTCTTTATCTGATGGCCTTCGTTATAAAAAAAAACCCATTCACAAAGGAACAGGTCTTTTTATAATTTTATTATGGGCTAGATAGTCCCCTTATTCCAATTTATAAAGGCTTGTTAAAAACACCCTCCCTTTAAATTGATCAACATTTTATCAAGCCCTAATCCTTGTAACAAATGAATGGCCTTTTTACTTCTAAGTCCAGATTTACAATACACCACAATTTCCTTGTCGGTATCTATTTCACCAAACCGTTGCTCGAGAACATCTAAGGGAATGTGTATTCCCCCAATGTGAAATTCGTCTCTTTCCTCCTGTGTTCTAACATCCAATAATAAATACGAATTCTTGGTTGCCTTTAACTCCGCTAAAGATATTTCAATGCCATCCGAAAGAAGTCCACAAAACGTTCCATAATTATTTTCTAGTGCTGTAACTGTATGTGCTTGGTTCTTCTTGAATTTAAATAAATACTGCTCTAAAGTCAGTGCATTTAAAGTCAATAATTTCCCTGACAATACCGTTCCTATTCCACAAATTATTTTGAGTACTTCATTGGCTTGTAAAGCCCCAATAAGTCCCGGAAGCACACTAAACACTCCTATTTCAGAACAGGATGGCATGGTGTGCGCCTCTGGAGGCGTTGGGAATAAACATCTATACGTAGGTCCGTTTTTATAATTGAATACAGAGACCTGTCCTTCAAACTTAAAAATGGCAGCAAACACCAGAGGCTTCCCTGCCAAAATAGCGGCATCATTCACCAAATATCGGGTCGGAAAATTATCAGAACCGTCCACAATAATATCATACTTGGCAAAAAGAGCCACGGCATTTTCAGGTACTAAACGTTCCGTAAAGGTTTCAAACTGAATATACGGATTTAACCCACGCAAGCGCTTCGCTGCAACTGCTACTTTATACTTACCGAGATCCTGATGTGTGTACAATAACTGGCGCTGCAAATTACTTTGCTCCACTTTATCATCATCTATCATTCCTATGGTCCCGACACCTGCCGCGGCAATAAGTTGCAATACAGGACAACCCAATCCGCCGGCACCAATTACAAGTACGCTTGCATTTTTAAGCTTCAACTGTCCTTCTGTTCCTATTTCGTCCAGGATCAGATGACGGCTATATTGTTGTTGTTCTTCGATAGAAAAGTCCCTGTGCTTAATTTCCTGCATCGCTCCAATTATTTTCCCAATCTTTCCATACCGGCTCTATACCTTGTTTTTCTAGCATTTCGGACACCGCTTCTGTACTTCGATCATCCGAAATTTCGAATTGCTCTAAGGATTGTTTTTCTACGACATATCCTCCAGGATTGGTTTTAGATTCTGCACTCATAGACGTAATTCCTAGTTGCACAATATGGTTTCGAAACACTTCGCTTTCTCGGGTAGAGATAGACATTTCCACATCAGCATCCAACAACCTATACGCGCAAATTAACTGTACCAAATCGGCATCTTCCATAGCTACTTTAGGCTCCAACCCTCCAGAATGCGGTCGCAACCTAGGAAATGAAATCGAGTACTTAGTTTTCCAAAAACGTTTTTGTAAGTACTTTAAATGCATGGCCGTAAAAAAGCTATCCGCTCTCCAATCCTCTAGTCCAAACAAGGCACCAAGTCCTATTWKRYKWATNCCARCNNTTTYCMTAGSCTTTNNNAAACATGTCRTATAGCCGGGTGAATTTCTGATGGACGTCTTCACTGCTGTTTTTTCGGATGGCCAGCGCCATGTGAAGATAACTTGAATTAAAATGCTGAAGGTGATTGTCGATGCCGCGCCGGATAATCTCCCGAATGTCGGTYTCACTGGTGGCGATTTTTTCAAAATTCTCCATGACATTGGCGATCTGCGGCTCGATAATATCATAAAGCAGATCATATTTTCCCGGATAATAATAATAGAGCGATTCCCGTTTGATGCCGACAGCATCGGCAATATTCTCCAGAGATGTGTCGGAAAAACCCTTGTCGGTGAACAGCTGGTTGGCTTTTTCCAGAATGAGAGATCTTCTTTTAAACTTTTTCGTCATCGCTTATGTCTTCGTTCTTTGTCTTTGGGGGAAATCATAATCTTTTATCGTTGTTATGGGTAGCCATAATCATTAAACCTCCTTACTATCTGKTATCAAGAATGGAGACAGTCCCGTTAAAAAAATACCCACAGCACAATCCCGCTTTCTGACCTGTCAGGGTCGGAATATTCATTTTCTGGAATGGGGSAATCCGGCTCGGGATACGGTTATCATCTGGCATGGTGTCACCGGAACCTGTCGGGATCATGAGGAATTGGCGGCTCGCCTGAGCGAGGATTATCATGTGATCTGCCCGGATTCCATTGGGTGTGGCCTGTCCGACTGGACCCATGATAAAAAGCAGGACCCCGGCCTGACCGCCTATGCGGCTATGGCCCGTGATCTTGTACGGCAGTTGGGCCTCACGTCGGTGCGCTGGATCGGGGCGTCAAAGGGCGGTGGTCTGGGCATTGTGCTTGGCGCGATTATGACGGAATGTCCCATAACCCACCTTGTGCTTGATGATGTGGGGCCGGGATTTCCCGACTGGCTGCGGCAGGCCGCCATGAAAAATATTGCSAACCCGCCTCATTTTGACAGCTTTCCCAAATTTGAAACCTACCTCAGGGATATGYTGTCCCGAGGCGGACTGGTGCTGGACGATAAAAGATGGCGGCATCTGGCCGAAACATGGTGCCGTCAGGGCGATGACGGCAAATTCACCTTTCAGAATGATCCGGCTCTGGCCAATCAGTTCAGCCTGCATGGGCAGGATTTTGATCTCTGGCATCATTATGATCAGATCACGGCACCGACTCTTYTGATACGGGCCAAAAAATCCATCGTTCCCGATCATGAGGTGGAAATGATGCGCARCAGAGGRCCGAAATGCACCGTCCATAAYCGGGAGGGAGGGCATGTAAACCTGCTCCATAAAAAAGACCTGCAGGATGTGATCATAGGTTTTTTAAAAAGCCMGACCTGATACGRYTYAGGGCCTGTGGATRAAYTCYGGCGTYAGGTCYGAAATYTTTGTRCAGCCCAGCAASGCCATATCCCGGYTGATYTCTTCCCGCAACAATTCAAACATCCGGTCAACYCCYGCYTCACCGCCCGCGGCCAGCGCATAGAGATAGGGCCGACCGATCATCACCGCCGTGGCCCCAAGGGCCAAAGCCTTTATCACATCGGTGCCGCGCCGCACGCCGCCATCCAACAGGATTTCCGCCCGGCCTGACACGGCCTGTACAATATCCTGCAAGACCTCGATGGTTGGCGGCATATAGTCAAGTTGACGACCGCCGTGATTGGATATGATGATGCCATCGGCCCCAACATCCACAGCCCGTTTGGCATCTTCTGGATTAACGATGCCTTTAATCAGGAAAGGCCCGTTCCATTCGTTAATCATCCAGGCCACATCATCCCAATCTACGCTGGGGTCAAATTGCTTGGCGATATAGCCCAACAGATTGCTCTCATTGGCAATATGGGCATGGGTAGAGCCAACCATATTGGCAATTTCAATATTCGGGTTGGTGATATAATTATAYAGCCAACGCGGRTGGCGCAGGACATCYGCGACCATCTTTGCGKTCAGGGACAGGGGAAAATTCAGCCCACTGTGTAAATCCCGTTCCCGATTGCCATGCACGGGTAAATCCACCGTCAGACACAGGGCATGATAGCCGCTTTCCCGGCARCGGGCCATAAATTCGCGGACAACCTCCCGGTCGCGCCAGACATAAATCTGGAACCATTTGGSGCTGTCGGTGATCTTGGCGGTGTCTTCTATGGAGGTGCTGGAAACTGATGACAGRGAATATATGGTCCCGGCTTTTGCTGCTGCCCGGGCTACAGCGCCCTCGCCCGTATGGTGGAACATGCGCGTTTGACCTGTGGGGGAGATCAAGACCGGAAGATCAACCTTTTGTCCWAGGACGGTTGTCGACAGGTCAATATTTTCCACATTCCGTAGTGCGCGGGGCATCAATTGAAATTTTGAAAAACTGTCCCGATTGCGCTGGAGCGTGACTTCATCATCGGCCCCGCCATCCATATAATCAAAGACCATGCGCGGCAGATATTTCTTGGCGCGCTGGCGAAAATCTTCAAGATTGAAACAGGATTCTATTTGGGACATTTTTTCCTCTTTATCTTATGACATAAAAGTACGGTACAGCATTCGAACCGCCACAATCATCAAAAAACTTCCAAAGGTTATGCTGAGTTGCCTCTGGGTTAGCGCGTGGGCGATCCTGACGCCAAGGGGCGCGGCCAGAAACGTTGCCGGGGACAGAATTAAAAAGCCGATCACATTGACAAATCCWATGCTKCCGGGGGGTAATAAGGCGTTGCCCTGTCCCGTTATCATAAAGCCGATGGTGCCGGGAACCGCAATCAGCAATCCGAAAAATGCCGAGGTCGCCACGGCCCGGTGAATGGGGACATTAAATATGGTCAGGGCGGTGACGCTCATGGCACCGCCGCCAATGCCCATCATGGTGGAAACCATACCGATTATGCCGGGACACAGTTGACCAAGGGGGCCTTTGGGAACGGCCTTTGTCAGCCGGATATTTTCCAGAGGCAGGATCATCTTCAGGGCAATAAAGGAGGCAACAATCGCAAAGATAGCCGAGAGGCTAGCGCTGTCCGCCTGTGCCGCTAGCCAAGTGCCGATGGTTGCGCCGAAAAATATGGCAGGACCCCAGTGCCGGGCCAATGAAAAATCCACTGCGCCGCGTTTGTGATGGGCTCTTGAAGATGAAATGGACGTTGGAATGATGGTGGCAAGAGACGTCGCCACGGCAACATGCATGCGAATTTGGGGATCGACG
>NVRM01000046.1 GCA_002400885.1 Flavobacteriaceae bacterium
AACTGCGCGTCGCTCCTAAGGTCGCTCCTGTTCTCGCAGCTTTTGAACATATATACTGCATAAAAGACAGTCTTCGATTTGAAATTATCAATTGTACAGCCTTTATATTTTCATAACCTTTTGCGGTACTCTGAACGTCATCACTGCCACTTTTTTTTCTTGAAAAACTACCATCTACCATTGACGTAATTTTATTGCACATCGTCGTCACTTCGAGTGATTACGACGGTAGGAGTGATTTTATCGAGAAGTTCCTGTTTAGTAGGAGTTCTCGATACATTTTTCATATAAATTCTAAACAGAATTCATATGAAAACCACTCGAACTGACGGTGGAAACGTCATCAACACCACTTGCCTATTTGATAAAACTACTCTCTCGATGTCACAATAACAATCATCCTCACTATCATATCACTGTCAAGAAGTCCTGTGTCTTATCTCCTAGCTCCTATTTCTTGTTTCCTATCCTCCACTACATCTATTCCCAATTCTTTCAAGACAAGGCTCAATCCATCTACTGTACCTAAATAACAATGGATATAAGTCGCCCAAACGTTTTGAGTTCTATAAATTTTTGTCCGTACTTCTTTTGACCTCGCACTGAATACCTTTCCTATTCCACGGGTGCTTTCATCTTCAAAAACCGATGAATAATGAAATTCATGTCCTTTTAAAATGGCGTCTCCTAATTGGATGGTTCGATATCCCAATGCCAGTTTCATGTTTTTCATGCTTGCTTTAAAAGGGAACACACCACACATTTCAAATGCCTGACCATGTTCATCTAAAATTTCACTTCCTAGATACATCATCCCTCCACATTCAGCGATGATTCTACCTCCGTTTTTGGCAAATGAGAGTACTGCGGCACGCATGGTTTTATTCGCTGCTATTTTTTTAAGATAAAATTCAGGATAGCCTCCAGGGAAATACAAGAGATCTACTTCCGGGATTTCGCTATCCTCTAAAGGACTAAAATACACGAGCTCTCCGAGAGCTTCAAAAGCCTTAATATTTTGTACATAACTAAAATTAAACGCGGCATCTTTTGCAATTCCTATGCGTAATTTTTTTATGTATTTAGTGCTTGATTTCGTCTTGAAAACTGGACGTTCTAGCGTACATTTCTTTAATAATTGATCCACATCTACCGTCTTTTCTATGGCTATTGCCATGGTGGAAATCATCGGTTTATAGGCATCCATCTCATCAATAGATAAACCTAAATGACGCGATGGTATTTCGCAATCCGCAATAAACGGTACATATCCAAAAGAAGGAATCCCTACATCGTCACAGGCTTCTTTTAAAAATTGATAATGACTCTCCGTATTGACACGGTTAAAAATAACGCCTGCGATGTCAATTTCGGGGTCAAAATTCTTAAAGCCATACAATAGTGGAGCCACTGAATAGGCAACAGATTTAGCATCTACCACTAAAATAATTGGTAATTTTAAGACTTTGGATACAGCTGCTGTACTGCCCTCAGATTTTTTAGCACCGTCAAACAATCCCATCACTCCTTCGATACAAATGGCCTCTTTATCCTTGGAAAAGGAAGCATAGGTCTGATGAATATCATCGGTACTCATCATAAACAAATCCAAATTAACTCCTACATGCCCACAGGCAACTTTATGAAATTTTGGATCTATATAGTCAGGACCAACTTTAAAGGGTTGTGTCGCAAACCCTCTGTTCTCTAAGGCACGTAACAAGCCCAATGTTATGGTTGTCTTTCCCGAATTACTCGTAGGGGCCGCAATGATAAACTGTGGTATTTTAGACATCTGTTCCTATTTCTAAAGGTTCATAGCTCGCTTTTATTTTTCGAGCAAATTTTTCCGCCAAGCCTAAACGCACCCTGCCTTTTTCTGCATCTATCACCTTTATGGTATCGATGCCTTTACAGTAGGTTTGGCAAGCCAATACCGCCTCCTCAAAGGGGTTTTCTTGCGTACTATTAAATTTGGCATCTGTGACAATCACCAAGGAAAGTGCCGTGTTTTGACGGCGGTTTTTAATGCCTTTTATCAGTTTAAAAGCCGCTGTAATATTGGTTTTACCTCCAGTCTTCATGGTCTCTAATGCCTGTTGGAATGCGCTCATATCACTGCTTGCTTCTTGCAATAGCTCCGCATCGCCATCAAAGAGGGTGATTAAAGAAAAGAGAGGTTTCTTACCAGGAGCAGCATCCGTGTATTTCTCCACCAAGCCCTTGGCATAAGACACCATCTTATCTTTCAACATGGAGCCACTAGAATCTACGATAAACATCCAATGAACTTGGGTATTTACTTGGGTAAATTTCTGTTTAAATTCAAATTTATCCGTCGCTAGATACTGACCTACGGTCTTGCGAACATCCATCACTTTTTGTGAACTTGGGGCTACTGAAACTTGTTGATATGTAGCATTATTATCAACTTTAATCCCATTTTTAGAACTTCTATTGCTCGCCTCCCACTTTGGGGTGTTTTCAGGTGCTACCGCGTTAAACTGATGTCTTTCTGCGGGAGCATTCATTCCGTTCTTTTCTTCTTCTTGCTGTTGTTGCTCTTGCTCCTGTTGTTGTTGTTGTTGTTGTTGTTGTTGTTGTTGTTCCTCCTTATTTTGCGAAGGGTTTTGCTTGTTATTTGCACGGTGTAGCAATACAAACGGTGCTATTTTTTCCATATGCGCTACTGTGAGCACCGACTCATTTAAAAAGGCAGCATAAGCTCGAGCTGTTTTAATCAATAAGATATCGGCTCTATGTCCTTCCACCTCATTTGTAAGGGCTATTTCTGCGGCCTTTTCCATCAATTCCTCAGAAATTATCACTTTTTTCAATCCAAGAATAGCCTTTTTTATTTGTTGAACTAAGGCATCTTGTTGGCGCTCATATCCGGAGTTAAACACGATGGGATCATCATCAAACAAAAGCCTATTCTTCACAATTTGCGTGCGTTCTTTAATCGCTACTGTTGTTTTTATAGCAACGCTCAGACCAAATCTATCTTTTAATTGGGGACGTAAATCGCCTTCCTCAGGATTCATGGAACCGATCAAACAAAAACGACTGGTTATCTTTTTAGAAAGCCCTTCGCGTTCTAGATGGTAACAACCTGAAACAGAGGCATCCAACAGGATATCCATCAAGTAATCGTTTAATAAATTTATTTCATCAATATACAAACAACCTTTATCGGCTTTTGCCAACAATCCTAGTTGCAAGACTTCTTTTTTCTCATTGATGAGCTTCTCCAAGTTCAGATGCCCCAGCACACGGTCTTCAGACACGCCAATAGGCAAGTTCACAAAAGGAAAATCTCCGGTAATTTCCATCAATGCCGCCAAAGAACGGATCAAGGTAGTTTTTCCAGTTCCTTTATCACCGATCGCCAATACTCCACCTAAAAGTGGGTCGATGCAATTGAGGATTAAGGCCAGTTTAAAATCTTCTTGGCCAACAATGGCTGTGAAGGGATAATGTAATTTTACAATATTCATAATTCCATCAATATTTTTGAGATCCACCAGACACCAAGTAGTATAGATGCCACACCAGCGACCCCATTCATCCATTTGTAAATAGAAATGTTTTTCTTAAAAAACTTACTCAACACAGAGATCAATGTATAGCTGTAAATCCCCATGGCTATAATAATTCCCGCACATTCTACGAGTAAAATAATGATCGCATCCATGGTCGTATCTGCACTCAACACTAAAGCCGAAGTCAATGCTCCTCCTGTTCCTGCCAAGCCATGTACCATGCCTACCCAAAAAGATTTACTCATCGGATTGCTGTTATGAGAATGTGGAGCTGCCCCCTGAGCATCCATTATCTGTTCAATGTTTCTATTTCTACGAATGGCTACAATCCCCAACCAAAGCATAATAGGACCTACGGCAATATCTGCCCAAAATGAAATTTCGTCTACAAAACTACCCAAGGATGCCTTGAATAACAAAGCCAATCCACCAAAGATCAATAAAGTGACCGAATGACCAAAAGCCCATTGTGAGGCCTTCAATACGGTTTTTAAATTGGTTTTCTCTTTGGTCGTTGCATTTTCAGTAGCCAATACGGTAATAGCGGTCACATGATCCGGTTCGAAGGAATGTAAAATTCCTGTCATCAATGGTCTTAATAAATTGATTGCACTCATTTTGTTAGTTCGTTAGTTGTCCCCTTGTTTTCAAAAGGGTTACGCTTGTTAGTTGTTACTATACTTAGGCGCCCAAGATGGTTTTATACATCCAGTACACACCTATTATTATGGATAGCAGTCCAGCCACCCCGTTCATCCATTTAAAAATAGACAAGTTTTTCTCTATAAATCTACTCATCACGGAAATCAGCGTATAACTGTAAATTCCCATAGCGAGAATAATCCCCACACATTCTATCAGCAATACAATGATGGCATCCAATACGGTTTCTGCACTCAATACCAAGGCAGAGGTTAAGGCTCCTCCAGTCCCCGCCAATCCGTGTAACATACCTACCCAAAAAGATTTATTTAAGGGATTCATCGCAATTTCCTCACCCATTTTCCCATGTAAATGAATGGGATTGGACTCTAAATGGTCGTGTTCTTGAATTTTCTTGTGAAGGGCAATCATTTCTTTAATTTTATGATTCCTGCGGATGGCAGTAATCCCTAACCAAATCATGATGGGTCCTACGGCCATTTCGGCCCAGAAGGAAATATCCTGAATAACTAATTGAGCGGATGATTTAAAGGCCAAGGCTACAATACCAAAAAGCAACAAGGTGAGCGAATGTCCAAGCGCCCACTGAGAGGCTTTCAACACCATTTTAAAGGATGTACGCTCTTTAGTGATGGCGTTTTCGGTTGCCAGTACGGAAATAGCCGTTACATGATCCGGTTCAAAGGAGTGCAATACTCCCGCCATTAACGGTCTGATAAAACTGATGATACTCATTATTTTAAATACTTAATAAAACTTCCATCTTTACCGATTAGATAGAGATGTAAGAAGGGTTTTTTAATAATTTTTTTACTTTGTTCGTAGCACTTTTCTAGCAGTAATTGATAAAACAATTCCTCTTGTTCAAAGGGAAATAACTCCACCAATCTACCCGCCATATTGAGGGATAAAATTGCTTCCGTTTTTTCTGAATCTGCACCTGCTGCTTGGGCAATTTCTTGTATAAATTCTTTGTTCCAGCTCGACACACAACTATGAGTATCGGTACGTCCAAAGGCTAATTTGACTGCCTTTCCGAGCATAATACCGATGGTGACATTTTTAATATTGGATTGACTGATCTTCTGTAAGGTTTCACCAATCCAATTTCCAAAGTGAATAAAAGATTGCTCTGTTAATTCTGGAAATAATGCCCGTAAATATTTTTCACTCCGTGCTCCTGAATTGATCACCAATTCGGAAATTCCATTCGCAACGGCAACATCAACTCCTTGTTCAATACTCGCGATATAAGAAGATGAAGAATAAGGCTTTACGACGCCCGAAGTTCCTAAAATAGACAAGCCATTGAATATTCCTACACGCTCATTTAAGGTGCGTTTAGCTAGGACTTTTCCATTGATGACATAAATTTTTATGATGAGTCCGCATTCCATGTCAAAATTATGCAAGAGTTTTTGAACGGCACTTTGCATCATTTTTCGAGGGACAGGGTTAATGGCAGGTTCTCCTACCGCCAGTTCCAAGCCCGACAAGGTAACTGTACCTACGCCTTCTCCAGCCTCAAAAAGAATGTCTTTCGCACTTGTTAAAACAATCTCACAGCCTATTTCAGCGCCATTGGTGACATCAGGATCATCTCCCGCATCTTTAATAACACTACACTGGGCAGTGTTTTTGCTGAAAACATTGGAATAAATAGGAATTTCTAATATTTTATCTATGGGTAATTGTACCCGTACAGAAGTTTGTTTTTTTTGTTCAATAATGGAAATCAAAGCAGCCTTTACTGCAGCTGTGGCAGAAGTACCTGTAGTAAATCCATCTCTCAACGGGCCTTCTGGAATGGGTTTTAAAGACATATCTTCAGTGTTTTTAACATTGATTTCAATTCCTTCGCATGCTTCACTAACTGAAAATAAGTTGGCAGGGCTGGTTTTTTTATAATGATAATAGGGATGTCAACACATTTTGCTGCATCAATCTTTACACTTAACGATCCACTGTGTCCACTTTCCTTGGTCAAGACTACGCCCACCTCTTTCTCTTTATACAAAGCCACTTCTTCCTTGAGTGACGTATTGGGATATCCTAAAATTAATTGTTCCAAAGGAAAATTGTTTTTTACAGCGATATCTATGGAAGATTGTCTGTCCAAAATTCTAAAATAACAACGATTAGATTTCCAATGATCCGCTAATTTCTCAATGGTCTGTACCCCTGTTAATCCCAGCAATGTTTTATTCGAAAATTGCTGTTTTAATAAGGCGATTACCTCTGGGTAATCTATCACATAATGCACTCCTTTTTCCGTGGAACGCTGAGGGTATTCTCGTTCCAAACGAAGCACAGGGATGTCGTGTTTTTCAAATACCTCTGCGACCGTTTCGTGTAAAACCGTCGCAAAGGGATGTGATGCATGAATACAGCAATTGATGTGATGCTCCTTTATAAATGCAGCTAATTCCGCATTGGAAAATGCACCAAACCGATACCTACCTACACTTCCTAAAGTGACGTTTATCTCGGTTTTTGTAGAATAGAAATACGGTAACTGTAAACTTTCTAACAGTTCAATTACAAGTTTCCCTTCCGTAGTGCCTCCAAATACTAATATCATACTGGTTATTTTTATAAATAACCAATTACATTTCCAAACATTCATTTGGAAATGTAATTGGAATTAATTATTCGCTTAAAACGAATTTTTTATTGGTTCTAAAAATGTGTTTCCACTCTGGATTGTACAATTGAGACCTGTTTTTTCTTGCACCAATAGCTTCTCCAACGATAATTAATACCGTTCTTGTTTTTTTACTATCTTTTACAATTTGGGCTAAGTTCTCTAAGGTTCCTTGGTAAATCTCTTCGTCTTTCCAAGTCAATCTATACATCACAGCAACCGGTGTGTCAGCAGGGTAATGTTCTAATAATTGCCCTTGTACTTTCTTTGCAATACCTACACTTAAGAACAGACACATGGTGGCTTTATGTTTCGCCATTTCCACTAATTTTTCTGTAGCTGGAAGTGGTGTTTTCCCTTCCCCTCTAGTCAAAATAATAGATTGTACTACTTCTGGAATGGTAAATTCAGATTTTAAGGCGGCAGCAGCAGCACTAAATGATGAAATCCCTGGAACGATAAAATAATCCATTCCTAACTCATCAAAAATGGTCATTTGCTCTTGGATGGCTCCGTAAATAGAAGGATCTCCACATTGCAAACGTACAATGGCGTTTCCTTTGAGATAATGCTCTTGCATTAAGGCTACTTGCTCTTCCAACGTCATGCTTGCCGAGTTGCGAACAACAGCACCTTTTTTACACCAATTGGTCATTTCTTCTGGAATCAAACTTCCTGCATACAATACACAATCTGCTTCCTCTAAGTATTGCTTTCCTTTTACGGTAATCAATTCCTCGTCCCCAGGTCCTGCTCCAATAATCGCAATTTGAGCTTTACGCTCCACACGGCTATCTAAAGCAACAGCAAAGGTAAAACGCTCGTCGTTTTCTAAGATTATTTTTTGTTTTTCTACCAATAAAGAATTGTTATTGGACATTAACATGGCCGTAGATTCAGAAACACCGTCCACGCCTATTTTTTCTTGTACTACTAAGCTTGGGTTTGGTACTGTTACACCGTCGATTTCTTCACTTGTAAAGGTATGGAAAGGAATTCCATGAGTTGCACTCCACGTTACATAGGCAGATTGCTCTCCTTTAATATCTATTGATCCAAATTGTTGAATGGCAGAGAAAAACAAGTCTTTCGCTTCAAATTCAGCTTTAAAAGCAGCATCAAAAATCTGATCATCAATTTTTTTAGAACAACCAGAACCAACAGTTAATACCGCAGGCACAAAGTTTAATGTACTTGTTTTAAAGTGATTGTTTTTATAGGTAACTGCAATTATTAATTCAAATTCAGCTTCCTTTACATCCGCTGCATTGTAAAACACAGTCACAAAACTAGGCAATGTTTTTTCTAAATAAACCGTTCCTTTATCCTTAATATCCAACAATAAGGCTGTTGGTTTTTTATTCACAAATAAAGCCATAAGGGCATTCATAGATGTGCTTGTTTCCACGGTCCAATCGAACTTCGCAGCCAAGGTATCTAGCGCCCAAATATCTTGTACGTCACTCGCCGTAGATATGATAGGGTTCCCTCCAAGTAACTGTGCTACTTTCTCTGTGAACTCATTGGCACCTCCTAAGTGACCACTCACTACAGATTGTACATTTAATCCTAATTCATCCACACAAATTACTGCAGGATCCTTTAGTTTATCATTCAAACATGGTGCAATAGTACGCACACAAATCCCCAAGGCACTTACAAAACAAATTCCGTCTAATTTCGCGAAATTATCTTGAATATATGTTGAAATAGAAGCGACTACAGAAACACTCTCATGCGAAGTTTCTCTTGTTGTAATTACCAATGATTTTGGAAATTGTTTTTGTAAAATTAATGCCTGCTCTATCCCTTTATCAGTGATGGCAATGATGCTTATTTTTTTCATCTTTTATAATATCTTTTATCGCTTTACAGGCATTCACTAATTTGTGAAACACCTGCGTTTTTTAGCGCTTTTGTATTTAGTTATTCACGGCGGTGTGAATGGCTATTTTATTGTATTCGTCTACCTGAATATTCGTTGTTTTTATACGATAATTCAGTGTTGTTAATGTATTTATAAATGTCTCCGAACTTGTATCTTTAACGGCATTGGTTACAAACCTAACTGTTGGATTTAATGCGTGAATTTTAAGAATCATTTCCTCCAAACGATTGCCATGCCCTCCTATAAAGACCACATTAGGCATTGGATAATTCTTTATATCCAAGTCAAAAAAGTCAGCAATCACTACTTCAATTCCTGGGGTAGAAAAACGTTCCTTATTTTCTTGAATAATCGCTCTACATTCCGATCTTATTTCAAAGGCGGTAATGGACAAATGCGGGTAGTGTCTTTTGGCTTCAATCGCCACAGAACCTGTACAGGCACCGACATCCCAAAAACTAATGGCGTTTCTTAAATCCAAGGCATGAATTGTACTATGTCTGATGGGTAACTTGGTAATCATTTTACTGCGATTGGGCAAGGGAACAAACTGATCGTCTGGAAGTCCAAACGACGTGTTTTTAGGGTGTTTCCGCACCAATAATATACAGTTTAAAGCCAAATGCTCTTGGTCTGCACATGCCTCCAACTCATAGTTTGTAATCTGTTCTAATTCACCATCCAACTCTTCTCCTACTATCATCCTATAGTTAGAAAAACCATACTGAATCATGCGTTTTGCAATGACTGCGGGTGTTTTCTTTCCATCGGTTAGGATTCCAATTAAAGGTTCGTCTTTAATCAATGCCACATCCAACGGAGCCCAAGGTCTCCCATGTACTGATACGGTGTGTAATTCACTGTAATTGGTCATCGATTTATGACATAACCTTTGTACACTATTAAAATAAGGGAACGATTGAATGCTCGCTTCTGGAAGAAATGCTTTTAAGGTATTTCCAAAGCCATAGAAAAATGGATCGCCAGAGGCAAAAATCAAGATGGTTTTTTTATGCAAGCTATATTCATGTAGCACCACATCCATTCTACCCGAAATTTGAATCCAGGTATGCTTTTTAGGCAACAGATGTTTGACCAAAGTATAATGCCTTTTCCCTCCAGAAAACACTTTTATTTTACAAATCAACTCCATCACCTCAGTTGTTAACTGAGGGATGATATGATTTCCAATTCCTACAATAATAAAATCCCTTTTTGCCATGATTCTTACTAAATATGAACGTATTCTACTGCTTCTTCCAAGGAGAAAGCTGCATTAACAATGGCTGCAGCAACATTACTACCTCCTTTATTTCCTTCTATAATAACCCAGTCTGTACGTGTTACTTGTGCCAACTGTTCTTTAGATTCTATCACATTTACAAAGCCTACAGGGACTCCAATAACTCCTACAGGAGTAAACGTTGGATCCAAACGCAGGGTTTCTGTAATTTCAATCAAAGCAGTCGGTGCATTTCCAACAACATATAAAGCATTAGGATACATCGCTATTGCTTTTCTAATTCCTGCTTGAGAGCGTGTAATATTCTCATCAACGGCCATTTTAGTCACATCATCATCATTTAAAAAACAATGAATTTGGTTTCCGAATTTCTCAGAAAAAGCACGGGTAATCCCAGCTTTTACCATGGTAACATCGGTAATAATTTCGCCACCTTTTTTAAGGAATTCACTTAAGTTTTGAATGGCATTTTCCGTAGCTTTATAATGAGCGTGATCTTCTAAAACCCCTGTGGTATGAATCACACGTGTCATGGCCCATTTATCATTAGGCGCATAATTTAAATCACGCATATGATCTGTTACGATTCTAAAGCTCTCTTGTTGAATCTCTTTACCTGTATGAGGTTTTCTATTCAAATACCCTCTTGGAGTTACCAAATAATCTTTAAATCGGAAGGTTTGAGAATTCCCAATCATCACCAAACTAAACATATCCACATCTTCCGGATTAAACTCTCCCAAGGTAGTAATTTTTATGTTTTCATCTGGTCTGGTTACTTGTTTTACAATAGCTACCGGTGTTTTAGGATCTCTTTCCGTTAAGAAAATCTTCTTTAAACTCCCTAATTGCCAATGTCTTTTGATACTTTTTGGATTGTATAAACTCGTTACAAAATCCCCCATAGCGGCCGCTTTGATACGTTTTTCAATCACATTCCAAGGTGTCATTAAATCTGACAATGAAATACAACAAAAATCATGACCTAAGGGTGCACCTAATTTACTACCTGAGGCTAAAAAAGCCGAAACTCCTGGTAAAGTTTCCAATTCCAATTCGTTCAAGTCACGTTTAGCTACCATTTCATACACGATAGCTGCCATAGAGTAAATACTAGCATCTCCAGAACCAATAACCACGACGTGCTTACCTTCCTTTGCCTTTTCAATGGCTTTGGCGGCACGTGCTTCCTCCATCCCTAAAGGCATGGCAATTAGTTCTGCATCTGCTTTAAAAAACTCTTTTCCAAACTGAAAATAGTAATCATAACCAATCACTACATCTGCTACTGCCAAAGCCGCTTTCACGATTGGCAACATATAATTCTTATCTCCAGGGCCTAAACCCGCTACTGTAATTTTCATTTTTGTATTGTAATTAAAGAGAAATATGGAATTTCTCTAGTTGCTATTTCTTCCCAATTGGAAGTCGTAAATTGTGCTTCTGTTCCTAGTTTTTCACTGTAAGTAATGCTGTATTTCCCTTTCGTTAATACGGCATTTAGTACAGGAATCACTGATTTTATTTTCATTAAAACCACGGTATCATAAAGATCCAGTGCTTCTTGTAATTGTGCTTCGGTCTGTACTCTTGGAATGATTAACAAACGATCGTTTTGTAAACATAAAGGCGTTAAGTTTTCCGATGCTCCCATAGCATACGAAGTAATACCTGGCACCAAAGAAACCGCCAATTCATCTGCTTTTATTTTTTCTAAAATATAAGAGAACGAACTAAATGTATTGAGGTCTCCCTCACTCACCACGGCAATACTCAAACCTTGTTGGTAGTCCTTTTTTATAAGTTGATAAGTGGCTTCGTATACTTTTTTTGCTTGTACACGTTCCAAATCCATCTCCAAATAAAACCCTTCCATTTTTGTACTGTCCAAGTTGTAATGCTCTAAAATACTCAAGGCATAGCTCAGTTTGGTTCCATCGGCATATAAAGAACCTGGAAAATAGATCTTATCTACATTTTCCAAAATCTTAAGTCCTTTTAATGTGATCAAATCAGGATCACCTGGTCCTAATGAAATACCGTATATTTTACCTGTTTTATCCATATTATTGTTGGGGATTAAATACCCAATATACTTTTAACACTGTTCATAATTCCTTTTTTATCACCTACTTTATCATCTTCTTCAAACAGAATTCCTTTGACATTTAAGTGATGTCCGATTTGGTCTTTTCCTATTTCCTCTTCAAAACCAATCATTTGTTTTCTATATTTACACAACTGGCAATTCATATTTCCCGTCCCTTGATGTACCTGTTCCAAGCGTTCGTCAAAGGCTTTTAAAACCAATTCGTCCGAACCAAAAGGTTTGGTATAATGATAGTCGTTCTCAGACTCGGCATCAAAGTTTTCAACGGCCGTATAAATACGATCCAATAAAATACCTGTAAAGAAAAAGAATGGAATTACAATGGTTCTTTTAAAACCTAGTTTATCCACCATTTTCAACGTTTCCGGTACACTTGGATAGGCCATTCCGCTATATCCTACGGTGGCAAATCCAAAGCCCATTCCTTCGCTAAGCATGCTACATAACTTATGTACATCCGAATTCGCATCAGGATCTGTAGTCCCACGCCCTACGACAACCAAACAAGTTTCTCTTCTAGAAACCGTTGGTAATTCTCGTTCTTTCTCCTCTATTAATTTCTTTGATAATTCCAACAAATAAGAACTAACACCTAAGTGTTTCCCCATACGAATGGTCAAATCTGGATAATAGGATTGTATCGTATTTAATTCATAAGGGATGTCGTTTTTAGCATGAGATCCAGCAAATAATATGACTGGAAGTGCAATGATATCACGAATTCCTTTTAGGTACATACGTTCTACAGCAGCCTCGTATAAAGGGTGGTTAAATTCTAAAAAACCATAGTCCACTTCATAATCTGTGTACCTGTTTTTTAAAATAGTCACCATTTCTTTAAAAGCATCGGTCCCTGTTTTGGTCCTGCTTCCATGTCCACACAATAATATTCCTTTCTTCATCATCTTTCTTATATTGGTTTTACACCTATTAAAAACACCACAGGCATTGGTAACTTATGATTTTTAACGGCTTCTTCGATTGTGGCTAAAGTAGCTGTCAACAATACTTCGTTGCTTCTTGAAACATTAGAAATTGCATTGATAGGAATTGTAGGATCTCCTGTAATCTCTATCAGTATTGGAATTAATTTATCCAAACTTTTTAGTCCCATATACAAAGCCAAGGTATTCCCTGCTTTTAACATGGCTCCTATTCCTTGTAATTGTTCAAATGAATAATCGGCTGTATGCGCCGTACAAATTAAGACTGCATTTGACTTATGTCTTTCCGTGATAGGGATATTACAGGTATTTGCTGCCGCCAACGCTGCAGATATTCCTGGAATTACATTAAAAGGAGTTTCTTTATCTTTTAAATAGCGAGCTTCTTCACCTGCACGTCCATAGATATATGGATCACCAGATTTAATACGCACTACTTTTTTTCCTTGTTGATAATAGCTAAACAGTAAGCTGTTAATCGTATCCTGACGGTCAGATTGATTCTCTTTATCACCATACTTTCTACCTACATACACACGCTCTGCACAGGTATTAACATCCAAAATCTCTTGGCTTATTAAATTGTCGTGCAATAATACATCTGCTGCTTGTAAGGCTTCGAAAGCTTGTAAGGTTAGTAATTTTACATTCCCAGGACCTGCCCCAATAATATCAATTTTACCTCCTTTTTTAGTCGTGATAATATCACAAGGATCATCGTAAGAATACGTGTAATTTAAGAGCTCTTTCGACTTTTGATTGTCTACAACCTTAAGCCCTTGTGCTTCAGTAGAAGAAACAAATACTGGCTTGGGAAGCTCTAATGCTTCCGCTGCCAATGTGTAATAAGTACTTCGTAAAGGATGTACTGTAGCACAGCCATTTATAAGCGTCCCAAAACAATTTTGAGCTATTATTTCCTGGATCAGTCCAATACAATCATCTCTGTGTATTAAATTTACCTGAGCATTTGGGTTTTTAACTATTTTTTTACCGGATAAAAATGTACCTGGATGTCTATCTGGACCAATCAATCCTCCAAAACGTAGGATGGTTGCATTGTCCCCAAAATAAGATTGAATCAATTGCTCTGCAGCCAGCACCGCAACCCCAGAAGGTTTGCTTGGTTCCGCCACGGTATTTTCCGTAACAGGAATGTCAGAGGCTTTGTAAACTGCGGTAGAACTTACAAAAACAACCTTGGTGCTTTTGTCTGTTCTTTTGATTATTTGCTCCATCAATTGTGGATACAATGTTTCAATCCCTGGAACTCTTTTAGGTGGAATATTTATAATTAAACAATCCACATGGTGCATAAAAGCTTCCCAATCTCCTAGTATTGTGTCCGAAGACACTTGTATTCTAGACAGCCCAAAAGGAAGTGTCGATAGGTTTTTTAAATGCTCCAATGAGCTAGTAGACCCCGTAATTGTATGCCCTGCATTGTGCAAGCTAACAGCGAGTGATTTACCCAACCAACCAAATCCTAGTATGGCAATATTTTTATTCGTATTCATTGTTAAAAATTATAACTCAACGCTACTTTTACATAGCGAGGTGTACCAGGAGTAAAATGGATATCATCTACTGCTAGTACTTCATTCTTTAATCGAGAAGCGTCGTAAAACACGGCTTCTTTCCATTTTATATTCAATAGGTTTTGAGCAGAAACTGCTACTTTAAAATCATTAAACGACTTTGTAATACTGGCATCTAACAAGAAATAATCCTTCCCTGTAACACTTTCGTCCTCTGTCAAAGGTCTTTTTGCCATATATCTAGATCCTAGGTAAAATTCCATTTTTTGTTTCTCTAGTGTATAAATTACAGAAGAGGTATTGGTAAACCTAGGCGCTGAAGGAATACTGTTTTCCGTATTAGGAACATCTAATAAAATACCTTTACTCCAGTTAGCAGAACTGTTAATCCATAAGTTCTTCATTGGATTAATTTTTACTGAAACATCTATTCCTTTTCTAAAAGAAGCTCCATTATTTTCATATTCCCCTGCATCTGCTACAAAAATATATTCTGAATTACTTTTTAATGCCCAAGCCGCTACAGATCCAATTACTTTATCTCCAATTCTAAATTCTGTTCCCAAATCTACAGCCAAGGCTTTTGGTAAAGGATGAATGTCTCTATCTTTTACGGCCGCTTGTGTATAGTTAGAATGGAAACCAGATCCTCCTTTTACAAATAATTGTATGTTTTGTATTGGGTTATAGAAAAGAGAGACCTTAGGACTTAAACGAAAAGCATTTTTACTTCCTGTTACATTATTCCCTAATTTATCTTCTACATCAAATGTAAAATAATCTAATCTTGACCCAAACTGAAGCACCAATGAAGGTGTTAATTGCCAGTTTCCTTTTGCATAAGCCCAATAATTAGTTTCACTTAACTTATTTTTATCTTTAAGCTCCTGAGGATCTTTTGAAATAGAAGACCATAGACTAGAATTTATCCAATCCGAACGGAATCCTGCCGCAAAAGTACTGGTTAATTTAGTAGTATTAATCACATCTTTCCTATCGTATTCAAACGTATATCCTAAAATATTCCTACTCTCTTTTTGCGCAATCATATCTCCATTTACTGGATCGTTTAAAAAGAAGGTGAAATTTGAAAACAGGGTGTATTTATTATTAGAAAAATAAAGTTGATTGGTTATTTTCTGATCATTTTTTAAAACCGATGTGATTTTAATCGATGTATTTAAACGTGCTGTTTCTCCTCCTTCTGTATTGTCTACAGCTCCAAACCAAGGAATACTACCATCTTGGTACGCTCTTAATGGGATTTGTCCCGAAGCATCCCAAGAACTTGTAAAGTAAGAACTCATAAATGTAAGGGAAGTCTGATTACCTAATTCTACATTATACTTAAACAATCCGCTTACTTTCTTGAATTTCTGACTTGCATCAAAATAACTATCATTTAAGGTTCCCGTTAAAGCAATATAAGCACTTTCATATTTATCTGTAGAAAATAATTTATTTTCAGGAGTCAAGTCTAACAACAACACCCCTCTCTTATAGCCATATTGACCAACTTCCAACTTTACGGTATTACCATCCAATTCGTTTTTCGTCTTAAACCTCGCTGCTCCAGAAACAGAAAAGTTACCGTTTTTTAATTCATAAGGACCTTTGTAGTAATCGGCATCCTGTATTACTTCTGGAATCATAAAATGCATGTCTGCATATCCTTGTCCATGAGCATGGCTGGATAGGTTCACCGGAATATCATCTATAAAAACTGCAAAATCAGTCCCGTGATCATTGTCAAATCCACGGAAGAAAATTTGTTCTGCTTTTCCTCCTCCAGCATGCTGGGCGATGAATAAACCACTCACTGTTTTTAATAAATCCTGGGCATTATTAATAGGCTGTAGCTTTAAGCTCAACTTATCAATATGTTGTACTCCTATATTTTGACGCTTACTAGCCAAAATAGTGATTTCTTTTAAGTATTCATTACTAGAAACCAAACGGATAGTGTGTGTAGTTTTCAGCTCTTGTATCGAAAACACTTCGGATAGATATCCTAGGCTCGAAATTTTAACAGTATCGGAAAGTGCTCCTTTTATATGGAACACACCATTCTCATTGCTACTGGTAATAAATCCTGAAGATTGGTTGTAAATATCCGCATAAGGGATACTGGTAGACGATGACGCATCGGTCAAGGTAACAGAAACATTCTCTTGCCCTACAACCATCCCGTGTAGTGCAATAAGAATGATGGCTAAATAGCTTTTTTTCATTCTTTTCTTTTTGCTCGGACATATAAGATAAGAGGAAGTTTTACACGAAGGTGATCTACAAACACTCTAACCTTTACCCCGAAAGTTTAGTAAATATATAGTGTGCTTATAGGCAGGTCTTCTGACTTACTCTACTTTTAACGTCTTCCCATCAAATTACGACAGTGACAAAGGTGTTAAAAGCTTTTTATGAGAGCTTACAGCTGCGGGTACAGTCCTCGATTTACACGAGATTCCCATTTTAATGCCATTTTCTAATAGATAGAAATAGCAACCAATAGCAATACAAATATATTTATTATTCCATCAACTACCTAGAAAATCATACAGTTGTTTTATTCCTGTTAACCACTGAAAATCACTACAAAAACAATAAAAATAATGAAAAACATGTCATTTATCATGTTTGTAAAGAGGAAGATTCAACGATAAAATCCCAACAAGCTCGTATTATACATGAAAATAGATACTGCAGTAAAAATGTGCATAAAAATTGATGTTTAATTCGATCATACAAAAGAATCGTTTAGAAAAAACCTGTTTTTTTCAGGATAAACAGGTTTTTTAGGTGTCTCTAAAAATAGCACACGAAACATAAAGTAGCAAACAAAAAATGGGAGCATAAATATGCTCCCATTTTTGTTTCACCTTCTAAAATATGTTTAGCAAAACACTCCTTAAGGATTTGCTGAAAAAGTCTCTCTAAAAATAGACCGCTTACATTAAGTATAGACTCTCTATTCTTTTTTTAATCCCTTTAAAAATTTAGTTGATTTTCTCATGATGAATTTTATCCCCAAACCAGTAGCCGTTAAAGATATAATAGTACCTCCCAGCAATAAAAACCACATTACAACATCCCATAACACCCCCTTAGAAGTAAGAAAATTAAAATCCAAACTATGCAATCCGTGGTATATCCAACGTTGAATCCTGTTTTTTGTACTGCATTTGTACAGCATTTCTGTTGTTAAAGGATCTACATAATAAGTCTTATCTGTACTTGTAGTAATTTTAAATACAGGCAAGGTTTTTGTATTGTTTTTACTATAGTAATAATGGTCATAATCCGTCAACATCTCTGATTTCACAATGACATCCGTAGGAGATAACTTAGAAATCACCTTCTTGTAATCATTCAGGCTTGGTAGTCCCGATTTTTCAGAATAACAATGCAAGGTTTTCTTTACATCCTCCACACAGACCACATACAATTCAGAAGCAAACTTTTTTAAATACAATTCTTTTACGCTGCTATTATTCACTGTTTTTTTAAATCGATTCCAGCGTACCGTATTAAAATCTTCCCATAAAAACGCATCCCCTTGCCACGTATTATTTTCTGAACTAGATAATCGTGTAGATGGTGTCCAGGAAAAAGGAGTCATACTCATAAGACCACTAAAAATCCATGTACAGACAAACAAACCAAATATCAATCCAACATAATAATGGATATTATACCAATTGTTCTTAAACCTTCTAAATGGTTTCTTAGGTTTTTTCTTAGCCCGTACCAATCCTGTAACAATTCCTGTAACCGCCATCATAAATCCAAGCCCTGACAACCAACTAACTAGCTGCACCCAAAAAACGGTATGGACTCTAATGTCCTTAAAATATACCCAATGTGGAATGGCTCCAAGCCAGGCCCACATACGATCCGATTCTGTTGTAAGACTCAAGAGTTCTCCTGTCAAAGAGGATACATAAATTCGTGTCACATCCACATCATTCAACATTACATTATATACAGGTAAATGTTTAAGAAATGACGTTCTAGGAATCCATTGATCCAATGCATCCAGCCGAGAGACGGTCACATTGTCGCCCTGTACACCCGTTGCTTCCAAGGCTATTTTCATCGCCAATTGTACATCCACACGAACTACAGCACCATCTGTAGCATATCTAGAAAAAACACGTCCTTTATTGGAACAAACCCTGTATACTGGACGGTTTAACACATAGCTGATTTCAAAACTATGGATGCTTTCTATGGAATCGTTTTTAAAAACAATACCCGGAGAGATAAAAGCCTCCGTATCCAATGTTCTTTTCTTTAACAGTGCTATTTTATCTGATTTTTTCAATAGAGGAAACCCTTTGTACATCAAGACAAAACCAGACAAAAACCAACTTAAGAATAACAGAAAAAAAAAGGTGCCTAAATAATGGTGAATTTCAATTAATATTTTTTTCAAAATAGTACATTTAAAAAAACCACAGGCTATACTAGTTTTACATAAACAAGCATAGACTGTGGTTTTCAATTATCAAACAATATTAAAATTTATAGCCCAAACTAAGCTTGTAATTTCTTCCTTTCCCCGGGAAAAATTGATTCCCATATATCGCATCCGCAAAATATAATTTATCGGTAATATTATCTACATTTAAAGAAAGTCTCACCGTTTTAAATTGATGATACACTGTTGCATCCACTGTTGCATACGAAGGCAACAAATAAGTATTGGAAGAATTGGTGTAATTTTCACTTACATAATTAAATCCAAGTCCCAGCCCTAAACCTTTTGCCAAGCCCTCTTGTTTCTCGTAGTTTAACCATGCATTTACCAAGTGTTCTGGTGTAAACTTAAGCTTATTCCCTACTTGTATTGCCTGTAATGTAGCACTATCAAATTCTCGTACTTTTGCATCCACAAAGGCATATCCTCCTTTGAAATAACATCCGTCAAAGATTTCAAATGCTATATCTAATTCTATACCTTTAGAATCTGCCTCTCCAATTTGATGGTACTCCTTTACTTTATTACGCTCAACAATATTGTTTTTCTGTAAATAAAATGCAGATAAAGTGATACTGTAACGATGCTCTTCTTCTAATTTTATACCTGCCTCAAGTTGATATCCTTTTTCAGGATCAAAAACCTGACCTTCTGGTGTAATCCTACGTGTAGGCTTGAAATAATTAGAATAGGAAGTAAATAAGCTTAAATTATCCATTGCTTCATACACCAATCCCGCTCTATAGGTTACTGCAGTAGTAGGGATTTTAGTTTTGACTCCTTCTTCCAGCACCTTTCTATTGGGGGCTAATTTATCCTTGTAATAGGTGCCAGAAAAAACATCATACCTCAATCCAACTAGTAGTTTTATTTTTTTTGAAAGAGCCATCCAATCTTGGATATAAAACCCATTCACTACTTCTTCTCGCGCACTTACTTTTGAGTCTACTGCTTCTATATGTCCTTGATTTAATATAGGATTAGACACAGAGATAGTTGTAAACGTTCCAGGACCTTCCACTGCTCCACCATACGTTTTTCTATCCAACACACTTAACGAATGCCCAATAACACTTCTGTGTTTTATACGGCCCGTATTAAATTTATAAGACAAATCTAATTGATTTTGAAAAGTCCCCGTATGATGGTTGAAATAATATGGATAGGCACGTTTAATCGTTTTCTGATCTTTGCTCAGTTCTAAAAATTCGGTGGACATATAATCAATATCATCATCAGACCAAGACATTTGTGCTGTTATTTTAAGGAGATCACTAAACGTATGAATATACCTCAATTGAAAATCTTTACGCTTGTGTTTTAAATAATCCTGAGGGTCATTATAGCGGGTTTCTATATCCATTCCGGGGACAACCTTACTGTTTTCTAACATCGGAATTCCGGTATCCGTATCATAGATATCATTATTCGCTTGAAACGAAAACTGAAAATAATCCTTGTCTGTCAAGTCGTAATCCAAGGTTACAGCACCATTGGTTGTTTTTTCACCAAAAGCTCTCCACCCCTCTGTTCTTGTCGTTCCAACATCTACACGGTACCTTAATTTATCCGTAATAGGCCCTCCAATTCCWCCAGACATATTYACYGAATTATACGATCCATAGGTRGCTTTAAACGACGCTTTWGTYACAAACGAAGGTTTCTTTTTYACCAAATTAATCACACCWCCTAAAGCAGAGTGTCCRAGTAATACACTRGCAGGACCTTTTAAAACTTCGATTCTTTCTATGTTTGCTAGGTTTGTAGAAGGCGCACTGTTAGAAAGGTTATGACGTTCGTCTCTCACSCCGTCCACTAATAAGACAAAGTTACTAAACCCTCTAATTCTAAAGGTCTGAAAACCTCCGTATCGGTTGATTGGTCTWACACCAGTCACACTTTTAAAGGCATCTCCTAAACTAGACACATTTCGTTGGTTTARTAATCTCGCATCTACACTATTAGTAGTAACAGGAGATTCTAAATTTCGCATCACCACTTTATCTATTGCATTAATAGTACGTTTTTTACCATTGATAAG
>NVRM01000047.1 GCA_002400885.1 Flavobacteriaceae bacterium
ATTTGTTATCTACTGAAATGGTAAAAAAAATAAAGGCCTTGCAAGCAGAAAAAAGAGATTTGTTATTGATCTATACGCCAGAAGATGAGAAAGTAAAGGCCACGGATGGCAAGATCAAGGATCTTACCGACTATTTGGCCGAAGGAGTTAGCAATACGCGAAAAAACCTCGAAATCAAGTTTAAGAATTTAAATGATAAAATTGAAGCGACACGGCAATTGTTCATTGGGATCCCCAATAAAGAAAAAGTGTTGAAAATTCTAAATCGCGAATTTGAGATTTACCAACAATCGTACACTTTTTTGAACGAAAAGAAAATGGAAGCCGAAATAGCCCAAGCCGCTAAAATTGCCTTTCATAGAATAATCACCCATGCTCAAGTACCCCAAAAATCCGTTTCCCCGAACAGAACGGTGATAAGCTTTGTGGCGGTATTATTAGGGATGTTATTTTCAATAGTACTGATATATCTGGTTCATTTACTAAAAGGAAAAGTGAACGATGAATACACAGTGGAATCGAATTCACTAATACCTATTGCTATGCTTACCCCGGTTCTTAAAAGCAAAGAAGAAACCGAAAATCATTTTCAACAGCAGGCCGTGCAATAGGAAATCAATGGAATTATCGCCGATAAAAGCATTTAGAAGAAACAGGATACATGAGTCGCGTTGTCTTTTTAATGGATAAAATAATGCGTCGCTATGGAATGAGTGGAAAAAGCGTCATCCCTTTAATTTCTGGGACTGCCTGTGCAATCCCTGCTATTATGGCTGCAAGAAACATCAGTGGATGGAAAGAACGTTTAATTACTATTCTTGTCACACCATTTACTACTTGTTCTGCAAGAATACCTGTCTACGCCATTATTATTTCCTTAATTATTCCTGACGACAAAGTATTGGGAATTTTTAATTTACAAGGACTCACATTATTTGCTTTATATGCTTTAGGTTTTGCGGCTGCTATTTTCTCGGCCATGATATTAAACCGCGTATTAAAAATAAAGCAACGCTCGTTCTTTATCATTGAAATGCCCAACTATAAGTTGCCTTCTATAAAAAACTTGATCATTACGGTGATTGAAAAAACCAAAGCATTTGTATTTGGTGCTGGTAAAATTATCCTTGCACTCTCTATTGTTTTATGGTTTTTAGCCTCTAGCGGCCCTGCTGCTTATGACAATGCCGAAATTACAATGAGCGAACAAACTAAAGGAACTAACATCACTGATGATGAATTATCTCATAAAATAGCTTCTTATAAATTAGAAAACTCCTATATTGGTATTATGGGTAAAACCATAGAACCTGTTATTAAACCCTTGGGTTATGACTGGAAAATAGGAATTGCTCTTATCAGCTCCTTTGCCGCTCGTGAAGTATTTGTAGGAACCCTTGCTACTATTTATAGCGTAGGTGATGATGGAGACGATACAGCGACCATTAAAGAACGTATGCGTGCAGAGATAAACCCGATAACGGGAGAAAAGGTATTTAATTTAGCCTCTGGAATGTCCTTGATGATGTACTATGTTTTTGCCATGCAATGTATCGGTACTTTAGCTATTGTAAAACGAGAAACTAACAGTTGGAAATGGCCAATACTACAAGTAGTAGGTATGGGAATACTAGCCTATGTTACCGCTATGATTACATTTATGATTTTAAGCTAATGCAAGAAATACTCACTTATATCGCTCTTGGCTTGGCCCTTGTTTTCTTATTGAAAAAATATATTTTCAAAGGAAAAAAGAAGGGGAACTGCGACTCAGATTGTGGTTGCTAATCACCAACAAAAAATACACAAATAAAAAACACGGCCAAGCTTGTGTTTTTTATTTGCAAAAATTTCAGCGATCAGTAGCGGTAGACCTCTATGAATGTATCCCCGTAAAGCCACATCCTTATGAGTAAGGCATATCGTATACGTTAACAATTTCAAGTAGCAAGCTTTTCCTTTTTTATCACAAGGCTACTCATTCAATCAAGAGGTCCTTAGACTTATCTCCATGAGAAAACAATAAAAATTCAGATTCGTAAACAAACGTTTGGAACTCTAGTAGTAATAATTCTTATCTCAATCATAATCCGTACTTTTGCAAAAACATTTGAATTTTAAGAGCCATGCCAGATAAAAATAAACAATACACGAATATCATTGATGATTTAGTGGGATATTTTAATGAAGAAGACGCTATTAAAGATGCTTATTTTGGGATACTCCTTCAAAAAGACACGGACAAAAGTCAATTGGTTCTTGCTGTTACCCATAAAGGAAACCTAGAAAGCATAAAAAAAATAGTCCATGCTATTAAACATAAACACAATCCTGATATTGAGATTTCGTTTGCTTCTCCAGAAGAGCAAGAGGATGTGTATGATTTTGTAAGAAACACCAATTTTTCTTTTTACAATGCAACCAAATCTTTGCCTGTAAACCAGGAAATAATGAAACAATGGTTTTCAAAAGAAAAATACAGTACGCTTTTATGGGATGCTTTGGAAGAGAACGATCCTGTGATTTTAGTAAGAAACATCGATGAAGAAAAAGGGGCTTTTGACGTACAAACATTTTTAAATGAAGGAAAACCTTTTATTCCCGTATTTTCTGCTTCAGAAATGCTAGGAAAATGTGGTATGAAAGCAATGCCAGAAGGAATGACAGCCATCGCCTGTAATTGGAAAGAAGTATTTGGAGATGCTCTAAAAGAACGTACCGTGATTTTAAACCCAGGCACACATTTTCAAGTACGATTTAATTAGATACTTCCTAAATAGTACTTTATAAAAACAAAAAGGATCTTGCATAACACAAGATCCTTTCATCGCTTATTTAACCAATTAGAAATATATTTACTAAAAATAAGCTACTCTTCTATTCTTTTTAACCCAAGCCTACATCTAGGGTCATCATCACAATAAAGCCTAAAATAAAGCCCATAGTGGCAATGTCTGTATATTTATCTCGTTGTGTTTCTGGTATTACTTCTTCTACCACTACGAATATCATTGCACCTGCTGCAAAAGATAATGCATAAGGTAAAATCGGCTGAAAGGTCATCACTGCCCAGGCTCCTATTACCGCAGCAATTGGCTCCACAATGGCAGAAGCTTGCCCGTACATAAAACTTTTAAACTTACTCACTCCTTGTCTTCTGATCGGCATAGAAACCGCAAATCCTTCTGGAAAGTTCTGTAAACCTATCCCTATCGCCAAGGCTACGGCTCCACCAATAGTAGCTCCGTCAAAACCAGCAGCAACCCCTCCAAACAGCACTCCTACAGCCAATCCTTCTGGAATATTGTGCATGGTAATTGCCAATACTAATAAGGTGGTTTTATGCCAAGGAGTTTTTACACCCTCCTTTTCTGACTCTTTAAAATTAACATGTAAATGTGGTAATACCTTGTCCAAACCAAATAGGAACACCGCTCCAAGCCCAAAACCAACAACCGCCGGTATTACTTTCTGAAAACCTTCTCCTGGACTCATTTCTATTCCCGGAGCTAGTAAGCTCCAAAAACTAGCTGCCACCATAACGCCTCCTGTAAATCCTAACATCCCGTCAAACAAGGCGCGATTCATTCCTTTAACTAAAAACACCAATGCCGCCCCTAAGGCAGTCAAAAACCAGGTGAATAAGGTAGCATAAAGAGCCGCCAAAATAGGGTTGATACTCCCCATGTACTCAACAATTTGATCTAACATAATCTATTTTTTAACATATAAATTTTTTGATATCTGATGTGATACCGTTATCACTTTACTTTCAATTTCTAGTTGCATCGACTGGTCAAAATCTTCCACTGTCAATACTTTAATTTTCTTCCCTAAACAGATCCCCGCATTGTCTAAAAACTTTAAAAAAGAGGAAGAAGAATCCTTCACTCCAATGACAATACACGAAGCTTCAGGGTCTACAGAGGACAGCATTACATTTTTATGATGCTCGATCACTCCATTTTTATCTGGAATGGGATCTCCATGTGGATCATAACTTGGGAAATTTAAAAACTTATCCAACCTATCCACCAAGCTATCCGATTTTATATGCTCCAACTGCTCAGCAATATCATGTACTTCGTCCCAATTAAACTCTAAAGTATCTACCAAAAAACACTCCCACAATCGGTGACTTCTCAAAGTACTGACAGCAATACTCTCACCTTTGGATGTCACTAACGCTCCTTTGTATTTCTTGTGCTCCACCAAACCTTTATCAGATAGTTTTTTGACCATATCTGTGACGGAGGAGGCTTTGGTTTTCATTTTTAAAGCAATTTGATTGGTATTGACACTTTTCCCTGTATCAATTCCAATGCTATAAATAGCTTTTAAATAATTTTCTTCGGCTTGTGATAAATTAAATTTCATACATGGCAAATGTACATTTTATTTTGAAATAATAAAATTTTTAGACAAGTCTAAAAATATTTTATACATTTGCAAAACTAATAACGAAAAAAATGAAAACCTTTTTACTACTCTGCAGCTTGTGTATTGGACAACTGCTACTTGCAAATAACGAAGGAACCTTAACGGGAACCATCAAACATAACGGAACACCAATACCTGGAGCAACTATTTTTATTAAATCACTAAATCTAGGGACAAGCAGTGACTTTAACGGACATTATAAATTTAATATCCCTACCGGAACCCATCGGATAACAATCCAAGCTATGGGCTATGAAACAATAGAAAGAACGGTAAATATTCAGAAACACCAAACGAAAACACTACATGTTACTTTAAAAGAAAACACTTTTAGCTTGGACCAAATAGTAGTCACAGGAACCAAAACCTTTAAAAGACAAACCAACTCTCCTGTCATTGTAAGTATCATAGATTCTAGTACTCTGAACAATGTACAGGCCTGTAACTTATCCGAAGGGTTAAACTTTCAGCCAGGATTACGTGTAGAAACGGATTGCCAAACATGTAATTATACCCAGCTACGTATGAACGGATTAGCAGGAGGATATTCTCAAATTCTTATTAATGGACGTCCTATTTTCAGTCCGCTTACAGGATTGTACGGATTAGAGCAAATCCCAGCCAACATGATAGAGCGTATTGAGATTGTCCGCGGTGGAGGATCTGCATTATATGGATCCAGTGCGATAGGAGGTACAGTAAATGTAATCACAAAAATACCGAAAGAATCTGCTTACAGTTTAGACTACACCTTTCAAAGCATCGGCGGTAGAGCTACAGACCATATACTCAACGCAAACGGAACCATCCTAAGTCATAACAATACTGCGGGAGCTTCCTTTTTTGTAAGCAAACGCGATAGAGAATACTACGATGCAAATGGTGACAACTTTTCTGAATTACCGAGTTTAAAAAACAATTCTTTTGGAGTGAATTTATTTTTACTCCCGACCGAAAATCAAAAAATAGAATTGAGTTTAAGTAGCATGTATGAATTCAGGTATGGAGGGGAAATGGTAGACAAAGCGGCCTATTTAACCCAACAATCTGAAGAACGCACCCACAATGTATTTGTAGGAAGTTTGGATTATCAAATCAATTTTAACGACTTGAACAGTTCATTTATCACTTATGTCTCTGGTCAAAAAACAAACCGTGATCATTATACAGGTATTTTCCCAGACAGCCCAAGTGCTATTCAAGCCCACATAGAAAACCCTCCTTATGGAACTTCTGAAGCTTCTACCCTACAGGGAGGAATTCAATTTAACCATCGATTTACTAAGTTTTTAAAAGGTGAAAACGTACTAACTTCAGGAATTGAATATGTTCAAGACAAGGTATTAGACGAGATAAGTGCTTATAACTATCTAATAGACCAAACCACTACCACACTAGGGATTTTTATTCAAAGTGATTGGGAGATATCACCGGAATTTAACTTATTAACTGGTGTACGAGCGGACAAACATAATTTACTCGATAATTTTGTATTTAGCCCACGTGCCTCTTTATTATACAAGTTAAAAGAAAGCACTCAGTTTAGATTGACTTGGGGTACTGGGTTTAGAGCACCACAAGCATTTGATGCCGATTTACACATTGCCTTTGCGGGTGGAGGTGTTTCTAGAATCATTTTATCACCGGATTTAAAAGAAGAAAAATCGAGTAGTATCAGTGGTTCTATCAATTATGACAAAGCCACAGAGAATTTTATCGCAGGATTTACGGTCGAAGGTTTTTATACACATTTAAGTGATGCCTTTTATCAAGAGCCTATCGGTGCAGATAAATTTGGTGAAGTTTTCGAAAAACGCAACGGTGATGGTGCAACCGTAAAAGGAGCTTCTTTAGAATTAAGAGCCAACTACAATAAGAAAATTCAAGTAGAAACGGGGATCACTTTACAGTCTAGTAAATACGATACAGCAGTCCTATATTCTGAAGATTTAACACCTACACGAACCTTTTTAAGAGCGCCAGAAGTATATGGTTTTGCTACGCTAACTTATACGCCTACCAAACGTTTTAGTACTGCTGTAAACATGGTATATACCGGAAGTATGGACTTAGTACATTTGGCAGGTGCACCAGAACAAACCGAAGATAGCTATATCAGCTCCCCCACTTTTACCAACCTAGGTTTTAAAACCGCCTATAATATGAATTTAGAGGAATTGGATAGTAACTTAGAATTTTATGTAGGTGCAAAAAACCTCTTCAATCACTACCAAAATGATTTCGACTCTGGAAAAAACCGAGACAGCAACTATATCTATGGTCCTAATATGCCTCGATCCTTTTTTATAGGGTTAAAATTCAGTTCGCTCTAATTATTAGTAAAAGAACAAACAGTACAAATTAAAGCTGTATTTTTGAGAAGATTAACTCAATTAATTGCTATGAAAAAATTATTTGTACTGTGCCTCTTTTGCGTAAATTCTCTGTGCTCACAAGAAAACATAAGAAAAGACACTACGTATGCTTATTTAACGGAAACCATTGTACATACCAATATATTAAAGGCTAAAAAGGTAGAATCTGAGAACAAATTCTATATCAACAGTCGCTCTAATGATTTGGTAAAAGGAGGGAAATCAAGAATAATCCTCCCCATACAAATCCCGAAAAACACGGTACGTTGGTATTACGAATTTACGGCTTCTAGAAATGAATCTGAAGTCAGTAACACCATCAACACCTTCAACTTATTATCGGAATTATCCGACTATGCAGAAAAAGAGGGCTTAGACACAGCAGTTTCAAAATTAACACCACCTCCCGGAGCTCATATTTGTGATATTTATTTGGTAGATAAAACAAATGCCCTATTATTTAGAAATAAAAAGGAGTTCAATTTTGACTTGGACGGCTCTCGTGAAAATTTTAAATCGGGTATTGTTCCTGTTTTAACAAGCAAAGAACGAACGGTATATTTAGCCATCAAAAACCCTAATAATATTTACGGAATTCATGTAGGGATTCAAGTAGTTGCACTAGTACAAGTAACTAAATCCGCAAAGAAAGCCTATCGTATCCCCGTGATTACAAGCTCCCTAAAAAAATAAAGCAGTTACTTATGAAAATACTTATCTACGGTACTGGTGGGGTTGGAGGTTATTTTGGAGCAAGACTTGCCCAATCTGGAAATGAGCTCACTTTTATTGCGAGAGGCGCACATTTAAAAGCCATGCAGCAGGAAGGATTAAAATTGATGAGTCCTAAGGGAAATTATACCGTTTCCTCAGCAACGTATCTAGAAAAAATTACTGGAATTGCTGATTTTGATCTGATCATTATCGCGGTAAAAACATGGCAATTAAAAGAAGTTGCACGGGATATCCTTCCTCTTTTAAGTGATCACACCTTGGTACTTCCATTGCTAAACGGAGTCACTAATTGCGATGTGCTATTAGATATTCTTCCACCAAAACATGTGATAGGTGGCTTGTGCAAAATAGTCAGTAAAATCACAAAACCAGGAGAAATCACACATCTTTCTTACGAACCTACCCTGATTTTCGGCGCGTTAAACAACACAAAAACGGACAGTATACTTCGTCTAGAAAAGGTATTAAATCAAGCTCCTTTCCACAGTGTTTTAGCCACTAATATCCAAACACAAATATGGACTAAGTTTGTTTTTATTTGTACCATCAGTGCGATTGGCGCCTTAACAAGATCCAGTATTGGCGCTATGATAGGGCAAGAAGAAGTTTATAAAATGATGAAGGATACCGCCACCGAAATTCTGCGTATTTCCAAGGCTAAAGGAATTATTTTAAAAGAGGACATTCTTCAAAAACAATTTCAAATAATTAAGCAACAACCCTATGACACCACCTCTTCCTTACAAAGAGATATAATGGCAGGAAAGCCCTCCGAATTAGACTCCCAAAACGGTGTAGTGGTCGCATTTGGAAAGGAACTAGGTATCCCAACGCCTGTAAATTCTTTTATTTATTACAGTTTACTACTACAGGAAGAAAATGCTAGAAAAGGCAGTAAACATTCACACTTATTTTATAAATAGTCGTAAAACTTTCTACTTTATTTTATCAGCAATAAACCGTAACTTCGCGTTTTTATAATTAGATATGAATCGCTGTACTCGTTTTAATTAGTACACCGAAATTAAGATAAACAATGGAATATAACTTCAGAAAAATTGAAGCCGATTGGCAAAAATATTGGGCAGACAACGAAACGTTTAAAGCCTCCAATCAATCGGAAAAACCTAAGTATTATGTATTGGATATGTTTCCTTACCCTTCGGGAGCTGGATTGCATGTTGGGCATCCATTAGGATATATTGCCTCTGATATTTACGCGCGTTATAAACGTCATAAAGGTTTTAATGTATTGCATCCTCAAGGCTATGATTCTTTTGGATTACCTGCAGAGCAATATGCCATTCAAACAGGACAACATCCTGCTACGACTACGGAAGCGAATATAAAAACCTACCGTCGCCAGTTAGACAACATTGGATTTTCTTTTGACTGGTCCCGTGAAATCCGCACTTCAAATGCTGATTATTACAAGTGGACACAGTGGATTTTTATCCAACTTTTTAATGCTTGGTATAATTTAGACAGCGATAAATCGGAAGATATCAGTTCTTTAATTACCCTTTTTGAAACCGATGGAAATGCGAGTGTAAAAGCAGCATGTGATGATGAAATTGATGTTTTTACTGCAGACAATTGGAAAGCATATTCTGAAGACAAAAAACAAGAAATTTTATTACAATACCGACTTACATTTTTATCAGAAACCGAAGTTAACTGGTGTGCTGCCTTAGGAACTGTGTTAGCAAACGACGAAATGGTCAACGGAGTTTCTGAACGTGGTGGACATACTGTAGTTCGCAAAAAAATGAAACAGTGGAGCATGCGTATTTCTGCCTATGCACAACGCTTATTAGACGGATTAAATACGATAGATTGGCCGCAACCTTTAAAAGACTCTCAAACCAACTGGATTGGAAGATCGCAAGGAGCAATGGTTAGTTTTTCTATTGAAAATTTCGAAGAAAAAATACCCGTTTTTACCACAAGACCTGATACCATTTATGGAGTAAGTTTTATGACTTTGGCTCCAGAACATGAATTGGTAGCAAAAATTACAACTTCCGCACAAAAGGAAACTGTAGAAGCTTATATAAAAGCGACATCAAAACGTAGTGAGCTAGACCGTATGGCCGATGTAAAAACCATTTCTGGTGCTTTTACTGGAACCTATGCTTTACATCCTTTTACTGGCGAAAAAGTTCAGATTTGGATTGGAGATTACGTATTGGCTAGTTACGGAACTGGAGCTGTAATGGCGGTTCCATGTGGAGACCAACGTGATTATGCTTTTGCAAAACATTTTAATATTGCTATCCCTAATATTTTTGCTGATACCGATATTTCTGAAACTTGTTTTGAAGGAAAAGAAGGTGTTAAATTGGCAAATTCTGATTTCTTAAATGGCTTACCTTATAAAAAGGCCATGAAAACCATTATCTACGAAATGGAAAAACGTAGCATTGGTTATGGAAAAATAAATTATCGTTTGCGCGATGCTGTATTTAGCCGCCAACGTTATTGGGGAGAACCATTCCCAGTGTATTATAAAAACGGATTACCACAGATGATTGCCAAAGAATTTTTGCCAATCGCTTTACCAGAAGTGGAGAAATACTTACCTACCGAAGATGGGAAACCACCTTTAGGAAACGCAACCGTTTGGGCTTGGGATACCGATAAAAACGAAATTGTAAATACCGATTTAGTGAATGATACGACTGTATTTCCACTTGAATTGAACACCATGCCAGGTTGGGCAGGAAGTTCTTGGTATTTTAACCGCTATATGGATGCGAGTAACACAGGTGATTTTGTAAGTAAAGAAGCCGTAGATTATTGGCAAGACATCGATTTATATATCGGTGGAAGCGAACATGCAACGGGGCATTTATTATACGCTCGTTTTTGGCAAAAATTCTTATTCGATTTAGGACACCTTCCTAAAGAGGAATTTGCTAAAAAACTGATCAACCAAGGAATGATTTTAGGGACGAGTGCTTTTGTATATCGCATAGAAGGAACTAATAAATTTATTTCAAAAGGATTGATTGGCGACCAAAAAGTACAAGCCATTCACGCAGATGTTGCCTTGGTAAATACTTCTGATGAATTGGATGTTGAAGGATTTAAAAACCACCCATTAAACAGAGACTACAAGGACGCTGAATTTATTTTAGAAGGCGATAAATATGTGGTTGGACGTGAAGTAGAAAAGATGTCAAAATCTAAGTATAACGTCGTAAACCCAGACGAGATTTGTGAGAAATACGGTGCAGATAGTTTGCGATTGTTCGAAATGTTCTTAGGACCTTTAGAACAAGCAAAACCTTGGAAAACTTCAGGGATATCTGGAGTGCATTCGTTTTTGAAAAAACTTTGGAAATTGTATCTAGTCGATGAAAAATTCTCAGTAAACGAGGACGCTCCTACAAAAGATGAATTGAAGACCTTGCATAAGACCATCAAAAAAGTAGAAGAAGACATTGAGAATTTCTCTTTTAACACTTCGGTTTCTACCTTTATGATTGCGGTAAACGAATTGACAGCATTTAAATGTAACAAGCGTGCTATTTTAGAACCATTGACATTATTAGTTTCTCCTTATGCTCCACATATTGCGGAGGAATTATGGAAAAACTTAGGGCATACAGGTTCTATTTCGACCGTAGACTTCCCTGTTTTTGAGCCAAAACACTTGGTAGAAAGCAGTAAAGTATATCCTATTTCTTTTAATGGAAAAATGAGATTTACGTTAGAACTTCCCTTAGACATGAGTAAGGAAGACATCGAAAAAACAGTGATGGCACATGAAAAAACCATTGCTCAATTAGATGGACGAACGCCTAAAAAAATAATTATCGTACCAGGAAAAATTGTAAATCTGGTAGGTTAAATATTCAAACAAACGGGGATCTAAATTTTTAGATTCCCGTTTTTTATATCCCCTAATTTCAATATTCAACCCATACAATTTTATATGATCTTCAAAAAAAACAACATCAATTACAACACCCGTAAAGCACATCGTTATTTAGGCCTTTTTATAGGAATTCAATTTTTATTCTGGACCTTGGGAGGGCTGTATTTTAGTTGGAATAATATGGATGATGTTCATGGAGACACGCTCTTAAAACACGAGAGAACCTATTTTAAAGACCTCAATTTCGCTACCATTCAAAAAGGAATTGACCGTATAAAACTAGAAACAAAAATAGATTCGACACATTCGATCCGTTTGATAGATCTATTTGGAAAACCCGTTGCACAGTACCGTTATTTCGAAAAAGGTCAGGTAAAATTACAATTGATAAATGCCACAGACGGATCCTTAAAAGCAGCACTTACAGAAAAAGAATGCTTGGAACTTGTCAAGGGTAAATTAGCAACAAAAACAGCCATTACAAAGACAACCTTATTAGAAAAAAACAGTACAGGGAAACATCACGAATACCGTGGAAGACCACTTCCAGCCTACGTCTTTGAACTAGATCACTATTCTAACACCACCATTTATGTATCGACAGAACAAGCACAGGTAATGGCTGTTAGAAATACGAACTGGCGCATCTTTGATTTCATGTGGATGCTACACACCATGGATTATGACACCCGAGATCATATTACCAATTGGGTACTTCGTATCTTTTCTGTCTTAGGATTAGTCACCATATTTTCTGGATTTTATTTGTTCTTTTTGACCTCCCCTACGCTAAAAAAGTTACGAGGAAAAAAGAAACAAAAATAAGAGTACTGCAATAAATTTAAGCAACACACCTAGTAAAAACCTAATAAAAGCCAAGAATCATACCATTGTGATTCTTGGCTTTTTCATCTATTAAAGTACTGCACTTTATTCTTAAACCGCTTATATTAAAACCATAACACTCGCTTGTCTTAATTTATTTTACTTCTTCTTTCTTGCTCCATCAAACATACTTTAGCCCCCCTATTGGATTGACAAAACAGCTTTTAAAAATCGGATTTCTAGTTATCCTAGAAATGCCTATATTTACGTCTTAGTCCAAAAACTCTATGAAATCAAAATCATTATCATTCCAGCTTCGCATATTTTTAGCTATGATATTATTAATACTTCTCGCATCTGTATTAATAGCTGCAGTAACCGTGTATCAATACAAAGAGCAAACAATTGAATACAATACAGGAAGATTAGAAAGAAAAGAAGATGCTGTTAAATCTGCCATCCATATTTGGTTAAACGACAGTAATAACTCCTCTCCTATTATCACCCGAAATTTACCATTTATTTTTAAGGAAAAAATACATGAAATTTCTAGTATTCATAAATTAGAAGTAAATATATACGACTTAAAAGGAACACTTTTAAAAAGCTCTTACTCAGGTTTTGTAAAAAACATAGTCCCTGAAAAACTCGCAAAAAGCACGGTAAAAAGCCTGGCCATATCTCCATTACATAGACTTGTAAAGCTTACAAATGTAGCAGATAAAAAGCAACAATCCTCCTTTACCTATATTGCGGATAACAAATTCAAGCCCATCGGGATTTTAAATTTACGTTACTTTCAGGACAACACCACGCAAGAAAAAGACTTGGAAGAATTCCTGGTTCGTATGGCTTTTGTGTATGGATTAATGTTTATAATCGCCATCGGTTTGGCCTATTTTATATCGCGCTATATCACCAAATCATTAAAAATGGTGACCGAAAAAATGTATTTGACAAGCTTGAGCGAACGCAACGAAAAAATAATTCTCAGAAATGCAAGTACGGAAATTCACACCTTGGTAAATGCCTACAATCAAATGATTGATGAGCTGGAGGAAAGTGCAGAAAAATTAGCAAAAGGAGAACGAGAACAAGCCTGGCGAGAGATGGCAAAGCAAGTTGCACATGAAATAAAAAACCCATTAACTCCCATGCGCTTAACCGTCCAAAGTTTTCAACGGAAATTTGATCCTTCCCATCCTAACATCCATGAAAAACTCAACGAGTATAGCCAAACACTGATTCAACAGATAGATACTTTGAGCTCCATTGCATCGGCTTTTTCAAACTTTGCAAACATGCCAAAACAGCAACGTGAAAGACTGGATGTCGTCGCAATTGTAAAGCATTCTTTAGATATTTTTACCGAAGATTATATCTCTTTTTATCCCAAAGAGAAAAGCATCATTGCAGAATTAGACAAAACACAGCTGATACGAATTGTAACCAATTTAGTTAAAAATGCCATTCAAGCACTTGAAGACAAGGAACATAAAGAAATAGAAATAAGCATTTACAAAAAAGAAAACCATGTTATTTTTACGGTTGCAGATAACGGAAAAGGTATTTCTGAAGAGGTCAAAAACAGGGTTTTCGAACCAAAATTCACCACTAAATCCAGCGGAATGGGCTTAGGTCTCCCTATGGTGAAAAATATCGTAAACGCCTATGGAGGAGATATTTCATTTACATCAAAAGAAAACAAAGGGACAGTATTTACTGTCAGTTTACCCATTAAATAAATAACCTATGAAATTTGAAAACATACTCATTGAGAAAAGCGAACAAATAGCAACGATCATTATAAACCGACCTACAAAACTGAATGCCCTTAATAAAAAAACAATTTATGAGCTTGGTGTTGCTTTTGATGAATTAAAAAATGATGATAATACGAAAGCGATTGTAATTACCGGTAGTGGTAGCAAAGCTTTTGTTGCAGGTGCAGACATTGCTGAATTTTCAGATTTCGACGTACAGCAAGGGGCCGAATTAGCGGCAGAAGGACAAGATACACTCTTTGACTTTGTACAAAACCTAGAGACTCCTGTCATTGCAGCTATCAACGGTTTCGCTTTAGGAGGAGGCTTAGAGTTAGCCATGGCAGCACATTTTAGAGTCGCGAGTTCAACTGCAAAAATGGGGCTCCCAGAGGTTTCATTAGGCTTGATTCCTGGCTACGGAGGAACACAGCGTTTACCACAACTGGTAGGAAAAGGAAAAGCCTTAGAAATGATTTTGACAGCCAATATGCTTTCTGCGGAAGAGGCTTTAAAAAATGGCTTGGTTAACTATGTAACCGAACCAGAAGATTTATTGCCATTATGCTACAAATTAGCAAAGAAAATAACCACGAATTCTTCGAGCGCTATCGCTGCTGCCATAAGAGCTGTAAATGCCAATTACGACACGGATAAAAACGGGTATTTGGTAGAGATCAACGAATTTGGAAACTGCTTTGGAACTGCTGACTTTGAAGAAGGAACCACTGCTTTTTTAGAAAAGAGAAGAGCGGAATTTGAGTAGTAGACTGTTGGATATTTATTACTGGTTACCAGCTAATTAAACACCTTTTAAAAACACAAAAAAACCTGTTACATTTTTTATTGTAACAGGTTTTTTTGTGTTTTTAATCACTCTATACTCCCGAATCCAGCATCTTGTCTCTTGTCTCTTGTCTCTTGTCTCTTGTCTCTTGTCTCTTAAATAAACTACAATTCCCCTTTCCATTCTGCATAAAACTGAGTTAAAAAACCTTCCATGTATACATGACGTTCTTGGGCTATTTTTTTTCCAGTTTCTGTATTCATTGTATCTTTTAGTTGCAATAATTTTTCATAAAAATGATTGATGGTAGGAGCTGTTGATTTTTTATACTCCTCCTTGGTCATGTCTAACTTTGGTTCAATTTCGGGATTGTACATCGCACGATTTTTAAAGCCTCCATAGTTAAAACAACGCGCAATTCCAATGGCTCCAATGGCATCCAAACGATCTGCATCTTGAATCACCGCTAATTCTCCCGAAGTAAACGTCTGATTAAAATTCCCTCCTTTATAGGATATATTGGTGATTATATTTTCTACATGTAGGATATCCTCTTTACTAACTTCCAATTCTTCTAAAAACTCACGTGCCATTTTTGGCCCCACAGTTTCATCTCCATCATAAAACTTAGCATCGGCTATATCGTGTAATAAAGCCCCTAACTCCACTATAAATAAGTTTACTTCTTCGCTTTTCGCAATTAATTTGGCGTTGTTCCAAACCCGTAAAATATGAAACCAATCATGGCCACCTTCGGCATCTTTCAGGGTTTCTTGTACAAACTCTTGAGTTTTATGTATAATCTCTTGTTGTGTCATAAGGCTAAAATAAGAAAATCCGCTCGAAAGCGGATTTTAATTTAAGAGCAAAAGCTCAAAAAAGTGTAATTATTACTTAAGTCTTAAGAGCAAAACTCCTCATAAGCAGCTGCCAAGTTAGAAGCAATTACTTCTGCTGGACGTCCTTCAATATGGTGACGCTCTAACATATGAACCAAAGCTCCATCTTTAAACAACGCAATGGCTGGTGATGAAGGAGGGAATGGTGCTGTTTGAGCACGTACAGCCGCAACAGCTTCTGCATCAACTCCAGCAAAAACCGTAGTAATTTGCGTTGGTATTTTATCAAATTCTAAAGAAGCAATAGCTCCAGGACGTGCTGTACCTGCTGCACAACCACATACTGAGTTGATCATTACTAAAGTAGTTCCTTCTTTTTTTAATGCTTCTGTAACAGCATCTGCTGATTTCAATTCTGTAAAACCTGCGTTTACAAGCTCTTGACGCATTGGGTTCACTATTTCTGGTGGATACATAGTATTTGTTATTTTTTTGTATTCTTAAAGTACAAAGATACTCATATCATTGTAATTTTTACAAAATATTAACAGCTCTATTGTTACTAAGACGTTAAAGTCTGCTCAAATCCACTTATATTTGGGCTTTTAAACAACAATATGGGAAATTTTGGAAAATGGCTAGGTGCTGGATTGGGATTCACTTTCGGGGGACCTATCGGAAGCGTTTTAGGGTTTGCAGTGGGAAGTTTTATTGATGGATTCTCCTCTGCAGATGTGAAAAACGCTAGGAATTACAGCCAAGGAGCACACAGTACTCAATCGGGAGATTTTGAAATAAGCTTGTTAATTTTGGCATCCGTAGTTATTAAATCAGACGGAAATATAGACAAACGGGAGCTGAACTATGTACGGACTCATTTTACCAGAATGTATGGAGAGGAGCGCGCAAAAAATGCGTTTAAACTATTTAAAAGTATTATCAAAGGTGATGTATCAACACGCCAGGTATGTATGCAAATACGACAAAACACGACACATGCCTCCCGTTTACAATTGATACATTTCTTATTTGGAATTGCAAAAGCAGATGGACATGTAAATGAACACGAAGTCCAATCTATCCAGACTATTTCGAACTATTTATACATTAATAGTCACGATTTTGAATCTATAAAAGCAATGTTTTTTGACAGCACCAATGCGGCTTACACCATTTTGGAAATCACCAAATCAGCTAGCAATAGTGAGGTTAAAAAAGCATACAGGAAATTGGTAAAAAAACACCACCCAGACAAATTACAACATCTAGGAGAAGAACATATAAAAGGAGCTATGGATAAATTCATGCAAATCCAGGAAGCCTATGAAAAGATACAAAAAGAACGAGGGTTTAAGTAAAGAGATGTGAGGTGTTAGATGTGAGTATTGAGAAAAGCAATATCACGGAATAGTAATGATTATAAGCTGAAAAGCATAAAAAAAAGTCCTTTAGATGAAATCTAAAGGACTTTTTTAATACACTTAATTAGGTGTTATCTTTTATTAACTTTAGCTATATACTTATCTAAAGCCATGGTCATTGATGGATTTTCTGGTGTAGGCGCTAAAATGCTACACTCTAAACCTGCATCCGTTGCCGCTTTAATGGTTGTATTTCCAAACACAGCTATCCTTGTTCCTTTTTGCTCAAATCCTGGAAAGTTTTTAAACAAAGAATCTATACCTGAAGGACTAAAGAATACTAAAATATCATAAAACACATCGTTCAAATCAGACAAGTCACTGACAACCGTTTTAAATAAAATGGCTCTACTCCATTTCACTTTAATCTCATCCAAGCATTTCGGAATTAAATCCTTTAGCTTATCCGAAGATGGTAACATAAACTTCTCGTCTTTATGTTTTTTAATGATTTTTATTAATTCTGGAAAAGTACGGGTACCAACATAAATTTTACGTTTGCGATACACAACATATTTTTGCAAGTAAAAAGCGACTGCTTCAGACTGACAAAAGTATTTCATATCATCCGGAACTGAAAATCTCATTTCTTCAGCAATTCTGAAAAAATTATCTACTGCATTTCTACTTGTAAGGATAATTGCAGTAAATTCATTTAAGTCAATTTTCTGTGCTCTGACCTCTTTAGCTGGAACTCCTTCTACATGGATAAAAGATCTAAAATCAATCTTAACTTTTTGCTTTTCCATCAAATCAAAATACGGAGAATTTTCTGTTTTAGGGGAAGGTTGCGATACTAAAATTGTTTTAACTTTCATAAGGCTAAATTTGTTTCTTAAATAGTTAATCTTAAAATAATTATTAACGGTGCTATTTCGAGGGTGCAAATGTACAAAATAAAATAAAACAACTCGTTTAAAATCAAGTTTTTGTTAGATCTGAAAATTAAGGCTAATCTTAAAACTAACAAAATCAGCGTACAAGCTACCGTAATTTTTAAGAGGCTTATTTGAATGACAGGACTGTACACGACCAACAACAGTAATGGCAATATAAACAGCACAATAGTTCTTAAATAACTCACTTTAAAAATTACATATACTTTCATTAACTCCTTAACATCTAGCAAACGCCCCAACAATAATCCTATTACACTAGAGAATATAAGGTATAATAGCACTACAAAAGTTATATACAAATACAAGACTAATTCTGTTATTTCTAGGGATAAAAAATCATAATTTAGCACTATTAAAAACAACAACAAACCAAAAGTAAGTGCACTTATCAGTAACAAAATTACATGAAGCCCCCATTTAATTTCTCTACCATCTTTTAACAAATGTGCATTTGTAAACAGAAAATAATTGGCAAAAACAAGGTGTTTCCCATATAAGGATCTCGCTAAAAAAAACGCGAAAAGTATGAACAAGAACACAAAAGTGTATACATCCTTAGTTGCAATCAATCGTTCGGCTGTCTCTATCATAGTTTTTTAACAAGTTTATATCTTATCACAAAATTAGCAATAAAATGTTTTATCTTTGCCGCTTAATCTAACTTTATGTCAGACACTGTAGTTATTGTACCTACTTATAATGAAAAAGAAAATATAGAAGCTATTATCAATACCGTGTTTTCCTTACCAAAACAGTTTGATATTTTGGTAGTTGACGATAGCTCACCCGACGGAACGAATACAATTGTAGCATCACTTATCCCCAAATTCAAAGACCGCTTATTTTTAGAGGTTCGAGCAGAAAAAAACGGATTGGGCACGGCATATATTCACGGTTTCAAGTGGGCGTTATCTAAAGACTATGATTATATCATAGAAATGGATGCAGATTTTTCACATAACCCGAGTGATTTAATACACTTGTACAATGCTTGTGCAAAAGATGGCGCTGATTATTCTATAGGTTCTCGCTATTCGCAAGGTGTAAATGTTGTAAACTGGCCGATGAGTCGTGTACTATTATCGTATTTTGCTTCAAAATATGTTCGTTTTATCACTCGCATCCCTATCTATGACACTACTGCAGGATTTGTTTGCTATAAAAGACAGGTTTTAGAGACCATACAATTAGAAAAGATTAAATTTGTAGGCTATGCCTTTCAAATAGAAATGAAATTTAAAGCTTGGTTGCATAAATTTAAACATAAAGAAGTTTCTGTAATTTTTACAGACAGAATAAAAGGAAAATCTAAAATGAACGGTTCTATTATTTCAGAAGCCGTATTTGGAGTTATTAAAATGAAATTGCAAGGTTTACCTAAATAAAAAAAAATGAGCGAAATACTTATAAAAAATGCCCAAGTAGTCAATGAAGGGAAAATCCAAGAATGTGATGTCCTAATACGTGATCAATTTATTGTAGAGATTAATGAATCTATCAGTTCAAAATCAGCAGATACTATAATTATTGATGCGGAAGGAAAACATTTAATCCCTGGAGTTATTGATGATCAAGTTCATTTCCGTGAACCAGGACTCACTAAAAAAGCAACCATAGAAACAGAGAGTAAGGCTGCTATCGCTGGAGGGATTACCTCATTTATAGAAATGCCTAATACCGTTCCTCAAGCGACTACACAAGAATTGCTAGAAAACAAATTCGACATTGCCGCTAAGTCATCTTACGCCAACTATTCGTTTATGTTTGGAGGTACCAACGACAATTTAGAAGAGTTATTAAAAACTGACCCTAAAAAAGTAGCTGGTATTAAATTATTTTTAGGTTCTTCTACAGGAAATATGTTGGTAGACAATGAAGAAGTTTTGGAAAAAATATTTTCTTCTACGGACATGTTAATCTCCGTTCACTGTGAAGACGAAGCAACAATACAAGAAAACTTAAAACTACATATAGAGGAGTTTGGTGATGATATCCCAATGGAAAAACATCCGATTATCCGAAGTGATATCGCTTGTTATTTATCCTCTTCTAAGGCCATTGAGTTAGCAAAGAAAACAGGAGCTAGATTGCATTTATTTCACTTATCAACAGAGATAGAAACACATTTGTTGTCAAACAATATTCCTTTGATTGATAAAAAAATCACCGGAGAGGTTTGTATACATCACTTGTATTTCACCGATAAAGACTATGCGGAAAAAGGTACTTTTATAAAATGGAATCCCGCTGTAAAATCTGAAGAAGACCGTAAAGGCTTATGGAAAGCATTATTAGATGACCGTATCGATGTTATTGCTTCGGACCATGCACCACATACTTTAGAGGAGAAAAAACAAGTCTATACAAAAGCACCTAGTGGAGGACCATTAGTACAACATGCACTTCCTGCCATGTTAAAATTCTATAGAGATGGTAAAATATCATTGGAAAAAATTGTAGAAAAAATGTGTCATAATCCTGCCATTCTTTTTAGAATAGAGAAGAGAGGATATATCAGAACAGGSTATTATGCAGATTTAGTRYTRATAGATACYACTTCTCCATGGACCGTCTCCAAAGAAAACATCTTATACAAATGTGGATGGTCTCCTTTTGAAGGTACWTTATTCCCTGGAAGAGTRAGCACTACCATTGTAAATGGACATATCGCTTATAACGAAGGTACATTTAAAGACATTAAAAAAGGACAACGCCTTACCTTTAACCASTAATTATGAGAACTGTTGTTTATATTCTAGGRTTTCTATTRTTAGTTTCCTGTACGAGTAACACCATWTTARAAAAGCCAAAAGACYTAATTTCAAAAGAGAAAATGGCTGATATTTTAACCGATTTGTTCCTGGCAACAGGAGCAAAATCYGTTAAAAAYACGGATGGAAAACGACAAATAAATTACATGAATTTAGTCTATGAAAAACATCAAGTAGACAGTACTCGGTACAAAGAAAGTAATTATTACTACACTTCT
>NVRM01000048.1 GCA_002400885.1 Flavobacteriaceae bacterium
GCTTCAAAATTGAATTTTAATTGGGATGAATTTGGTAAAATGGTTCCGTTACCTATCAGGCGTATTTGTGGTTTTTGTTCTTGAAATGTGATGGTCTCAGAAAAAGGTTTTTTAAGTTTATAATTGTCATCATTTTTAATACCTTGAAATACATCTATTACAATTGTCCCTATTAATTTAGTGTTCGGATATACTTTTAATACATTTCCATCTACGATAAATTTCGGATTCTTAACACCTTGAATGCTTACTAAACCATCAAAGTTTTGTTGTTTTTTTAAAGGGTCAGAAAAATTAATAGATAGGTATTGGGCTGGTGAATGAACGACATCAAGTTTTGTAATTACAAAATTATTTTTCCCGGGAATTTTAATTATTTCTTCTCCTTTGTTATCTGAATTGATTGCTTTTCCATTCCATGTTACACGTATTTCATTGTCTTCTATAAAACGTTTGATACTATCTATTTTAAAATCGAAGGACCTTGCATTTGCATACGACTCATTCCATTGAATACTTAATTTATGCCCTTTTTGAGAGGCTGAGATTAGTTTTTTCGCATGGCTAATCGAGATGATGTCTGAGGATTTTAAACGCCCTTCTATGTATTGTAATTCTTTACTGTAGGATTGTAAATTATTAGTGACAATATTAAAATTTGGTTTGATGGTTTTAAACTGGAAGGTGTAGGTCTTAAACTCAGAGGCTATATTTTTAAAGAGGTCACTTAGTTTTACGGATACGGTATATTCTGTGTTGGAGTCTAAATATTCGGATGGAATAAAATGTAAGGTATGCTTGTTTTTTAGGATGAGTTTTCCAGAAACAGTAGGTTTTATACTTACAAGGTTCAAGGGTATCTCTTCTCCAATATTCCATTGGGAGACATCCTTAGATAAGCTAATTTGTACAGGTTTCGTAACGGAGACAGTCCCTGAAGTTGTATAACTTATAAAATCTCGAAATTTAAATAAATTATCGGTGTCTGTTTTTTCTTTTTTACAAGAAAAAACAGCTAGAAACAGGATGCATAAAAAGGGTGTTTTAATTGATTTCATAGCTGTTAAATTAGCATGCAAATCATCACCTTTTGAATTCTAAAGGTTTAATTGCAATTTTAATAAAAGTATGAAAAAATTAAGTTCTTAGTGCTTAAAAAGTACTCCTATTTTTAAGCATTCTTTTTGAAAGGAGGTTCCTTGTTAGTATTCTCCTACAATCGTGAAGAGTTTTGAGTAATGATACTGTTTTTTTAAGGCTAAGTGTTGGCATATTGCCATAAAAATAGAGTCTTATATTATGTAGTTTATAGAATAGGAGTATGGGGCGTTTAATGATTTGGGAAGGCAATATACGCTAACTAAAAGGGGCTAYTTCCTTTYACTAAAAKKRAKGCGATGTGTTTTTACGYCAATTCCAACTCGTTTATTACCGAYAGCATCATATTACAGCCCTTTGTAATCTCTTCCATAGAAATATTTAGTGGTGGGGTTACSCGTACAGCGCTTCCTTCRAAYAAKAGCCAGAARAGAAAYAAYCCCTTTTCYAAACAAGCCAAAATCACCTTTGTAGCAATGTCGGGATTCTTAAATAATGGTGCCAACATTAATCCTTGKCCTCTAATTTCTAGGATGGCGGGATGTTGTAATAATGTACGAAACAAGGCTTCTTTTTCAGGRATTTGTGCCATCAAATTCTCTTGGTACAGGCTTTCTAATGTAGCCAAAGCTGCCGCTGCAATCACAGGATGCCCTCCAAAAGTGGTAATGTGACCTAATTTAGGTTCCGTTTTAAGTAAGCTCATCAATTTATTGGATGCGATAAAAGCACCGATGGGCATGCCTCCTCCTAATCCTTTTCCTGTCACGATGATATCAGGTACGATGTTGTGATGTTCAAAACAAAAAAGTTTCCCAGTACGTCCAATTCCTGATTGAATTTCGTCTAAAATCAGTAAGGCTCCAACTTGGTTACAGCGTTCTCTGACTTTTTGTAAGTACTTGTTTTTTGCGACAATAAATCCAGCACCTCCTTGTATTGTTTCCAAAATAACAGCCGCCGTATTGCGTGTTATTTTTTCTAAATCGTCTTCGTTATTAAAACCAATGAATTTTATTCCCGGAATTAAAGGTCTAAAGGCTCGGTTTTGTTGTTCCGCTCCTGAAACACTCATGGAGCCTTGTGTATTTCCGTGATAAGAGTTTTTAGCGGCGATGATTTCATACCTTCCAGTAGCGCGTTTTGCTAATTTTAAAGCGCCCTCTGTAGCTTCTGTACCCGAATTTGTTAAATAGGTTGTGTCCAGTGGAGCAGGGCAGTGGGAGGCAATAAATTTACATAATTTGACAGTTGGCCCTTGTACAAATTCCCCATACACCATGACATGTGTATATTTGCTAACCTGTGTAGTAATGGCAGCACTTATTACGGGATGATTGTGCCCTAATGTATTGGCAGAAACTCCTGCTATAAAGTCTAAATACTCCTTATTATCGACATCATAAACATAAGAACCCTGGGCATGACTAATTTCTAAAGATAAGGGATGTTCCGATGTTTGTGCTTGGTGCTTGAAAAAATCTGATTGTAACATTAATTTATTTTTTTAATTCCTCTGCGTTTGATTTTTTTCAATTCCCCTTTGGTAGGTTTGTTGTCTCCTGTTGAAATTGTTGGTTTCACTGATGGCGTAATTTCCTGGACAACTTTGGGCTTTGTTTTTTCTAATAATTTAGCCATTTCATCATGTATGAAAATATCCTCCATTTTTAAGGGTTGTTCATCACCACGCCATAAAAAACCTTTAATTTCTTTCTTTTCTTCAGGGAAATCTTTGACGGGATATGTATCTCCTTTTACACTTCTAAAATGCGTGATATATTGCACTTTTTTGTCTTTCATTTCGATTTCAATTCGACTACTACGTATGGCAGAAATAGCCAATAATTCTTGTGCTTCATTTCGGTCATATGTAACGACTTGACAGTTTCCAATCACATGTAATTTTCGCAGGTCGTTGTCAATAAATTTCCCTAACATGCGTTTTCCAGCCATCTGATTATAGCCCGTAGAATCTTTCTGGATCATAAAGGCATTCCTTAAGATTTTAAGGGAATCTAGTTTCTCTGTTTTCGGGTTGGATAATAACTGTATGGTATCTCCGCTGATTTGATTTCCTTGCGCCCATATAACAGGGAACTTAAACAATTGAGTCAATCCTGATTTTTGATCCACATGCATGGAATCACATTTACCACTCATATCGTTTTTGAAAAACTTTACATTTGAAAAAGCGCGCAACACACGGTGTTCTGGTTTTCCTGTAATCATCAGTTTTTTCCCGTGGACGTACATGGAATCTTTACCTACAAGTGAGATAGCCACAGCGCGTTTTGTGATAAAAACAGAGTCTTTAAAACGATATAATTCCGCGTAGCCACCTTTTATGACTGATTTATTAATGCTATCCGTAATTTTAATGTTTCCTGTAAGCGAAGAAAACTCTCTTGGTTGATTGTAATAAATACTATCCCCTTGGATAATTCTGTTTTTAAAGTAAATTTTAGAATTCTTTAAAAGGTGAGAAATACTAGTTTTAGAATTAAAAGTTCCTCTTTCTGTATAAATTCTAGTACTGTCTTTTTTATTGATGATCGTAGAGGGGCCTTGGATATGTACGATCCCTGAATCGGTATAATATTCCAATTTTTCTGAGACCATATCATTTTCATCGTTAAACACTTCTACATGTGAAAGGGCTTCAAATTTATTGTCTTTTAGATAATAGATTCCTCGATCACTTTTTAAGGTATTTGTCGTGTCTATAATAGTCCCATTTGTAGGGTAATATAATTTCTGCAATGTCCTGTCAAAATATAGTGTATCGGTTTTCAAAGTAATTAAAGGGTCCTTTAAAATAACATTTCCATAGGATTTTACCAATTTTGTATTTCCGAAATACTCGATATAATCACTTGTTTGCGTGATGGTATCACCTTGATTAAAGAACACATCACCGATGGCTTTTAAACGATTGTCATCTTCGTATCGAATGGCCATTTTACAACGCATCGTTGCGCCTTCATGTTCTAAAAATACATTCCCTATGGATACAATGGCTCCAGGGTATTTCTCTACATTATTAAAGGTGTCGTCTGCGCTTAAAATTTTAATTTTGCGTGTTTGTGCCTCAGCCGTTGTTACGAAAAGGATACAGAGTATAAAAAGGATTTGTTTCAATGCATGTAATTTGTGGTAAAAATAACCATTTTGTACAGAACGAGTATTAAAGTTCTGTTAGAAAATAAAAAAACCTGTATATCTTTCAATATACAGGCTTTTTAAATGTATTTTAAATCAACTTATCTGTTGATCGTTTGTTTTCTGTCTGGTCCTACTGATACAATTGTAATAGGCACTTCTACGAAATCTTCGATGTATTTGATATAGTCATTTAACTCCTTTGGTAAGGTGCTGTTAGAGTCCATACCAGTTAAATCTTCTTTCCAACAAGGAACAGTTTCGTAAATAGGTGTTACGTTGTGTTTCTCAACATTATAAGGGAAATGAGAAATTTCTTCTCCTTTATAATTGTATTTAGTACACACTTTTAAGGTGTCGAATCCAGATAAAACATCTGCTTTCATCATCATTAATTGCGTTACACCATTAATTTGGATAGAATATTTTAAGGCAACTAAATCCAACCATCCACATCTGCGTTCGCGTCCTGTGGTAGCACCAAATTCGTTTCCAATTCTTCCCATGTCCTCACCGTATTTATCAAACAATTCCGTAGGGAATGGTCCTGAACCAACACGTGTAACATAAGCTTTAAATATTCCGAATACTTCTCCTATTTGATTTGGAGCAACACCTAAACCTGTACAAGCACCAGCGGCAGTTGTAGTAGAAGATGTTACAAATGGATAGGTTCCAAAGTCAACGTCCAATAAAGAACCTTGAGCACCTTCTGCTAAAATGGTTTTACCATCTCTCATTGCTTGGTGGAAAAACTCTTCACTATCAATAAAACGTAATTCTCTCAATGCTTCAATAGCAGCGAAAAATTCTGTTTCTAATTCGTTTAAATCAAATTCGATTTGAGAATCGTAGTGACTTAACATTTTTAAGTGTTTAGCAGCAAGAGCACCGTAAATTTCTTTCCAGTTGTCCATTTCTAAATCACCGATACGCATTCCGTTTCTACCAGTCTTGTCCATATAAGTGGGACCAATACCTTTTAGAGTAGAACCGATTTTTGCTTTTCCTTTCGCAGCTTCATTTGCAGCATCCAACAAACGATGTGTAGGAAGGATTAAATGTGCTTTTCTAGAAATTAACAATCTCTTTGGGAAATCGATGTTATATTGTGATAAATTATCCAATTCTTTTTTAAAGATCACAGGATCGATTACCACACCGTTTCCAACAACGTTGATTGAGTCCTTGCGAAAAATTCCAGATGGAATTGTATGCAATACATGTTTTTGACCATCAAAAATTAAGGTATGTCCCGCATTTGGTCCTCCTTGAAAACGAGCAATAATGTCGTAATCTGTGGTTAAAACATCTACGATTTTCCCTTTTCCTTCATCGCCCCATTGTAGCCCTAGTAATAAATTTACAGCCATTGTATTGTATTAATTATGTTGTTTAATTATTCTTTTTTTTTCGTTCCGTAAAAGTAAAGTGAATGATTGTGAATTTCTATCCCAAATTCTTCTTCAATCGTTTTTTTGATTGTTTGAATTCTAGGGTCACAAAATTCCATTACTTCGCCTGTATCTGTGATGATCACATGATCATGTTGTTTGTCAAAATAACTTTTCTCGTAATGCGCCTGTGATTGTCCAAATTGATGTTTACGAACCAAACCAGCGTCCAATAAGAGCTCTATCGTGTTGTACAATGTAGCTCTACTTACGCGATAATTTTTATTTTTCATTTTAATGTAAAGCGATTCTATATCAAAATGATCGATTAACGCATACACCTCTTGCAAAATAGCAAAACGTTCGGGCGTCTTTCTGTGATTATTCTGTTCTAAAAAATTGATGAACACCTTTTTAACAACTTTTTGATTATCGCTACTCATACTTTATATTTTTTACAAAATTAATTCAATTTTATTTAGATTTACTAGAAAAACAGATAAATTATTAGACAATCGATTCTGCTTATGTATGTTTGTATATTCTAGTAACTTTGGTGACTCCTTCCAAGCGCTTTAAGACGGCTACAAGTTTATCTAACTGAATTTTGTTCTTAATACTTACAGTTACATTTCCCTCATATATCCCATCGGTGCTACTCATCGATAGGTTGTGAATATTTACATGCATATTTCCAGTAATCGCTTGTGAAATTTCACTCACCATTCCTACATGATCTATTCCTTTTATATGGAGAATAACTTTGAATTCTTGTTTGCTAGAGTCAATCCATTTTGCAATCATTATTCGATACGCAAAATTGGCTTGTAAACTGATTGCATTTGGGCAATCTTTTTTATGGATTTTTATTCCATCGTTGATGGTAATAAAGCCAAATACTTTATCCCCAGGAATAGGGTTACAGCATTGGGCTGGTTTATAGTCCAAACGTTCTTCTTCTTTTCCGAAAACAAGTAAATCAAATTTTTCTGTGATTTCCGTCTTGTTTAAATCTGGATTCGGACTGCTGCGTTTCATGCGGTTTTTAAAGAAACTCACAATGGCATTGTTCCGAGAAGCTACGTATTGTTTTAATTGATTGTTGTCAATAGATCCTAAACCAAACTGATAGAACATGTCAAAACTTGTTTTCAGTTTAAAAAACACTACGAGTTCGTTTATCGTCCTCTCATTTAAAGTGATTTTTAAATGCCTCAACTTTCGGGTCAGCGTTTCCTTTCCTAAATCGGCTATTTTCTTTTCGTTTTCTTTTAAGGCAGCTTTAATTCTTGCTCTTGCTCTTGCTGTTACAACAAAATCCAACCATCCTATATTGGGTTTCTGAGCGTTGGAAGTGATTATTTCTACTTGATCTCCACTTCTTAATACGTGGCTTATAGGCAGTAATTTCCCATTTACTTTGGCTCCTCTACACGTCATTCCTACTTGTGTGTGAATGGAAAAAGCAAAATCCAAAGCGGTTGCACCTTTTGGAATGGCTTTTAGATCTCCGTTAGGGGTAAACACAAATATTTCCTTAGAATAGAGATTTAGTTTGAAGTTTTCTACAAAATCAACAGCACTTATTTCTTGGTTTTCTAAGGTCTCTTTTAACTTGTTTAGCCAACCATCTAACCCTATTTCTCGCTCGTTGTGATGTTTGTATTTATAATGGGCTGCATAACCTTTTTCCGCAATTTCATTCATGCGGTCAGACCTGATTTGAACTTCTACCCACTGTCCATTTGGCCCCATAACAGTAATGTGTAAGGCTTCGTATCCTGTAGTTTTAGGCTGGCTAATCCAGTCTCTAAGTCGAACAGGGTTTGGGTGAAAATGATTGGTAACTATAGAATAAATTTTCCAAGCATCAAATTTCTCGTTTTTAGGATTGGATTTATAAACAATTCTAATAGCAAATTTATCATAAACCTCTTCAAAATCAACGCCCTGAGTCATCATCTTTTTACGGATGGAATAAATAGATTTTGAGCGCCCTTTTATATAATAGTCAAAGCCTTCTTCATCGAGTGAAGTTTCAATTGTTTTTGAAAATGATTTTATATAAGCAGCTTGCTGCTCCTTACTGTCCGAAATCTTACCTAAAATATCATTATAAACCTTGGTGTCTGTATATTTAAGACCTAGATCTTCTAACTCTGTTTTTATATTATATAAGCCAAGTCGATGTGCTAATGGAGCATAGATATACAAGGTTTCGGAAGCTATTTTTACCTGCTTGTGAGGTGGCATGGCATCCATGGTTTGCATGTTGTGCAAACGGTCTGCAATTTTTATCAGAATAACGCGGACATCATCATTTAATGTCAAGAGCATTTTCCTGAAATTCTCCGCTTGTAAGGAGGCGTTTTGGTCTTTTTTTAAATGAGATATTTTCGTGAGTCCTGCTACAATGCGCGCTATTTTTTCGCCGAACAATTGTTCGATATCCTCAGAAGTGTAAGGAGTGTCTTCTACTACATCATGCAGTAATGCACAGACAATGGATGTTTTCCCTAAGCCTATTTCGTTGGCTACAATTTTAGCAACCGCAATGGGGTGGTAAATATAAGGTTCCCCTGTTTTTCTCCGTTGTGAGGCATGTGCTTCTAAAGCTAAGTTAAAGGCTTTTCTGATTAATTTCTTATCGTCTTTCGTGAAACTCTGGTAAGAGTTCTTTAACAAGTCCTTATATCGCCGTGCGATTTCCTTGTTTTCTTCTTCTTGCGTCATTGAATAGCTCATGATTAAATGTACTGTTTATTCCAAGGAAAGCAAACTAATCAACGTGTTTTTTTAAATTTTTAATACGTTCTAAAAGGCTGGGATGCGAATAATGCATAAATACATACCAAGGGTGCGGTGTTAAGTTACTGAGGCTCTTCTTGGAAAGTGTTTTTAAAGCTGAAATCAACGATTCTCCGGAACCGTGCTTTTTAGCGAAATCATCGGCTTCAAATTCAAACCTTCTAGAGAATGCATGCAGTATGATTCCTGTAACTTCCGAAATAGGGGTATATAAAAATCCAAAGGCTACCAGCCCGATATGAAAACTTGCTTTTTCTACGCCCAATGCCATGGCAATAGTATCATTCCCTATCAATAGTGATAAAATATAAAAAGTAACACCGGTGACTAGGGTAGAAAGGATCATCGTGTAAATGATATGACGCTGCTTGTAATGACCTATTTCATGTGCCAATACTGCCACGATCTCTTCATTTGTCAAATCATGTAATAAAGTATCGTACAGTGTGATGCGTTTTCTAGGACCAAATCCAGAAAAATAAGCGTTTGCTTTGGTGGAGCGTTTAGAGCCATCTATCACATAGATATTGTGAATCGAAAACCCTACAGAGTTTGCGAATATTGTGATGGCATTTTTTAATTCTCCCGCTTCCAAAGGTGTTTGTTTATTGAATATAGGGACTATTAATTGTGCGTAAAACAAATTTATCAATAAAGAAAAACAGGTGATTAGTCCCCAAGCGTATAACCAGAAATGTTCACTAGTCTGCAGGTAAAACCAATGGATAGCAGCTAAAAAAAGACCTCCTAGTACAAGTCCTAATAGCAATCCTTTTATCTTATCCATCCAAAAAGTAGTCTTTGTGCTGTTGTTAAAACCTACACTTTCTTCGATATAAAACGTTTGATAATAAGCGAAAGGTACTGTGATTATTTCGTTTGCGAGTCCTAAGACTCCAAAAAACAGTAGACTTATTCCTATAGGCTGTTCACAGATGCTTTTGGCAAAAGTATCTACCCAACTAAAGCCATCAAAAAGGAAGAATATTACGATGAGAATAAAAGAAAATGTACTTGAAATAAGTCCGAAATTATAAGTAGTATTCTTGTATAATTGCGAGGACTTATAGGCTTCTTTATTGTAAATTCCAACTAGTAAATCAGGTATTTTCTTTGCGTAGTTCTTGGTGTTGAGCCAAGCGATGTATTGCTCCACAATAAAGTGAGTGCTAAGCAGTCCTAGGATCAGGTAATAGTAAAAAGAAGCGGTCATTAACGGGCGTTTAAAATTCGTCGAGCACGGAGGTAATATTTCTTCCAGTATGGATTGTTCAAATTCGTTTTGGTCACTCCTGATGAAGAAGCGCTATGAATAAAAGTGTTATTACCACTGTAAATTCCTACGTGATAGTACTTCTTCGAGGGCTTAAAAAAGAGTAAGTCACCAATCTGATAGTTGTTTTTGACTACTTTTTCTCCTGTGCTTATCAATTGTCTTGTCGTGCGAGGAATGTGTGTATTAAACGCTTCTAAATACGCTCTTTGAACAAACCCAGAGCAGTCAAACCCACGGGAGTCCGTACCACCGTATCGATAGGGGGTATGTTCATATTTCTTAAAGACAATTGCAAGTTTCTCTTTAGTTGTTTTTGAATGCTTGGTAGTGGTCGTTTTTTTAGCGCCACAGGCCGTAAGTAATAAGAGAATTACGCTGCATAAAAAGAATTTTTTCATCTTATAAATTTCGTTGTCTAGTGGCTTCAAAAATTAGGATTGCTGCGGATACAGAAACATTCATAGAATCTATTTTTCCACGCATTGGAATGAGGATGTTTTTAGTGGTGTTTTCTAAAAACTCATCGGAGAGTCCGGTGGCTTCAGTTCCCATGACAATGGCACATGCTTGTTTAAAATCAACTTTGGTATAGGGTACAGAAGCTGTTAAAGCTGCACCGAAAACAGCAATGTTCTTTTCTTTTAAAAAAGTTAGAATTTCGCGGGTACTTGCCATCGCAATTTGCGTAGTGAATACACAACCAACACTAGATCGTACTACATTTTGATTGTAGATATCTGTCTTTGGATTTGCGATGATAACGGCATCTATATTTGCCGCATCTGCGGTTCTTAATAAAGCGCCAATATTCCCTGGTTTTTCAGGAGCTTCAGCAATTAGGATTAATGGCGTATCTGTCTTAAATGTAAGTGTATTCAAATCTAGAGGTAAGCTGTATGCTACTGCAATAAGCCCCTCGGTAGATTCGCGGTAGGCAATTTTTTTATAGACTTCCTTGGATAATTCTATGATTTCAACATCTGATGCGATGTTCAAAGAATCCAGTTGAGAAGTGATGTCTACTTCCTCGGATAACAACAAGGTTTTAAGCCTGTAATCCCCTAATAATGCCAAGGAGATTTCGCGTGCTCCTTCTATTAAAAATAATCCTGTTTTTTTACGTTCTCGGGATTTGTCTTTTAATTTAATCAATTGCTTAATCAATGGATTTTGTAGGCTTTCAATTTTTTTATGCATGGGACAAAAATAGGTTAAAAATACGAGTGCTAAGGGTGTTCATTCGACTCTTTTTTATAGGGTAATCCTTCTTCATGCGCTCTCGCTTCATTTTCAGCATAATAATTTATAAGGAGCAATACCATCCGGTTATAACTATGGATACCATCTTTTTGTTTGTTGGATTTTAAAAACAAATTATAGCCTTTTTTTACATAAGGCTCAAAAGGGTTCTTGTACCTTAGACGAAAGGTCTGGTTATCCTTTAAGTCTTTTTTAATTCCTGGATTTAATTGAGCTATTAAGTGTTTGAAAACAAGAGTATCTCTTCTGCGCATCTCAAAAACACTGCGTAACATGGCGTTTTTATAACCAGAATACTTAAAATAAGTATCTGGATGATGCGTGCTTGCTAAAAAACCAATAAAATCCGCTTCGTTTTCCGCTGCATAGCCAATCTGATGTGCCATTTCGTGGCTTATGGTGTTAGGTGCGCTTGTTTTAACTCCGTTGATATTAATATGTGCTTCTCCGGACAATGGATTTAAATAGCCACCAACGCCTATATAACTTTGAAAAGTACTCATTAAAGAGTTCTTTATTGCAGGTGTTTGGTAGTCTAAGAAAGGATAATGAGCTACAATATTGCGATAGCCTTTTGGGGCCATTGCATAAAGTTCATCATAGGAGTAAGGGACGATTACTTTAAGGCTGTCTCTTCCTGTAAGTTTCACTTGTAAGTGGTTGGTTTGTTGGATCAGCCTTTGTGATAATTGTTCTAATTCCTGCGTGGAATATTCCGTAATCGTAAAGTTTAACTTCTCTGATAGGGGGACTCTAAAATAATTAAAACCCCAATTAAAATAAAAGAAAAACACTAATACAGATGCCCAAGACATTGTATTTAATAGCGTGTTTTTCAGAGAAATTCTCTTTGAAATTAATCGGTAAATAGTTCGTAGTATTAATAAAACTAGTCCAAACAAAAATAGGTCACCTATGGAAAATGGAATCCACCCGAAGAGCCCTCTCCATAATTGGGATATATAGGGATAAATACCATTTGAATAATACGTTTCTATCGCTACAGGGAATGTGCTCATTAGTTGTATCAATAACAACTGAACAAACAGAAACCCAGGCAAAATAGTACGTAATTTTATTTTTTTCATAGTCAAAAATAGTGATTTTTTTCCTTAAAACAAATCAGTTAAATATACTACCTCACACGGTCATCCGCTTTAAATGCTCCGCGGTTATGTAAAATCCATTGGGCTTCATCCAAGGGGTTTACACCACGGTATGCTTGTGATTTCTCTTCTGTAAATTCACAGGGTTGATAGCCTCCAATGCGCAGTTTTAAGCGTCCCTTTCCTGCTGTAATAGCACTGAAAGTAACCGAGTAATCAAGCGCTTTCTCTACGGTCACACTGCCTTTGAGACGGAAAATTTCATCGGTAAAATAGGGAGCTTCTAGTTGTGCATTTAATTTTACTAAACTACTTTGAATGCGTCCTAACAAGTCTTGATGTGCTTTTATTTCAAATTGATAATAGGGCTCTAATAACTGTGTTCCTGCCTTTTCTATCCCTCGGAGAACGCCCATAGGAGTCGCCAATAAAAAATCTCCGGGATTTGAATGTACCGTATGTTCTTCTCCTTTTATTAGTGTTATGTTGATGTCTGTGACTTCCCAACCTTTAATTCCTTGTTTTAAACCCCAAGGAATGGCTCTTTTTACTTCGTTTTGGTATTTCTGACTGATGTCGTTTACACCTACATCAGAGGAATATGTAAGGCCTGAGTTGGGGGCTCCAGGACTTATATTAAAGGTCATAATAGCCCAACATGGCTTTGGCATCCAATAACGTACAAACCCCTCAGCGGTGGTTTTAGGGGTTTCTTTATAAATGATTTTTGGTGGCTTAATAGTGGCTTCTATTCCAAAACGATGTTTAAAAGTATGTATCAACACCTCGGACTGTAAAGGTCCCAAAATATGTACATGAAATTCCCTTTCCGATTTATACCAAGTGAAATTAAGTGCTGGGTTTTCTGCGTCTAACTGTTGCAATGCGTTGGCAAGTGACTGGTAGTCTTTTTCTAACACAGCATTTACTTCTACAGAAAGGACAGATTTTAGGAGTTTTTTTGACAGCTCTTGAGGTAGTTCGTTTCCTAATACGTCTCCTACGATCAAGTTCTCTGAAATGGCGATAATTCCTATGTCATTCGTATGTAATGTGTTGATTGTATCTGTTTTTCCTACGGTGTTTTGTAATAATTGATTTATTTTCACCTCCGAATTAATACGATTACACACCATAATGTCTTTGGCACTTAGGTCTCCAGAATAGCTACGAATATGCGCGAGTCTTCCAAATTTTGCATGCTGTTCTATTTTAAAAATCTTGGCGTTTTTTTCGTTGCTATCTAAGGTGTTCTTACTGGGAAAAGCACTAATGATTGTAGCTATTTCGGCGGTTCCTATTCCTTGTTTTGCTGCGCCAAATACGATGGGAATAAGTGCTTGTGAATGTGTAAAACATTGAGTTTTAGCAGCTATTTCGTCGGTGTACTCAAGGGTTTCTTCGAGGTATTGTTCAAATATTTCATCGTCCAATTCTGCTAAATTCTCAAAACTTTTAGCAATAATCTCTTCTTCCTTGTCAACAGCTGAGGTGGGAATGAGCTCTTGTCCGTCTATTGGGTAGTTTAGACAGAAACCTTTGATGCCAAGTTCGTTTTCTAATTCGTAAAATACGGTATCTATAGCGGCACCGTCTCTGTCTATTTTATTGATGAAAATTAAGACAGGAATAGCCTGTGCACGCAAGTTCTCCCATAAACTTAAGGTATGCGCTTGAATGCCGTCTACCGCAGAAATAATAAGAATTACAGCATCTAATACCTGCAAGGCTTTGTCTACTTCATCAGAAAAATCGGCATGGCCGGGTGTATCTATTATGTTTATTTTAACGTCCTTCCAAATAAAACTGACACAGGTGTTTTGTATGGTAATTCCTCGTTCTTTTTCAAGAGCCAAATGATCTGTTGTCGTCGAACCTTTATCTACATTCCCTAGTTGATGTATAGCGCCAGCACTGAATAATAATTGCTCTGTGAGCGTGGTTTTACCAGCATTTACATGGGCTATTATTCCTATATTGAGGATTTTTTTATACATAGATTTGAGTTGTAATTTGAAAAATAATTAAAAAATAATGCGGGGCATTGGTGGTGATTAGCATAGGGTATCTCTAGGCGGTACAGTTACCTTGTGAATTTAGAATGAATTGCCCTCGATGATGGGTGATATGATCTGGCAGTATATTTAGTCGTGCTAATTTTTCATTGTCAAAATTACGATGGAGTACGTAGTTGCTGTTTTTTGTGGCAAGAACAAGTTGTGCTTTAAGCGCTATTTGACCTAGGATAGGAGCGTAGTGGTAGTGGTTTTCTGTCATTGTTACGGCTGTTGGGTACAAGTATGTATTGGCGTTTATCCATGTTTCCAAAAAGACATTTTTATACCTACTATTTTGTGCATTGGAATGACTGTAGCAAATAAGTATAAAAAGTAACATGGTTTTTTTCATGAGCCGCTATTGAATGGCTAAAATAGCATATTACGGCTTAATTTAAGACTGCTGTTAAAAAAGATGTCAATCGCAGGGGGATTTACTAGGAGTCCGTGTGTTGTGCACATCAGTAGAAAAAGGAATTCTCCGAAGAGTGTACATTTTCTCCCTGTTTAGAGTTTGTTACTTGTTTTAAAGGGATTCATGCATTGTTTTTTGAATCGATCTTCCAATCGTATAAAATATATTATTAGAGGTTTTTACTCATAAAGTGCTTTCTAGTTGTCTTATTAATAAGTAGATGTGATGAGTTGTCGGTTAAATACTAGAGGGAGGATGTTATAGAATTTTTAGAATAAAGATGACAATTTTAATTTATTTAAAGAACGGAAAACTGATTTGTTCTTCTCTTGCTCATAGATAGAGGTACGTTGCGATTGAGCACGCCATCTTATTGTTTTTTCGTATTTCTTTGGCATCAATCATAAAAAAATAAAATCTTCTAAGCCTGCGGCAAATTAAACAGTCTTTTATACCCACTATTCATACGGTTATAATTATATTTGCAGCTACTTTTGAAATATATTTCCCTATTTAATAGTGATGTGTAGGTTATAAGTGACTCAAATAATAATTAACAGTATGAGTATCAATACTTATGCGTAGTACAAACAAACAATAGTATACAGATGAAGATATCATATAATTGGTTGAAGCAGTTTTTAAAAGTGGATTGGGAAGCGGAGAAAACAGGACAATTGTTAACCGATTTAGGATTAGAGGTGGAAGGAATTGAAACCGTAGAATCTATTAAAGGAAGTTTAAAAGGAATTGTAGTAGGAGAAGTGTTGACATGTGTGCAACATGGAAATGCGGACAAATTAAAAGTAACTACTGTAGATATAGGTACGGATACACCGATTCAAATTGTTTGTGGAGCGCCTAATGTAGCTGCTGGTCAAAAGGTTCCTGTAGCAACTATTGGCACCGTTTTATACGATGACAAAGGGGGCGAATTTAAAATTAAAAAAGGAAAAATCAGAGGCGAAGAAAGTTTTGGGATGATTTGTGCCGAAGACGAATTAGGTCTTGGAGCTGGTCATGATGGAATTATGGTATTGGACGAGGACTTGGTTCCTGGTACTCCAGCTGCTGAGGTTTTTAATATTGAAATAGACGAAGTTTTTGAAATTGGATTGACACCTAACCGTGCCGACGCAATGAGCCACTATGGAACCGCAAGAGATTTACGTGCAGGGTTGATGCATCAGGGGACGATTTTGGAGTTGATTTCTCCTTCTGTAAGTCGTTTTAATGTAGATGATAGAACACTTAAAGTAGATGTTGATGTATTGGATAATGAAAAGGCTCCGCGTTATGCTGGGGTTACCATTACAGACATCGTAGTAAAAGATTCACCAGAATGGTTACAAAATAGATTAAAAAGCATTGGTTTGACACCTATTAATAATGTTGTAGATGTTACTAATTATGTATGTCACGAATTAGGACAGCCTTTACATGCTTTTGAAATGAATAGAATAAAAGGGAATAAAATTTTAGTAAAAACCCTAGAGGCTGGTACTAAATTTACAACTTTGGACGGTGTAGAACGAATCTTACATCAAGATGATTTAATGATTTGTAACGGGAAATCTGAACCATTATGTATGGCAGGTGTTTTCGGAGGATTGGATGCAGGTGTTAATAAAAACACGACATCTATTTTCTTGGAAAGCGCGTATTTTAATCCGGTATCAGTTCGTAAAACGGCAAAAAGACATGCCTTGAATACGGATGCTTCTTTCCGTTTTGAGCGTGGAATTGACCCTGATTTTGTTAGATATGCTTTAAAAAGAGCAACCTTGTTAATTCAAGAAATTGCAGGAGGTAAAGTTACTTCTGATATTACAGATGTATATCCTGAAAAAATTGAAGATTTCCAAGTATTTCTTTCATATGAGAAAATGGATAGATTGATTGGAGAAAAAATCAACCGTGAGGTTGTGAAAAATATTTTAGCTTCATTGGACATCCGATTGAATAGCGAAACCGAAGGTGGTCTAGGATTAACCATTCCTTCATTTCGTGTGGATGTTACGCGTGAAGCCGATGTGATAGAAGAAATTTTACGTGTGTATGGATATAACAATATCGAATTTTCACACAAATTAAATACGTCTATTTCTTTTTCTGAATTTGATCCTACCAAACAAGAGAATAAAATAGCAGATCAATTAATAGCACAAGGTTTTAACGAATCGATGGCTAATTCTTTGACCAAACCAACATATGTAGCGTTGTCTGAACAGTTAAACCCGGAACATGATGTACGCATCTTAAATCCGCTAAGCAACGATTTATCTGTGATGCGTCAATCGATGTTATTTAGTGGACTGGAATCGGTTTCTTATAATATTAACCGTAAAAACCCATCGCTTAAGTTTTTTGAATTTGGAAAAACCTACCATAAATTTACAGATTCTTATACAGAGACGAAACATTTAACCTTGTTTGTAACTGGTAATAGAACACAAGATTCTTGGGCAACAACGGCAAAGAAATCTGATTTCTTTTATTTAAAAGGAATTGTAAGTACCTTGTTAATCCGCTTGGGTATTGAGAAAATAAAAACGAGTCCAACTAAAAATGATGTCTTTTCTGAAGGAATTACCTTGAGTCTGGGGAAAATCAAACTAGTAGAACTTGGTGTGGTGAAAAAAGGAATTTTAAAGGAGTTTGGAATCAAACAACAAGTGCTGTTTGCAGATTTTGATTGGGCTAACTTGATGAAAGTTTCCAACAAGAAAAACATAAAAATAGAGGCATTGCCAAAATTCCCATCGGTAAAACGAGATTTAGCCTTATTAGTAGACGAAAAGATCACTTTTACAGAAATTTACAATGTAGCTTACCAAGCTGAGCGTAAATTATTGAAAAATGTAGATTTATTTGATGTTTATGAAGGAGATAAATTACCAGAAGGTAAAAAATCTTACGCAGTTAGTTTTGTGATTCAAGATGAAAACAAAACGTTAAATGACAAGCAAATAGATAAAATAATGCAAAAACTAACCCAGTCTTTTGAAAAGAATTTGGGCGCAATATTACGTTAATAAAAATTTTTATAATAATATTTAAAAGCCTTTGACTGTTATGTCAAAGGCTTTTTTTAATTTCGCCAAAACTCACACACATGTATAAAGCTATCATTCGACCACTTTTCTTTTTATTTGACCCCGAAAAAATCCATCATTTTACATTTGCAAATATTCGCATATTGTGTAAAATTCCTGGAGTGGGTTTTATCTTTAGAAAGATATACCTTTTAGAAGACCCTAAATTAGAACGAAAGCTATTTGGTTTGACTTTTAAAAATCCCGTAGGATTGGCAGCAGGATTTGATAAAAACGCGGTGTTGTTTAACGAATTGGCAAACTTTGGATTTGGTTTTATCGAAATTGGAACCGTGACACCGGTTGCACAAGAGGGAAATCCTAAAAAACGAATTTTCAGATTGATAGAAGACAATGCTCTGATCAATCGAATGGGTTTTAATAACGGAGGTGTGTTAGCGGCCGTAGAAAAATTAAAACACAATAATAACAGCGTATTAATTGGCGGTAATATTGGTAAAAACACGACCAGCACATCAGATCAATACGCGAGTGATTATACCATTTGTTTTAATGCCTTACATCCGTATGTAGATTATTTTGTCGTAAATGTTAGCTGCCCTAATGTAGGGAGTATGGCCAAATTACAGGACAAAGATTTTCTGTTGGATTTACTTTCTCAGATTCAATTAGCCAATCGTAAGTTTGATACTTACAAGCCAGTACTACTTAAAATTGCTCCAGACTTGAATCACAATCAATTGGACGAAATTATTGAATTAATTGCGGAGACTAAACTTGACGGTGTTATTGCATCCAATACATCCACGGACAGAAGTGCCTTAAAAACGAGTACAACTCGATTGGAAGAAATAGGAAATGGAGGATTGAGTGGTAAACCAGTAGGGGATGTAAGTACAGAAACAATCAAATATTTAGCACAAAAATCCAAGAAAGCATTTCCAATTATTGGAGTCGGGGGAATTCACTCTGAACAAGATGCTTTAGATAAATTGGCTGCTGGTGCAGATTTAGTGCAAATCTATACTGGGTTTATTTACGAAGGTCCAGGCTTAATTAAACGTATTAATAAGGCCATTCTTAAAGGATAATGGAAATCGATGTATTACTTAGTTTTATTACCGCATCCGTATTACTGACAATGATGCCGGGACCAGACATTGTTTTTGTCCTTATGCAAAGCGTAAGTTTCGGTAAAAAGGAAGGGATTTTGACAGCCTTAGGCTTAGTGTTAGGGATTATTGTCCATACGACCTTAGTGGCTTTTGGGGTTTCTGCTGTGATTCAGCAGTCTTCACAATTGTTTGTTGGAATTAAAATATTTGGAGCCTTGTATTTATGCTATTTGGCCTATCAAGTCTTTCGCGCAAATAGTGGGATAGAGATAAATACCATGCATTCTAAAAGGTCAGGAACGCTTCGTTTAATAGGGAAAGGATTTATAATGAATGTTTTAAATCCAAAAGTAACCTTGTTTTTTCTCGCTTTTTTTCCGGGTTTTTTGTTTAGTGATACGCTCTCATCGGTCTTACAATTTTATATTTTAGGATTGTTATTTATGCTACAGGCAATGTGCATTTTTACGGCAGTTTCGCTTTTTGCAGGGAAATTCTCAAGGTTTATTAAAGAGAATCAAACCTTGCAAACACGGATCAAATGGTTACAGATTACGGTGTTTCTTTTGATGGCATTTTTTTTAATTTTAAATTGATAAATTCAATGCAAATTGTATCTTTGAGTTTCTATGAGCAACGTTAAACTTATCGAATGTCCTCGGGATGCCATGCAAGGAATTAAAAGTCATTTTATTCCTACCGAGCAAAAAGTGAGGTATATTACTTCCTTATTACGCGTGGGATTTGACACCATAGATTTTGGGAGTTTTGTTTCGCCAAAAGCCATTCCGCAAATGCGTGATACGGCGGCGGTACTAAATCAGCTGGATCTCAGTAAAACCGAAAGTAAACTATTGGCTATTGTGGCCAATGTTCGAGGCGCTACGGATGCACTACAATTTCAAGAAATAGATTATTTGGGTTATCCATTTTCTATTTCTGAGATTTTTCAAATGCGTAATACACATAAAACAATTGCGGAATCTATTGTAACATTGGATGCTATTTTAAATTTAGCCTCTCAAAAAAACAAAGCAGTTGTCGCTTATCTATCCATGGGCTTTGGAAATCCTTATGGTGATCCTTGGAATGTAGATATTGTGGCGAAATGGACCGAGAAACTAGTAGGGATGGGGGTTCAAATTTTATCTTTATCAGATACGATAGGTGTTGCGGACGGAAAGACGATTGATTATTTATTTTCCAATCTAATTCCATTATATCCACAGATAGAGTTTGGCGCACATTTACATACAACACCTAGCACTTGGCATGAAAAAGTAGATGCTGCTTACAAAGCAGGATGTCTTAGGTTCGATGGTGCCATTAAAGGTTATGGAGGCTGTCCGATGGCCAAGGATGATTTAACAGGAAATATGCCGACAGAGCGTTTGGTCTCTTATTTTAACCAGCAAAAAGCGGACACAAATATACGTGCAATGAGTTTTGAAAGCGCTTATAATGAAGCAGTAAGGGTGTTTTCTTAACAGGTAAACGGTAGGGTAAAGTAAAAAGAACTTCCTTTGTTAGGTTCGGATTCAAACCAAATATGACCGCCTAAAACTTTTACTAATCCTTTTGAAATACTTAAACCTAATCCATTTCCTTTTTTGTAATCTGTATTGGTAGCTTGTGAAAAAGGTTTAAATAAAAGATGCTGTTTGTCTTTAGGAATCCCTAAACCAGTATCCTTTACGTAAAACTTTAGGTAGCCAGTATTAGGGAGAGCATCTATTGTATAGCCAATTTCAATACTTCCTGTCTTTGTAAATTTCTTTGCATTGCTTATTAAATTGTTCATTATTTGAATAAACCTGCCTTTATCTGTAATTAACATAATTTCAGGCAGGTACTTTGGTAAGGATAGCTTAAAAGCGATGGTCT
>NVRM01000049.1 GCA_002400885.1 Flavobacteriaceae bacterium
TTGGGGATAAAATCTGGTGAAGGTTTTTATGATTACTCAAAAAGCAGAAAAGCAGAAAACGTAGCTAAACAGTTTTCTTAAACTGAGTTTATATTGATTAAAAAAACGCGTCCTTTTACAAAAGGATGCGTTTTTTTGTACCCGTCATTGCGAAGAAGGAACGACTGTGGCAATCTCATGAAATAAAACAAAAAAAGACCTGCAAATAATGCAGGTCTTTTCAAGAATTAAAACGTCTAAAAGCTTATTCAACTCTTTTATCCATTTCTAAGTTTTCGTAAATACCATTTAAGGTTGCTTTTACAGAATCCGAAGGGCTTAACTCATACGATTTTTCGTAATAAGGTAATGCTTCTTTATAAATTGGATCTAATTTATTTGCTTTAATAGCATCATACTTATCAAAATTCATTGAATTTGCATTCATTTCTTCAATTACAGGTTCTGCTTTTTGTAACATAGCAGCTCCAATATTGTTATAAGCATCACCATAATCTGGTTTTAACTCAATTGCTTTTTTGAAGTTTTTGATTGCAGCATCCACATTTTTTTGATCTAAATTCATTACACCAACATTGTAGTATAAAGTAGGATCCGTAGGATTTATAGTGATCGCCTCTTCTAATTTTTCTTTAAACATTTGTGTATTTCCTTTGTGGTAATATACATTTGCTTCATCAATTAATAAGCTATAATCTTCTGGGTTTGCTTTACGAGCTTCAGCAATTGCAGCTAATGCATTGTCATGATCTCCTTTTGCGATATAAATCTTAGCAATTCTGGTTAAAAGACTCGATTTACGTGATTCTTTTACAACTGTTTCTGGCTCAATAACCATCCCTATTTTAGCTTGGAATTTCATTGATTTTTCATCATTGAAATACTGAACTTCACCAGTTTCTTTATTTTTAGCTTTGTATTCCGTTTTGATTCCAGTGTATCCCATATCTAATAAAGACTTATACACTTCCATCGATTTGTCATACTCCTTAGCTGCAAAATAAGCCATTCCTGCATTTTCCACAAAAGCAGTATCCGTAGGGCTTAAAAGAAATACTTCTTTAAAACCATCAGCTGCAGATTTGAAAGTACCTAAATCCTTAGACGCAATCGCCTCGTTGTATAAATCTGAAGACTTCCCTGCTACCTTATTAATTAAGGTATTTAATAAGCCTCCTACTTCTGGAGAATACTTTTTCTTTCCAGTTGCTTTTTCGTAAGAAATAATTTCATTGAAAGCATTTCCTATACTTTTATTATCTGTAGCTGCTCCATTTGCATAAGTAGCTATCGCTTTTAAATATAAAAATTTTGCTTTGTATTTTTTAGCATTTCCTTCAGTAATAAGACCTTCTGCCTGAGACAATGCAGCCAATGCGGCTGGATAATCACTAGACTTCACTGCTTTCTCCGCAGTTTTGATCTCGCTTTTTTGTGCTGATACTGCCATCCCTACTAATAAGGCTGACACTACTATAAATTGTTTTCTCATTGTTTGTGAATTGATTGTTTATTCTTGATTGTTGTCCTCTTCTGTTGATGTGTTTTCAATATCCGTGCCATTTTCCTCTTCATCTAGCACTTCCTCTTCTTCTTCATGCATAACCTTCGCAACTGCAGCAATAGAATCTTTACCTTTGATATCTATAAGTTTCACTCCCTGAGTAGCTCTACCCATGATACGTAAATTTTTCACTGCCAATCTGATCGTAATTCCAGATTTATTAATAATCATTAAATCATCCTCATCTGTCACGTTTTTAATGGCTACTAAACCTCCTGTTTTATCGGTAACGTTAATGGTTTTAACACCTTTACCTCCACGGTTTGTAATGCGATAATCATCCAAACTAGAACGCTTACCATATCCTTTTTCTGAAACCACTAAGATTTCACTATTTACATCATTCACCGCAATCATACCGATGACCTCATCCTTATCATGTGATAAAGAAATACCACGTACTCCAGAGGCTCCACGTCCCATAGGTCTGGTTTTACTCTCTTCGAAACGAATAGATTTACCAGATTTTAATGCCAACATAACTTGACTATCACCTGTGGTTAATTTTGCTTCTAGTAATTCATCTCCATCCTTAATAGTAATGGCAGTAATTCCATTCAATCTAGGTCTAGAATATTGCTCTAACAAGGTCTTTTTTACCTGACCTTTTTTTGTTGCCATAATAATATAATGACTGTTGATATAATCGAGATCTTTTAGATCTTCGGTCACCAAGAATGCTTTTACTTTATCGTCTTGCCCTATATTAATTAAATTTTGAATGGCACGTCCTTTGGAAACTTTCCCTCCTTCAGGAATTTCATACACACGCATCCAGAATACTTTTCCTTTTTGGGTAAAGAACAACATGTACTGGTGATTGGTTCCAACAAACAAGTGCTCTAAGAAATCTTCATTTCTTGTACTCACACCTTTTTGACCACGTCCACCTCTATTTTGAACTTTATACTCTTCTAAATTGGTACGTTTTACATATCCTGCATGTGAAATCGTCACCACTACTTTAGAGTTAGGAATCATATCTTCGATACTCATACTTCCTCCAGCATATTCTATTATAGAACGACGCTCATCTCCATATTTAGCACGAATGGTTGTTAATTCTTCTTTAATGATATTGAATCTGCGTTCTTCGCTCGCTAAAATATCTTTCAGATCAATAATCAACACCATGATTTCGTCATATTCACCACGCAATTTATCTTGCTCTAGCCCTGTCAATTGACGCAAACGCATCTCTACAATAGCCTTGGCTTGAATTTCTGATAGTTCGAAACGTTTTTCTAAGCTTGCACGTGCTTCATCTGAATTTTTAGAGCCACGAATAATTTTGATAACCTCATCAATATTATCACTTGCAATAATAAGTCCTTCTAAAATGTGTGCTCTTGCTTCCGCCTTTCTCAGTTCGAATTGCGTTCTTCTAATCACCACTTCGTGACGGTGCTCTACAAAATAATGAATCATTTGTTTTAGATTCAATAATTCTGGGCGACCTTTTACTAAACATATATTATTAACACTAAACGATGTTTGTAAAGCGGTATATTTATATAATTTATTCAATACGATATTAGGAATCGCATCGCGTTTTAAGATATATACAATTCGCATTCCTCTCCTATCCGATTCGTCACGAATATTAGAAATACCTTCTATTTTTTTATCATTTACCAGGTCAGCAGTTTTCTTAATCATGTCTGCCTTATTCACTTGATAAGGAATTTCAGTAACAATAATACACTCACGACCTTTCACTTCCTCAATCACCGCTTTGGCACGAATCACAATTCTACCACGTCCTGTTTCAAAAGCATCTTTTACTCCGTCRTAMCCATAAATGGTACCTCCGGTAGGAAAATCTGGTGCTTTTAYATGCTCCATTARTTCAGAAATCTCAATATCATTATTGTCKATATAAGCCATGATACCATCWATMACYTCKGTTAARTTGTGWGGKGCCATRTTWGTKGCCATTCCYACMGCAATTCCAGAAGCTCCATTTANCWAWMARSKWRGGAANACGTGTTGGYAWTACSGTTGGYTCTTTTAARGTATCATCAAAATTYAACTTATGATCAACAGTATCTTTWTCRATRTCWGAAAGCATWTCTTCCGAYACTTTYTGCATTCTAACYTCCGTATAWCGCATTGCTGCTGGRCTATCACCATCTACMGAYCCAAAGTTWCCTTGYCCATCWACCAATCKRTAACGCATGCTCCATTCYTGGGCCATACGYACCATKGCATCATAYACMGATGTATCACCATGTGGATGATACTTYCCCAGTACTTCTCCTACGACTCTCGCAGATTTYTTATAGCTACCTGTAGCTTTAATACCCAATTCATGCATACCGAAYAARACACGACGATGCACKGGTTTTAAACCATCTCTWACATCKGGTARTGCACGTGAAACWATCACYGACATTGAATAATCAATGTARGCTGATTTCATTTCATCTTCTATGTTAATAGGAATTAGTTTCTCTCCGTTTGCCATAAATTTTTGATTTTATTTTTTGGATTTTTAACAACTAGCAATATACAATATTTGCAAGTTTTACAATGAAAAAACACCATTCATTTTAATGCTAGTTATTAACATGCCTTATAGGACTACTTAAAAAACAAGCACCTGACAATCAGTCGCATTTCTTGATTTTTTTCATTTCAAGAGAATTAATTATTAAATGTGGTTCACTTTTTGTACGTTTAACAAAAAAAATCTACTAACTTTACTACAAAAATTGAATTATGGACGATAATTTTTCTCCAAAAGTAAAAGATGTAATTACTTTTAGTAAAAAAGAAGCACAGCGCTTAGGGCACGATTTTATAGGTACCGAACACTTGATGTTGGGGATTCTTCGTGGAGGATCAGGTAAAGCTATTGATATACTTAATGCGATTAATATCAACTTGGATTTATTAAAACAAAAGGTGGAGACATTGAGTCCCCCAAACCTTTTGTCGGAACTCAATACCCAAAAGAAAAGTATTCACTTAACAAGACAAGCTGAAAAAGCATTAAAAACATCTTTTCTTGAAGCAAAACTATACCAAAGCGACTCTATAAACACAGGGCATTTACTACTCTGTATTTTGAGAAACGACAACGATCCTATCACAAAAATATTTAGCAATTTTGATGTGAGCTACTATGAATTAAAAAAAATATTTATGAATTACTACATGGATGGTGATAGCCCTCAAACACCTTTAGCCCAAGCTTCATCTGACGATGAATTTGAAAGTTCAAAATCCAATCCATTTGAACCAACAAAAAGCGGAAAATCGACTCAAAAAAAATCAAAAACACCCGTGCTTGATAACTTTGGTCGTGACTTAACCTTAATGGCAGAAGAGGGAAAATTAGACCCTGTTGTAGGACGACAAAAAGAAATCGAAAGAGTCTCTCAGATACTGAGTAGACGTAAAAAAAATAACCCCATGTTAATTGGGGAACCTGGGGTAGGGAAATCTGCTATTGCAGAAGGATTAGCCTTGCGTATTGTACAAAGAAAAGTTTCTCGTATTCTTTTCGATAAGCGTATTATCTCTTTGGATTTGGCAAGCCTTGTAGCAGGAACCAAATACCGTGGACAGTTCGAAGAACGCATGAAAGCCTTGATGAATGAATTGGAAAAAAACCAAGAAATTATCTTGTTTATCGATGAAATTCACACCATTGTTGGTGCCGGAGGTGCTACGGGATCTTTGGATGCATCCAACATGCTAAAACCCGCCTTAGCAAGAGGTGAAATACAATGTATCGGTGCAACAACGCTCGATGAATACAGAACAAATATAGAAAAAGATGGTGCTTTGGAACGTCGTTTTCAAAAAGTAATTGTAGAACCAACTTCTATAGAAGAAACCATTGAAATTCTTCATAATATTAAAGATAAATACGAAGAGCATCACAGTGTAACTTACACAAAAGAAGCGATTGAGGCTTGTGTAAAATTATCGAGTCGTTATATGACGGATCGTTTTTTACCAGACAAAGCCATTGACGCTATGGACGAAGCAGGATCTAGAATTCACATTACAAACATTGTAGTTCCTAAAGACGTGTTAGCGCTTGAAGCCGAATTAGAAAGCGTTAGAGAAGCAAAGACCAAAGCGGTAAATACACAAAAATACGAAGAGGCTGCACGCTTGAGAGATGATGAAAAACGTATTGAAGGTGAATTGAACGTAGCCCAACAGAAATGGGAAGAAGACTCAAAATCAAACAGACAGGTTGTAACAGAGGACAATGTGGCAGAAGTAGTCTCCATGATGACAGGTATTCCTGTACATCGTGTGGCGGAAGCAGAAAGCAAACGCTTACATGACTTACCTGCATTAATTAAAGGAAAAATCATAGGACAAGACGAAGCCGTTCAAAAGGTCGTAAAGGCAATACAACGTAATCGTGTAGGTTTAAAAGACCCTAATAAACCTATTGGATCTTTTATCTTTTTAGGACAAACTGGAGTTGGAAAAACGCAATTAGCAAAAATTTTAGCCACAGTACTCTTTGACAGTGAAGATGCTTTGATTCGAATTGACATGAGTGAATACATGGAGAAATTTGCGATCTCAAGATTGATCGGAGCGCCTCCCGGATACGTTGGTTATGAGGAAGGCGGACAGCTGACCGAAAAAATTAGACGTAAACCTTATGCGATTGTTTTATTAGATGAGATAGAAAAAGCACATCCAGACGTGTTTAATATGTTACTTCAGATTTTAGATGATGGATATATAACAGATAGTTTAGGTAGAAAAATTGATTTTAGAAATACAATTATTATCATGACTTCCAATATCGGTTCTAGACAATTAAAAGACTTTGGAGCTGGTGTAGGATTTGGAACTAATTCTAAAATGGCGCAAGCAGATGCCAATGCAAAAAGCATGATAGAAGCTGCCTTGAAAAAATCTTTTGCACCTGAATTTTTAAATAGGATTGATGATGTGATCGTCTTTAACACCCTAGATCGTGACGATATTCATAAAATTATTGACATTGAATTAGCAAAATTATTAAAGCGTATCGAAGGTATTGGTTACACCTTGCACTTATCCAGCGAAGCCAAAGACTATATCGCTGATAAAGGATTTGACAAGCAGTATGGAGCAAGGCCTCTAAAAAGAGCCATTCAAAAATACATAGAAGACGCTTTGGCAGAAGAAATAGTGAACTCAACACTTTCCGAAGGTGATAGTATTTTTATGGATTTAAATAAAGACTCCAAAGAGCTAACCATCCGCATTGAGAAAAACGAAGAAACAACTAAAGAGTAAGTAATTTTCTTAAAATAAAAYTTTAAAGTGCTTTCGAAAGAAGGCACTTTTTTTTNGGTTTAAATAARAAAGGAATTCTAGTTCCGTAAAAAGYAGTAACGAAGTCATTATGTACTAAAAAYGCATCCTTAATTAACACCTTWNNNAAAAAAWNGCTATTAAACAGCCTGTTTTYANCCCCACTAATGGCGACTAGCCGTTTTKAAATACATTAGYTACCTCTCTATTTAAAAARNAGATCATCCCGTTGTTACAATACCGATAAAAATACACATCGAAACAACARCCCCTTCATATCCGCTATTATTTATAAAAYAAAAAYACGTTGTATGCCTTCATTTATAACAAGTCAATCTGCCTTATTAAATAGCGGTAWTAAAAGGTYAATTGTTAAAAATTGTATAATTCTAAAATGAATGTTCATTCTTTTTAGAAAGTTTTTGTACCTTTGTCAAAAAAAACACCCAACTATGGTCAAAAAAATCTTTACAGTATTATTCAGAATATTCATCGCTTTGTTTCTGATTTTTGGAGGAGTCCAACATTTTATGAATATGGAATTTTACCTCCCCTTTGTTCCTGCTTTTTTACCTTTTAAACCCTTTGTTATTTATGCAAGTGGCGTCTTAGAAATCATTATAGGAATTGGCTTATTAATTCCGAAAACGAAACAGTTTTCTGCATGGGCCTACCTATTACTTATGTTGTCTTTTTTACCTGTTCATGTTGCCGATTTATTTACAGAGACACCTGCCATGGGAACACATAGTGCTGCAATTATAAGATTGTTTGTACAGTTTTTACTCATTGCCTTGGGGATTTATTTTGTACGATTTGCAACTTCCACTACACCAGCCAACAATGAGAACTAAGAGTAGTCAAAAACGAGAAGCACTGCTAGAAGCAACGCTTAACCTAGTGAACAACAACGGTTTTCATGCTGCTCCTATGTCAAAAATCGCAAAATTAGCGGGCGTATCACCAGCGACTATTTACCTCTACTTTAAGAGTAAGCAAGATTTGATTAATCAATTATATATCAATTCTAAAATAGCATTTACAGAAGAAGCCTTTGTAAACTACCATGAATCCATGCCTGTAAAAAAAGGCTTTGAATTGATTTGGTTTAACATTGCCAATTACAAAATAAAGCAAACCTGTGCCTCTTCGTTTTTAGCACAATGTGAGACCACTCCCATGATAGACTCAAAAATAAGGGAAGAAGCATTGGAGTATTTTAAGCCCTTATTACAGTTATGGGAACGAGGACAACAAGAAGAAATCATCAAGCCAATAGCTTCGCATATTTTGTATGCAAATGCCATTTACCCGCTCACCTTTTTACTATCTTCTCACAAACGTGGCGATTTTATTTTGGATCAAGAGCAATTAAAAATAGCATTTAAAGCCGCTTGGGATAGCATAAAGCTATAAAAAACCAACCCTAAAAAGAATGAACGTTTATTAATAAATCAATTTATGGGAAAAACAGCCATTATATTAGGAGCAACAGGACTTACGGGTTCTCTCCTATTAGAAAAATTAATTGAGGATACACGGTACGAAAAAATTGTTTTAATTTCAAGGAGTAAAATTGACAATTTACCTTCAAAAGTAAGTCAACATATAGGAGATTTATTAGAGCTCTCTCAATTTTCCACCTACTTTAAAGCGGATGAGTTATTCTGTTGCATAGGAACGACCAAAGACAAAACAAGCGACAGTACTATTTATAAAAAAATAGATCATGGAATCCCTGTAGCGGCCGCAAACCTATGCAAGGCACATAACATTGCTACTTTTATCGTTATTTCCGCTTTAGGAGCCGATAAAAACAGTCGTATTTTTTACAACAGAACCAAAGGAGAAATGGAAGAAGCTGTGTTAAATATGGGTCTAGATCATACCTATATTTTACGTCCATCACTTATTGTAGGGCTGCGAAATCAAACGAGAATAGGAGAAACCATTTGGAAAAACATCCTCGCTATATGTCAGCCTTTATTACAAGGAGGACTCAAAAAATACCGGTTGATTTATGCGGACACTATTGCTAAAGCAATGATTGTAATGGCAAATTCAACAGGGTCAAAAATACAGATAATAGAATCCAATACTATTGAAATAATAGCATCAAAATAACACAAAAAGAAATATGAATTTAATAGAAACCTTAAAATGGCGCTATGCTGCCAAAGCGATGAACGGAAAAACCGTTTCTGAAGAAAAAGTAAACCTTATTTTAGAAGCTGCACGCTTAGCTCCTACCTCAAGTGGATTACAACCATTTGAAATTTTGGTGATTAAAAACCAAGAGCTTAAAGAAAAAATTAGACCTATCTCTTGGAACCAATCTATGATTACAGATTGTTCTCATTTATTAGTCTTTGCTGCTTGGGACACCTACACAGAAGACCGTATTAACTATATGTTTGACTTGACAAACGAAATTCGTGGATTTAAAAACGAAGGATGGGAAAACTATAGACAAATGCTATTAGGTATGTACCCTCAGCAAGATGATGAAACAAACTTTATCCATGCTGCTAAGCAAGCTTATATTGCTTTTAGTGCGGCCATGTTTGCTGCAGCAGAAGAAAAAGTAGACTGTACCCCTATTGAAGGATTTGACGCCGACAAATTGGATGAAATTCTAGGTTTAAGAGCCAAAGGACTTCGCAGTGCCGTTATGTTACCATTAGGCTATAGAGATGCCGAAAACGATTGGTTAGTAAACCTTCCCAAAGTTCGTAAAAGTATGAAAGATTTAATTACAGTAATAGAATAAGTACCCATGAATAATTTTAATTTACACAATCCTACCAATGTATTATTTGGAAAAGGACAAATAGAAAATATCGCCAACAAAATCCCTGCAGATGCAAAAGTTCTTTTATTATACGGAGGAGGAAGCATCAAGAAAAACGGGATTTATGAGCAAGTAACCGAGGCGTTAACATCACACAAAGTAATTGAGTTTGGAGGCATTCCTGCAAACCCTGAATACGCAGTATTGATGGAGGCTTTGAGTATCATCAAATCAGAAAAAATCACCTTCTTATTAGCCGTAGGTGGTGGATCTGTGATCGATGGAACTAAATTTTTAGCAGCCGCAGCCTTGTACGATGGAGAGACTCCATGGGATATTTTAACAAAAAACATCCGCACAGAAGTAGGGATGCCTTTTGGTGCAGTACTGACCTTACCTGCAACAGGTTCTGAAATGAATTCTGGAGCGGTTATCACAAGAGCTGAAACCAAAGAAAAATATGCCATGGGAGGACCAGGTTTGTTTCCGTTGTTTTCAATTTTAGACCCGACGGTTATTAAATCCATTCCACAAAGACAATTGTCAAATGGACTCGCCGATGCTTTTGTACATGTGTTAGAGCAATACATCACCTACTCGGTAGGAGCTAATTTACAAGATAGATTTGCAGAAAGCGTACTACAAACCATCATAGAAGTAGCACCAAAAATATTAAAAAATCCTAGTGATTATGAAGCTGCAAGTAACTTTATGTGGTCTTGTACTATGGCATTGAACGGTTTACTATCTCAAGGTGTTCCTTCAGATTGGGGAATCCATATGATTGGACACGAATTAACGGCTTTGTTCGCTATAGATCACGCACGTACATTGGCTATTATTACAGAGAGTCATTACACGCAGAACCTAGACAGTAAAAAAGAAAAATTAGCACAATACGCTACCCGTGTTTGGGACGTTACCGAAGGGACTATGGAAGAAAGAGCAAAAGCTGGAATCCAAAAAACCACCGAATTTTTTAAATCTTTAGGTATTGACACTAAACTATCAGATTACACCGCTGATTATGAAGGAACCGCAGAATTAATTGCGAAACGTTTTACAGACAGAGGTTGGCTTAAAATGGGAGAAAACGGCACCTTAACTCCTGAGGTAGTTTCTACGATCGTTAAGATGTCTTATTAATTATAAGACCCAAAATAACAGGAATTAATAGTACATTAATTCCTTCGCGTTCCTTTTAATTAAACATAAGGACCTCTATTTTGAAAAAAACGCACTGATTTCTGAAAAGAAGTCAGTGCGTTTTTTATAATATCACGGTACAGCATTCAGCCAATACTACAAAGTCTCAGTCACCAGTCACTAATAAACAGCCTTTACTTATCCAAGCCCACCATTGCCATATATTCTTCTTCAGAAATAATGGATATCCCCAATTTCTCTGCTTTTTCCAATTTACTAGGTCCCATGTTTTTACCGGCCACTACATAGCTGGTTTTTTTAGAAATAGAACTGCCTACTTTTCCTCCGTGGCTTTCAATATTTTTCTTTAAATCATTTCGAGATAAGATTTCAAACACCCCTGAAACCACTAAGGTTTTACCCGCAAGTAATTCTGAGACATTGGAATTTTCATCTTCTATTATTTCCAATTGTAAACCGTAAATTTTTAAACGATTTACCAATTCAATATTCCCTAAATCATTCGAAAATTCCACCACACTTTCTGCAATACGCTCCCCTATTTCATCTACCTCGATTAAATCGTCTGTATTTGCAATCATTAAGTTAAAAATGGATTTATAGTGCTTGGCTAATTTCTTTGCTACAGTTTCCCCTACAAATCGGATCCCCAAGGCAAACAACACTTTTTCAAACGGAATTTGCTTAGACGCCTCAATTCCTGCGATCATATTTTTAGCAGATTTCTCCGCCATACGCTCCAATGGGATTATATCGGCTACTTTTAAATCATACAAATCGGCATAACTTGTCAGCATTCCTTCTTTAAATAAAAGTGCAACACTCTCACTTCCTAAACCGTCTATATTCATAGCTTTACGACTGATGAAATGCTGAATACGGCCTGTAATTTGTGTAGGACAGCCATACGTGTTAGGACAATAATGCTTGGCATCTCCCTCCGTACGGACTAAATCTGTATAACAGTCTGGACAGGTCTTACTATATACCGTTGGTAGAGAATCTGCTGGGCGTTTATCTAGATCTACACCTACAATTTTAGGGATAATTTCTCCCCCTTTTTCCACAAACACCGTGTCATTTTCACGAATATCTAATCTTGCAATTTGGTCTGCATTGTGTAAAGAAGCACGTTTTACCGTAGTTCCTGCTAACTGAACAGGTTCCAAATTAGCCACCGGAGTAATGGCCCCAGTACGGCCTACTTGATAGGTGATTTTATGTAAGATACTACTTACTTGCTCTGCTTTAAATTTATAAGCGATGGCCCATCGTGGTGCTTTAGAAGTGAACCCTAGTTCATCTTGCTGATGTAAGTCATTCACTTTTATCACAATTCCATCCGTCTCATAAGGCAAGTCGTGACGCTTGGCAGCCCATTGTTCGATATAGGCATATACTTCCACAATACTTTTGCACAAAGCTATTTCCTGTGGCACCTTAAACGCTTTAGAACGTGCTACTTTTAAGGTTTCGAAATGTGTTTTATACGTATTATTTGCATCCACCACGTGGTATAACAAACAATCCAATTGGCGTTTAGAAACTTCTCCGCTATCTTGTAGTTTTAAACTACCACTCGCCGTATTTCTAGGATTTCGATAGGGCTCTTCACCAGCTGCTACACGCTCCTCATTCATTTTATGAAATCTTTCCAAGGGTAAAATAATTTCTCCTCTAATTTCAAAATCAGTTAAAAATGCATCTCCTAAAACTAAAGGAATCGACTTTATAGTTTTAATATTTGCGGTGACATTGTCCCCCATAAAACCATCCCCTCTGGTAACAGCACTTACCAGGATTCCTTTTTCAAAAGTTAGGTTGATAGAAGCACCGTCAAATTTTAATTCACAGGTATATTCAATCTTATCAGTCCCCAACATTTTTTGAATCTTTTTCTCCCAATCCAATAAATCCTCCATGGAATACGAATTATCTAGGGAATACATCCTGTTTTTATGTGTTACGTTGTCAAATTTCTTGGTGATTTCACCCCCTACACGTTGGGTTGGTGAATTGCTATCAAAGTACTGGGGATTGTCTTTTTCCAACGTTTCCAGTGCTTTCAATTTCATATCAAATTCATAATCAGAGACACTCGCATTGTCCAATACATAGTATTGATAATTATATTCTCTTAATTCCGTTCTTAAGGCTTGAATTTCGGCTAAAATTGATGTCATATTTACAGGTATTGTATCTTAATATAAGGCGAAAATATACAAAAAAACCGAAGCTGAAACAGAATCGGTTTATAATATTAAAAATGTATCTGACTAATAAAAAGTAAACCTTCTCACTTTTGACACATAGCGTGCCAATCGCATCACTTGATGACTATATCCATACTCATTATCATACCACACATAAAGCACAATGTTCTTTCCATCGGCAGTAGCAATGGTGGCATTACTATCGTAGATAGAAGGAGAAGCGGTCCCTACAATATCTGAAGACACCAATTCGTTACTCATGGAATATTTAATCTGTTCTACCAAACTTCCTTCCAAAGCATAGCTTTTGACCGCCTGATTTACTGACTCTTTACTAGCAGCGTTTTCAATTCTCAAATTCAAAATAGCCAAAGAGCCATTTGGAACAGGTACACGAATCGCATTAGAGGTTAATTTACCTTCTAAGATAGGATAGGCTTTTGCTACGGCCTTACCAGCCCCCGTTTCAGTAATCACCATATTTAGTGCTGCTGCACGTCCTCTACGGTATTTACTGTGCATATTATCCACTAAATTTTGATCATTGGTATAGGCGTGAATCGTTTCCAAATGTCCATTTACAATTCCAAAACTTTCCTCTATAGCTTTTAACACAGGCGTGATCGCATTGGTTGTACAAGAGGCTGCAGAAAAGACATCCACAGTATCCGGAGAATGCTCTTGATGATTTACCCCATATACAATATTTGGAATTCCTTTTGCAGGAGCCGTGACCAATACCTTACTTGCTCCCTTAGATTTTAAATGCCTATCCAATGCTTTTTTATCTCTAAAAGCACCTGTATTGTCTATAATTAAGGCATCCTGTATGCCGTACTTCGTATAATCGATTTCTTCCGGCTTGTTCGCCGATATCATTTTGACAGTGGATCCATTAATAATAAGTGACGAATTTTCAAAATCGATGCTTACAGAGCCTCTAAACTCTCCGTGTACAGAATCATCTCTTAACAAAGAAGCTCTTTTTTCCAACACCGTTTCCGTGATTTCCCCACGAGTTACAATCGCTCTCAAACGCATTAAATTCCCCTTTCCTGTCCTCGCCATTAATTCACGAGCAAGTAATCTACCTATTCGACCAAACCCGTATAAAACTACATCTCTTGGCTCAAAATGCACTACTTTCTCAGCTGCAATTAACTTCTCGGCGATAAACACATCTATAGACGTATCACAGGAATGGAACTCATAGACCAATTTACCTATATCCAATTTGGAGGGTGGCAAGTCTAATTTCCCGATTGCTTTTGCCATTTCTAGCGCATCGAAAATAGAAATAGGTTTTTCTACAAAATGACCTGCATATTCAAGTAGCGACAGAATTTCACTTACATTTCTATCCAATAATTGATTCCTGAAAAGAATAAGTTCAATGGTATCATCATACCAATAATCGCTAATAATTTTAATAAAATTGACGGTTGCTCTCCGGCGCTTGGTCTGAAAAGCAAGTTCTTTTTCGTACACTTCCGTGTGTTGCATTGTTGTGTGTTTTAATTATCGTTATTATTGTCGGGGTCAAAAGTAGCCATTTCAAACGTTTTCGTAACCTATTTTTCATAAAAAAAATCCTCTCCAAACGGAAAGGATTTACACAAATCATAAAAGTATCCTATTTATCTAAACACATACCTTTCTATTTGCCCATCATTATTCATCATTTCTATATACATCACTTCCTTGCCATATTTACTTGAAATAATATGAATGGCATCATCGGCACTCCGCACTTCTTTTTTATTAATTTTCACAATGATAAACCCTTTCTCTACACCTAAATTAATAAGATCTCTATTAGACACCGATTCAATTTTAGCCCCTCCTTTTAATTGATGCTTCGTAGCTTCTTTTAGCTCCACATCTTTTAAGATCAATCCCAATACCTTTAATTCTTTGAAGGTGTTTTTAGTCAAGGTTACCCTTTTTACCATTTCCGTTCCATTTCTTATAAACGTCACTAATAAATCGTCTCCAGGTCGTTTCGCACTTAACTGACCGCTTAAATCTGAAAACTCGGTAATTTTTACTTCATTTATCTTGGTGATAATGTCTCCTTTTTTCAGCCCTGCTCTATCTGCACCTCCCTCAGGTGTGATTTCACCTATTTTCACCCCTTCAAAATGATCATCTCCTTTCACACTATAAGAAATCCCTATCAACGCACGTTGTACGGTTCCGTATTCCATGATATCTTCTATTACTTTTTTTGCGATATTAGAAGGCACTGCAAAAGAGTAGCCTATAAAGGAGCCTGTTTGCGAAGAGATGGCAGTATTAATCCCTATAAGTTCCCCTCGTATATTTACCAATGCGCCTCCGCTATTCCCTGGATTTACAGCGGCATCGGTTTGCAAAAACGAATCGATGGAAGAATTCCCACGTAAATCACGTCCTTTTGCACTAATAATACCCGCTGTAACGGTTGAAGTAAGGTTGTACGGATTCCCAACGGCCAACACCCACTCGCCTACTTTTACATCGTCCGAGTTTCCAAAAGTAACATAAGGAAAATCACTTCCTTTTATTTTSACCAAAGCGATGTCGTTTTTAACATCCGTWCCTATTAATTCYGCGATATAGGTTTTTTTATTGTCCATRGTAATCTCTATTTCCGTTGCATTATCGATCACATGGTTGTTTGTAATAATATAACCATCSGAAGAAATGATCACTCCACTACCYGTTCCTATYTGAGMTYTTTTCTKAAAACGATGYGTTTGYCCATGAAAATAYTCTGTAAAAGGGTCTACRCTAGAGCTAATGGCRGTRTTTTTAACATGCACCACTGCATTTAARGTTTGAGCAGCTGCATGTGTRAAATCTGTATTTTCAAACGATGYCCTTTTAGTAGGRTTAAAAGTTGYATTCACAATTGAATCTCCTTGTTCTAGTTGACTCCTCGTATTTTCTCTTACGGTGTTTGACTCCACTAAAGTAACATACGCTCCTAAGGTGAGCGCACCTCCTAACATTGAAATCAACAATATCTCTCCAATTTTCTTCATAATATTTTTGTTTTAGGGGATCTAACTTATTAGCGTTTTACTCAAAAGTAAGCTTAAAATTATATAAGAAACCAATCTTTAACTACCGTTAACGAATTCTTAACGCATTTTAACAATTGAAAAAACCCACATCAAAGGGTGTAAAAAACATTTCTATTTTTAGTACATTTGCACTAATGGAACTAGAATTTTACAAATATCAGGGAACTGGAAATGACTTTATAATGATCGATAATAGATTGTTGGGTTTTCCTAAAGATAATAAAAAAATAATTAGCAAACTATGTGACCGTAGGTTTGGTGTCGGTGCCGACGGATTAATCCTGTTGGAAAACGCTGACAAGAGCGATTTTAAGATGGTGTATTTTAATGCCGATGGAGGTCTTGGAAGTATGTGTGGAAATGGTGGCCGATGTACCGTAGCTTTTGCAAAGATGCTAGGTGTGATTGATAAAAAAACTACTTTTGATGCTGCTGACGGCTTACACAAAGCTACTATCAAAGAAGGTGTTGTGAGTTTACAAATGGGAGACATCAGTCTTTTTACTCATTATGAAGGGTATAGTTTTTTAGATACAGGATCACCACATCACATACAATTCTGCGAGGATGTAGCCTTGGTAAATGTAAAAGAAAAAGGTGCTGCTATCCGTTATGGGGAACTCTACCTCGAGGAAGGATCTAACATTAATTTTGTCACCCAAACAGGGGATGCACATTTTAGAGTCCGCACGTATGAACGCGGTGTAGAGGACGAAACATTGGCTTGTGGAACAGGTGTTACAGCCGTAGCATTGGTGGCACATAGCTTAGAAAAAACCACTGCTACTAGTATCGACCTACAGGTAGAAGGAGGACTCTTAAACGTTTCCTTCGACCTAGAGGATGATGGTTATACAAACGTGTTTTTAACGGGACCTGCTGTGTATAGTTTTAAAGGAATAATTACCTACTAATGGCATTTTTAAAAGGACAACATATAGTATTGCGTGCTTTAGAGCCCGAAGACCTCGACTTCTTGTTGCAATCGGAAAACAATGAAGATTTCTGGGAAGTCAGTGGTACAATGGCTCCCTTTTCTAAGTTTACGCTCAAACAATACATCGCCAATGCCGGACAAACTATATACGAGGCGCTTCAACAACGCTTTGTAATAGAAGTAAACCAACAGCCTATAGGTATGATTGATTTGTTTGATTTTAACCCCGTACATCACAGGGCAGGAATTGGCATCTTAGTCCTTCCTGAATTTGAAGGATATGGTTATGCCAAAGAAGCACTCGCTCTTTTGATACACTACAGTTTTAACAAATTACAATTGCATCAATTATATGCAAACATCACTTCGGACAACCTTCGGAGTATCCAACTTTTCTCAAAACTTGAATTCCAAGAAATTGCTTGTAAAAAAGATTGGATCTACAGTAACAAAACTTATAAAAACGAATTATTATTTCAGTTGATCAACACTCATGAATAAAAAGAAACTCCTCCTACTATTGACCGCCTTAATACTTATTATGGCAAGTGTCTTGGCTCATAGTTATTACAGTAAAATATACAAGCCAAATACGGTAAAAGAAGGCTATTTATACATCCCTTCCAATGCCACGTATCAAGAAGTCCAACAATTAATACGGCCGTTTGTAAAGCGTGTAAAACCCTTAGATTGGGTCGCTCAAAAGAAAAACTATCCTTCTAAAATAAAACCAGGCCGATACCTGATTAAAAAAGGGATGCATAACAACGCTTTGATTAATTTATTGAGAAGCGGTAACCAGCAGGCTTTAAAAGTATCTTTTAACAACCAGGATACCTTAGAAAAGCTCGCAGGAAGAATTTCTGAGCAAATCGAAGCAGATTCCATCAGCATACTTACCGCATTCAAGGATCCTACTTTCTTAGCGAAGAACAATTTTAATGCCGAGACAGCCATCGCTATGTATATTCCAAATTCATATCAATTTTATTGGAACACATCCGCGGACAAGTTTAAAAAACGCATGTTGAAAGAATACCATCGTTTTTGGAATAGCAATCGAAAAGCACAAGCAAAAAAACAGGGACTATCACCACTTGAAGTAAGCACCTTGGCATCGATTGTCCAAAAAGAAACTGCAGCGGTACGTGAGCGCCCAGAAGTAGCACAGTTGTATTTAAATCGATTGAATAACCGCTGGCCATTACAAGCAGACCCTACCGTCATTTATGCAATTAAAGAACTAAGAGGTCAAGAGACCATCATAAAACGTGTATTGTTAAAGGATTTAAAGATAGACTCTCGCTACAATACTTATAGAATAAGTGGATTGCCTCCAGGCCCTATTGGTATGCCAGACATCTCTTCTATAGCTGCAGTCCTAAATCCTACCAAGCACTCTTATTTTTATATGTGTGCGAATATTGACACCCCAGGAAAACATGTTTTTGCGAAAACGTTGTCGCAACACAATAGAAATGCTGCCAAATATCAACAATGGCTAAACACACAGGGGGTTCACCGATAATCAACTACAAACTAATTTATTAGCAAGAAAAACAACAAAAAATATAAAAAACCACTGAACGTTTGTTAATTTAAAATAATTGTATATCTTTGCACCTCGAAAATTTAAAGGGAAATTTTAACCTAAAACCCTGAAAATGATGAAAAAACATATACTGTATACAATTATTGTGACACTGCTATTTTCGTTCATAGCACTAACGAAAGAAGAAAACAAATCCATTTATACTGTTACTTATAACGAAAACACCATAAGTACGGTTTTAGCAATGGACCACAGTTCGCAAGAAGAGACCTCCCAAATACCATTTGCAGGAAATGCATTTGTGGGATTTAAAGAAGCTGTAGCTTTTAAAGAATCTCAAGGAAGATACTCCGTAGTTAATAGCTTGGGCTATTTAGGAAAATATCAATTTGGAAAGTCCACCTTGAAAAGATTTAAAATATACGACACTAATAAGTTCTTAAACACCCCRGAACTACAAGAAGATGCTTTTATAGCCTTGTGTTCCTTAAACAAATGGATTTTAAGAAGAGATATAAAACGAAGYGTAGGTAAACGCATAAATGGCGTTAAAATAACAGAATCTGGTATTTTRGCAGCAGCACATTTAGCAGGAGCCGGAAACGTAAAAAAATTCCTGAGAACWGGAGGGAGTTATGCATTTGAAGATGCTTATGGTACTACCATTAAGCACTACATGAAAAAGTTCTCAGGTTACAATACTTCTAATATCAGGGCKRTTAAAAGACCTGTAATAGGAGAAATAATCTAAATTTGGTTAGATGTTAAAAATGCTCACTATGATGATAGTGAGCANTTTTTTGTTTTAGTGGTTTATAAAATAAATGGTTGGTTTATTTTCTTATTAATATTSKSKYAANATNCATTTWKYRTYTYYWKMMAAAWMRMAKSAWMWWMCRMTTGRRWRYTYCCAWWWATWKCMRCWKCTTYASSTTGTCCCATAGAGTGTTTAAAAACGGTAGAGCACCAGTCTACTTCTTTTCTATAGAGGTCTTTAATAGCTTGCCAGTTTAAATATTTTTGAAGATATTTTGTAGAAACACCTTTTAATTTCACATTACAAAATGTTTTCAACCGACTATGTAGGCTATTAATATGTTGAACATGATAAACTCCTTTAACTCGTTGATTTTTACGGCTATTTAAAACATGATGTTCTAGTTGTAAGTCCTTAGTAAACCCAGTAAAACTACTATGCCCATCAGAGCAAAACACCGTTCTATGATTGAGCATTTCTCCAATAGCCTCTTTAATGTTTTTTTTGGTAATTCTACCCATATTTGTAAATTTAGAGATGCATAACTGTCCTCGATCTTGAGTTGTTAATACAGTGGCATACTCTTTTGTGATACCAGCCTTCTTTTTTTTAGATCTACTTCTAGGAGATCTTTCTAAACACTTTTTTCCTTTTTGACTATGTAAAAAAAAGGTTTCATCACTCTCAGTAATCCCTTTAAAACAGGAAGTAGAACTCTGTTTCATCGCTGATAAAAATCGATGACGCCACCTAAAAGCTGTTCCTGGGTTTATATCAAGGCTTTTTCCAGTTTTTATTAAACTTAAGCTCAATTCTAGGGTTTTAATAAAGGCTGGGATTTTATTTTTAACATGGATACCTGATAGCCATGTACCTGTAAACTCAGTAAAAGTTCGTAGACAACCTTTACATTTATAACGTCTACTTTTCTTGTCAATACCTGCTTTTATATAATGTGAGCTCTCGCAATAAGGGCATTCAGCTCTTTTATCATCCAGTGCATCTCCACGAATTTGGATTAACTTTGAATAATTACCTGAAATTGAAAGAGCCTGAAATTCTCTCAATAGCTTTTCTTGACCAGATGTATTTAGGTCATTAAAATAACTTACAACACTTGAGTGGTTCATAATCAACTTATTTTTAGTAAGTTACAAAATAAATACGCTATTTCAAAGTTGAGCCTTAATATTCTGGTAAATCATTTTTTATCTCCTTCCAAAACGAAGGAACAAACAATTGGGAGCTCCCAATAATAGCCGCTTCTTCACCCGCTTCAGAAAC